>NZ_BAABJX010000032.1:0-211050 GCF_039543525.1 Algivirga pacifica
CATAAAGATAGCGCCTTAGAACGAATATCTTAAATCAAAATTTTCAATGAGCGAAAGCTCAGTTTTTAATTAAAATGAATCACCCAAAAAGACTGCTGAACTAGTTCTAGAGTGTATTAATTATTGAAAATTGACCATTGAAAATTATAAAAGCTATAGCGTACCACTGATCTACACACCAATATTCCTCACCATTTTTTAATGATATTGTGATTTAAGAAGTAGGTTAAAAGGGTTTTTTAATGAAAAGTGTATCTTTGAATCGTAAAAAGAATTCCACTTATATATTTTAACAATGCTAAAGAAAATTAATCCAACAGAGACTAAAGCTTGGGCTAAACTACAAGCCCACTTCGCACAAATGGAAGGCGTACATATGAACGACCTTTTTGCCAAAGATGCAGACAGAGCCAACAAATTTGCCATCGAATTCAATGATCTATATGTAGATTACTCTAAAAACCTAATTACGGAAGAAACAAAACAGCTTCTGTTAGAATTGGCCGAAGAGGTTGAGCTAAAAGATGCCATCAAAAACATGTTTTCTGGTGCGCCTATCAACGAAACAGAAGGCAGAGCAGTATATCACGTAGCCTTGAGAAACCGTTCCAATACACCTATGGAAGTGGATGGAAAGGATGTAATGCCTGACATCAATGAGGTATTAGGCAATATGAAAGCCTTTACGGAGAAAGTAATTGGTGGAGAGTGGAAAGGATACACTGGAAAAGCCATCACAGATGTGGTTAATATCGGTATTGGTGGTTCAGACCTTGGTCCTTTGATGGTGACAGAAGGCCTTAAAGCATATAGAAACCATATCAACGTACACTATGTCTCCAATGTGGATGGTACACACATCGCCGAGACCCTAAAAAATATTGATGCTGAAACTACGCTATTCATCATTGCATCCAAAACATTTACCACTCAGGAAACAATGACCAATGCAAACTCTGCAAAATCATGGTTCCTGGAGCACGCAAAAGATGAGGCGCAAGTAGCAAAACACTTTGTAGCGCTATCTACAAACACTGAAAAAGTAACTGAATTTGGCATCGACAGCAACAATATGTTCCAGTTCTGGGACTGGGTTGGAGGTCGTTACTCTCTATGGTCGGCGATCGGTTTGAGTATTGCTTGTCACATCGGCTTCGATAACTTCGAGAAATTATTGGAAGGAGCTCACGCCATGGACAACCACTTCCGTGATGCAGACTTCGGTGATAACCTGCCAGTAGTTCTTGCACTACTAGGCGTATGGTATAACAACTTCTACGAAGCAGACAGCCATGCCCTATTGCCTTACGACCAATATCTACACCGTTTTGCTGCTTACTTCCAGCAAGGAGATATGGAGTCTAACGGTAAGTATGTAGACCGTTCAGGAAAACCTGTTGATTACCAAACTGGACCAATCATCTGGGGAGAGCCAGGTACGAACGGACAGCACGCTTTCTACCAATTGATCCACCAAGGTACAAAAATGATTCCTGCTGACTTTATTGCACCAGCACAATCACACAACCCTCTTTCTGATCACCATCCGAAGTTATTGTCTAACTTCTTTGCTCAGACGGAAGCCTTAATGACTGGAAAGTCAGAAGATGTGGTTGTAGAAGAATTGAAAGCTGCAGGAAAATCAGCAGAAGAAATCGAACAATTGAAAACCTTCAAGGTGTTCGAAGGAAATCGCCCTACCAACTCTATCTTGGTGAAAAAAGTGACTCCATTTACACTTGGTGCAATGATTGCGATGTATGAGCACAAAATCTTTGCACAAGGGGTAATCTGGAACATTTTCAGCTTCGACCAGTGGGGAGTGGAACTTGGAAAGCAGTTGGCCAATAAGATCTTGCCTGAGCTTCAGAATGAGGAGAATATCACCTCTCATGATAGCTCTACCAATGCATTGATCAACAAGTACAAATCAATGAGATAATCTTGTTGAACCGTTGAATCGTTGAATAGAGCTTCGCTCGTTGATTTGAGTTGAACTGTTGATTGAACTCAACAAACAAATCAACTCGAATCAACGATTCAACAAATACTTGATGGTTTAGCGTTTAAGTTAAGCCATCACATCATTCCTCCCTCTCCTATGAGAAATGTATTTTCTCATCTTTTATCCCCTCCAAATAGTATAAATTATACCAATTCTTCGTCAAAGTATATTCTTTATAATTACTGACGAATCATCATTAAACAATCAACCATCTATGTTACGTAAATTTTATTATCTAGTACTCAGCGCTAGCTTAATCATGTCTTGTCAATCCAATTCAGAGCAACAGCAGGAAGAGGCTGCTAAACCAATCACTGGAAATTACCAGTCAGTTAATAAAGATGGGACTATCAAACACCACAGTTATTACTTATCACTTTCAGAGGACTCTACTGCTCAACTGATCACTGATACACAAAATTTCAAGCCCGAAATACAAGAAAGAGGCACTTGGAAAACCACTGGCTCTAACATCACTTTAGACCTTAGAGGCATAGGGCAAAAAAGTGAGCGAATCATCACCTTAGAAAAGGTGCAAGATCACTTAGTCATCAAAAATATCGATAAGAATGACACCACGGTGGTTACCCTAAAAAAGACAGACCAACTCCCTCCTTCTGAAAAAGAATTAATTATGTGGATACACCCAGAAAAGAAAGATTGCGTGGGCGTTGGTCCTATGAAGTGTATTCAGGTACAGTACGGCATGGAGGAACCCGTTGAAGGAGAATGGCTTTTATTCTATAGCGCTATTGAAGGCTTTGATATCACAGAAGGAAAAATCGCACAACTGAAAGTAAAAAGGGTTACCAGAGAAAACGTTCCTCAGGATGCTTCCAAGTATCAGTACACCCTAATGGAAAAAATACAGGAGCAGGATCTGAAAGATTAAAAAGGCTTACCTGAATTAACGATTTTAGAAGAAGCAGTGGCTGCTAAAGGACCATACGCTTTAGCAGCTGTTGCTAGTATTCTCCTAGTAATGGTTGGATCAGCTTATGGAGCTACTGGTGGTCCTATGTATATGGGAGGTACTAATCCTATGATGTGGGATAAGAGTGATTATGGTAGAGGTTATGCTCAAAAAAGAAAAAAGGAGAGGAACATAGTAATTCGAATAAACGATAATATATGAATATTGAATTCATTCCTAATAAAGGTATAGAGCCATTATATTTTGGAAAATCAATCAAAGATATTCTCAAAAAATATGAACTAGAATCATATACTTTTCGTGAAAAGGGATCTGAATATGATAATGATTTACATATGTATACCTTTAAAAAGTTAAACTCATTTACTGTTTTTTGTGAAGAGGATCAATGTATATCATCTATTATATGTCAGCAAAAATGTCTTTATAAGGGACAAAACTTGATTGGATTATCTGATGACCAAATAGTTGAATTATTCGGAAAACCAGATAACACTGATAGTCAACAGGTTGATAACCCTCCAGAATTACCTCAGATTATATTTTATTACGAAAATTTTGGAATGGATATTTGGTTTAAATACGGCCTTACTGTTTCTGTCACTATTTATAATGGATTAGAATAGTACCCGTTCGCACACAGTATGCCTAAATAGGTAATATCAATAGAAGGCTAACTACTCATGCTAGCCTTCCATTTTTTATAAACGTATGTTGGTGCAAGAAATACAGTCCTACAATTCCTTTTCAATCTAATGTCAAATTCCATTTGTGGGATAATTAATCTTAGCGGTGGGTGCGAACTGCAGATCTTTCAACCCATCGTCTGCGTAGGAATAGCGGCTGCGAAGGAAATGGATGCTATTCTTACGTAGACCGTAGGTTAAAACACCACAGCTAATATATGTCACCCCTAACGGGGTTGTATACTACCTAAACCCTGAAAGGGTGACATCACATAGGGAAGGGAAGGGACGGTAAGTCTTCATTCCGTTACTTTACGGAACATGACAATTATTTACGAAACACAACGATTTTTTATTCTATCTATCAATTCATTACCAACCTCTATTTCCCATCCCTACCACCCGAGCGTGGACGCTCGGCGAAAGCGCTTTTAGGTCTTAGGCAGGAGCCTAAGACCAGTGTCGGGGAGGGCAAACTAGGTCGTAAGGAGGATCTTACAACCAGTATCTCTGATCCAGATACTGCAGTGTCCAAACCATAATCCTTACCTGAGGCAAGGACCTACAGCGAACAGCAATCCCCTTACCTCTATAAGAAATCCATAAAAAAGTTGTACTATAAAGCTACAGATATAGTATTCTTCCCGTATTTTTGGTTTTAATTAAACGAAATTATACCGCATCATACACTTTTATTGCAATGAAATCTTGGATTGAGGCAAGTAGGCCACGAACACTTCCTTTGGCATTATCCAGCATCGGCATGGGTTCTTTTTTGGCTGCAGGACTAGGGTTGTTCCAATGGGACGTTTTTTTACTATGTAGTTTGACCACTATTTTCTTACAGATTCTATCTAACCTGGCCAACGATTATGGGGACTCTATACATGGAGCCGATAGTGCTGAACGAGAAGGACCTTCTAGAGCGGTACAAAGTGGTGCCATCAGTATGAAGGCCATGAAAAATGCGATGATTCTGTTTGGCATCTTATCTTTCGTCACTGGAATTGTGTTGCTTTATATTAGTCTTACCTCCATGGAAGAGTTTTTGTACTTTCTGGGATTAGGAGTATTGGCGATTATTGCTGCGATCACCTACACGGCAGGAAAAAAGCCGTATGGATATGCAGGCCTTGGGGATATTTCTGTAATGATTTTCTTTGGATGGGTAGGTGTAGTGGGTACATTCTACTTACAAGCCAAACAGATTCCACTTTCCTACTTCCTTCCAGCCAGTAGTATGGGCTTATTGGCTGTAGCGGTATTGAATGTCAATAATATTCGCGATATCAACTCAGACATCAAGGCGGGAAAAAAATCGATGCCTGTACGTTTGGGAAGAAGAAAGGCAAGAATCTATCATTGGTTCCTTCTTTTAGGAGCGGTACTCTCTGCCATTATCTTTGTAGTACTGAACTATAAAGGATGGCCACAATGGGCTTTCCTATTAGTACTGCCACTAATTTTCATCAATGGGCGTGCTGTACAAACCAAAGAAAAAGCCGCTGAGCTAGATCCTTATTTGAAACAAATGGCCTTGACTTCACTGGTGTTTATGCTAGTATTTGGGCTTGGACACGTACTTGCGTGATTAATGAAGAGTGAAGAATTAAAAATGAAGAATAAAGGCTATTGCTCGTGATTAGTAAAAAATTAAGAATGAAGAATAAAAGCTATTCTTCATTCTTAATTTTTCATTCTTAATTCTTAATCAACGTCATTTCATCAATCAAGTGCTTGGCACCGCCAAACTTATCGATGATAAACAATACGTAACGAATATCTACTGAGATATTTCTACACTTCACAGGATCAAACATAATGTCTGACATCGTGCTTTCCCACGTACGGTCAAAGTTCAATCCGATCAACTGTCCATTACCATTGATTACTGGGCTACCAGAGTTTCCACCTGTGGTGTGGTTGGAAGCCGTAAAGCAAACGACCAAGTCACCATCCTGCCCGTAGATACCGTAATCCTTATTGTTATACAATTCTACGAGTTTTTCTGGCACATAGAACTCATGTGTTTCAGAGACATCTGTTCTTCTCTTCTCCATTACTCCTTCTAAGGTTGTATATGGCAGATACTCTACTCCATCTCTTGGGTTTGACCCCTCTACTTTACCGAAAGTAACACGCATGGTGCTATTGGCATCTGACCAATATTTCTTATCGTCAAATACTTCCATGGTACCTTTCACGTAATCCTGCATTAATGCATTGATTTGCTCTTGTTTCTCACCATATGCTGGCGCTACTTCCTGACGATACTTCAGAACTAACTCCCCTGCCGTTACCCATGCAATATCCTTTTTCATCTCTTTAGAGATAGAGGCTACTGCTTTTTTAAGGGCCTTTTGGTCTCCTTTCTCAGCGGCTTCAAATGCCGGTTTCATCAACTCATTCAGACGCTCTTTATCAGCAAAAACGGACTCTTGATACAACTCGTTCTCCAGTTTCTTCAGTTCTCCTTTTTTGTGGGCTTCATTAAGGTGATCTGCCAAGAAAACAGGGGCTACGGTTTCTACATATGTTCCAACTAAAGCATCAAAAATTTTCTGGTCCACCCCTTTATCGTAGTCTTTGTAGAAATCTTCGTTGACCTGCTTTAACTGCAGTACAAGCTCAGCCAATTTCCCTTTGTCGTAAAGTTCTTTGTAATTGGTCACTAACTTGTCATATCTACTCGACATACGGAAGATCTCCGGTCCATAGTAATAGAACTCAATAAATAAATCTCTCGCCAGGTTATACGGCTCGATCTCCGCATAAGCACGCTCAAAGTCCTTGAGAAGGTTTTCATATTGTGCATTCCCTTTGACTGCTTGTTGGAACGCAGCCTCTTGTGTTTGCTTTTTCGTTACGGCATCCAGACGATCCAAACCTTTGCTCTCTCCAATCCATTTTTTCCATGCATTGGCTATACGTGCTTGCTTTGCAGAGTATTTAATACGGATGAGATCATCACTTTTCATGGCTTTGTCAATTACAGACAAGCTAGCATCTCTCATAGAGATTTTCACTGGATTGGATACCTCAGTTACATACTTCACCCCATAAGAAGGAATATACTGCTGAGTACGTCCAGGGAAACCATATACCATCGTGAAGTCTTCTGGCTTCACACCATCCAATGAAATTGGGAAATGGTGACGAGGCTTGTAAGGCACGTTATCTGGAGAGTAAGCCGCAGGCTTGTTATCCTTGTCTGCATAAATTCTAAATACGGAGAAATCTCCTGTATGTCTTGGCCACATCCAGTTGTCTGTATCTCCACCAAACTTACCAATAGATGAAGGAGGCGCAAATACTAGACGAACGTCCGTAAAGGTCTCCATGATAAACATATAGTAAGCATTGCCGTAAAAGAAAGGCTTAATTGACGCCTCATAGTGTGTTCCTTCTACCGCTGTGCCCTGTAGCTTTTCTGTGTTTTCTTTAATCAACTGTTGACGCTCTTCTTCGGTCATCGCATCCGTCACACCCGTGAGAACCTCCTTGGTTACGTCCTTGATCTCTACGATAAAGCTCACCTTCATATTATTATTCGGAAGCTCCTCCCCGTGGTTCTTAGCGGCAAAACCATCTTTCAGGTAGTCATTTTCTACCGTAGAATGAGATTGGATCTGTCCATATCCACAGTGGTGGTTGGTCAACACTAGTCCTTGGTCAGAGATCACCTCTCCGGTACAACCACGATTAAACCATACCACTGCATCTTTCATACTTGACTGATTCACGGAATAAATATCCTCAGCCGTTAACTGGAAGCCATTATTCTGCATCTCTTTCTCGATCATTAATTGCTTGATCAAAGAAGGTAGCCACATACCCTCATGGGCAAATAAACTTCCTTGCCACAGTAAAAGTACTATTAGCAGAAAACTTGGTTTATTCAATTTCATGCGCTCAATATGTTAGTGAATGATATATAATAATGACCAAAGGTAATATCTCCTTGATTTGGATGCTAATTCTACCGAAAGAAAACAAAATTGTATTTTTCTGCTTTTATTATTAAGATAGTACAACTTCTCATTCTTCATTCCTTTTAACCCCTAATCTCATGGAATACACTGATCTATTAAAAATCATCTCCAAGGGAGAGTCCCAGGAAGTAGAATTCAAGCAGACACTTCCAAATATTTACAAAACTGCCAAGACGATGGTCTCTTTTGCAAATACAGACGGAGGAATGATATTGGTAGGGGTAAGAGACAATAAAAGTATTAGCGGCATTGACCCTGAGGAAGAAGAGTACTTAATCAATGAAGCGGCTACCCTATATTGTGACCCTCCGGTTGATATTCAATTTGAGCGTATTGAAACCGAAGAAGAAGAGATGGTACTCATCGTTCATGTTCCGGAAAGCGATCAAAAGCCTCATTATGCCCTGGATAAAAATGAGGAATGGAATGCCTATATACGATCAGGGGATCAATGTCTTATTGCCAGCAAGATGAATATAAAAATGGCTGAGCAAGGTATAGAAGGTAATAAGAAAAAACAGCTAAGCAGTCAAGAAGAGGCACTTTTACATTACTTGCACAAGCATCAGAAAATCACTCTAAAAGATTTTGCTCGATTAGTCAACTTCTCTGAAAGAAGAGCTAGAAGGACTTTAATTGACCTCACCAAAGAAGGAATTCTTCGATTGCATGACTTTGAGAAGGAGGTTTTTTACACGTTGGCATAGTCATCATTGTGACTCTCAATGATATCTTAAGAAGCATCTTCTGAGAAATCGTACTAACCATTATGATGGGAACTACGATTATTAAGCCTATTGTCGTAAAAGAGCGAAGGATATCACAAACCATTAGCTAGCCTTTTACACTTATTTTCACCAAGCTCATTATAATACCCTGACCTGTTTTTTATTAGCCTTTCACCAAACGAATTAAGCTAATGCAGATCAGTCAAAAACCCATTTATATCAATCCCTTTACCGACTTTGGCTTTAAGCTCCTTTTTGGCACGGAAGCCAATAAAGACTTGCTTATCGATTTCCTCAATCAATTACTGAAAGAAGAGGCCGGAACAATTATCCATATATCCTACCTGAATAAGGAACAAAAGGGAAAAAATAAGGAAGCTCGAACTTCCGTTTATGATATCTATTGTGAAAATCAGGAGGGCGAACGCTTTATTGTAGAAATTCAAAAAGCCAAGCAAGACTTCTTCATGGATCGTATGCTCTACTACATCACTTTTCCAATACAGGAACAGGCCAAAAAAGGCGAATGGAACTACGAACTAAAAGCCGTTTACTCCATTGCTATACTAGATTTCACACTTCCTACTTCCGACAAGAATGATCAACAGGTTGTTACCACAGGAAAGCTGTATGATATAAGCAGAAATAAAATCATGTCCAATAAATTGACTTTTTATTATCTGGAAATGCCTAAATTTGGAAAGGAATGGCAAGAGTGCCACACCCATTTTGAGAAGTGGCTTTACCTTTTCAAAAACCTAAACCAATTGCACGAAATGCCTGTTGGCTTAGTAGACAGGAAACTCAAAAAGTTCTTGAAGGAAGCCAAAATCGCTAACCTTAACAACGAAGAATATACTATGTATGAGGAAAGTTTGAAACGGTATAATGATCTAAAAAACAGCTTGGATACTGCCAGGGAGGAAGGTCGTGAGGAAGGTCGTGAGGAAGGTCGTGAGGAAGGTCGTGAGGAAGGTAAAAAAGAAAGAAATATCGAAATTGCCCGAAACCTTAAAAAGGCAGGGATCGCTCTCGAGGTTATTATAAGCAGTACAGGACTTTCAAAGAAAGAAATTGAGACGCTTTAAACGATCGATCCTGTAAACCTCTGGTATATAAAAAGGCTTACCTCTAAAGTCATAAGAGGTAAGCCTTTTTATATTGAGTGGATATAGTCGTGAAGTGTGCTTATTCCACTACTACACCCATTTGACAGAACTTATCGATACGCTTTTCGATACGTTTATCAACAGATAGCTTATTAAGCTTCTTCATTTCTTTCTGAATAGCAGCTTTCAAGTTGGCTGCCATACCTACCGGATCGTTATGTGCTCCTCCAAGAGGCTCTTCCACTATTACGTCTACCAAGCCGAAGCCTTTCATATCTGTAGCAGTCAAGCGAAGTGCCTCCGCTGCTTGCTCTTTATATTCCCAGCTTCTCCAAAGGATTGTCGAACAGTTCTCAGGAGAGATCACAGAGTACCAAGTATTTTCTAGCATCATTACGGAATCACCGATAGCAATACCCAATGCACCACCGGAAGCACCTTCACCGATCACAATACAGATCACCGGAACTTTCAGCATAAACATCTCCTTCAGGTTTCTGGCAATCGCCTCTGCCTGTCCCCTCTCCTCTGCTTCCAACCCTGGGAATGCTCCTGGCGTATCAATCAGTGTGATGATTGGCTTATTAAATTTCTCTGCCATTTTCATCAAACGCAATGCTTTACGATATCCCTCTGGGTTAGCCATACCAAAGTTACGCAACTGTCTTTGCTTGGTATTCCTTCCTTTCTGCTGTCCTAGGATTACATACGACTCTCCATCGATAGAACCAATTCCTCCCACCATGGCTTTGTCGTCTGCAATATTACGATCACCATGCAACTCAATAAAGTCATCCGTAATCGCATAGATATAATCCAACGCATAAGGGCGGTCAGGATGTCTCGAGAGCTGTACCCTTTGCCATCTTGTTAGATTCTTAAAGGTATTCTTTTTTAACTGACTAATTTTGTTTTCAAGATCAACGATGGCTGCTTTCACGTCCACGTTGTTCTCCGAGGCCAATTGCTTCATATCAACAAGCTTTGCTTCCAATTCTGCAATTGGTTTTTCAAAATCCAACAGTGTATCCATAAATTGGTCATTTTATAACTTCTGAACAGGTGTAGCACCCCTGCTCTATTTTCTATTTTCTTCGACAAACATAATAATTATTCCCACAAAACAGAGCATTTACAATCATTTTTATACGTTGTGTTTATATTATTCCAAGATACCATATAATTAAATGAATGCTCTATTTTTTAATATAGCTATAGAATTAATCATTTTTCAAAAAATGACTAAAACTATGTTGGAAATTAATAAATGCTTAATAATTTCGCCGGACTTTTTCACGACCTTGCATAAAGAAGTATACATATAATACAAGATCAAATCATGGCCAGAAAGAAACGATTAGAAGACAAGATTACCACTAATAGGCTGGAACGCACCAGCTACCCCCTCTTTGACCTTGGGGAGGGTTCTCAGAAATTTATTGCATTTATTATTGTTTTGGCCATACTTTGTGCCGCAGCAACTCCTTATCCGCACGTTGCCATGTGGCTCGGCTTTGCACTAGCAGGCTACTCTGCTATTGCTAATGATAGTATTCAGACCATAGGAACATTTATTGTATCCAACAATAATAAAAAGTGGTGGGTATTGTGGTTATATATTGGAGGGATTTTCTTACTAGCAGTAGGACAAAGCTGGTACTTAAACGACGGAGATGTCAGCTCAGGTAGACTAACCTCTAAAGGATTTGATGTTGCACCAACATCCTTCTCTTTCCTTCAATTGGCAGCCCCTTTGATTCTGTTAGTTCTAACACGAATGAAAATGCCTGTCTCTACCACTTTCCTTATCCTCAATGCTTTTGCTGATAAACCCTCTACCATGTGGGGCGTTATCCAAAAGAGTATTATGGGGTACTTACTAGCATTCACCTTAGCTTTGGTCGTTTGGTACGTTATCGATAAAACAGTCGCCAACTTAGTGAGAGGTAAAAAGCCTGCAAAATGGTGGATGCCTGTACAATGGGTAACCAGTGGTTTATTGTGGTTTACCTGGATTCAACAGGATGCGGCCAATATTGCCGTCTTTCTTCCGCGACAGCTAGACACTACTGAGTTTATGCTTTTCGCAGGATATATCTTCCTTGGCTTGGGACTACTATTCTACCTTAAAGGAGACCGTATTCAAGATATTGTCAATGAAAAATCTGGTGTAGCGGATATTCGTGCAGCTACCGTGGTCGATTTCGTTTATGCGATTATTCTGTTCTACTTCAAGATTCACAGTAAAATACCAATGAGTACAACCTGGGTATTTATCGGTTTACTAGCGGGTAGAGAGATCGCTATCAGTTTCACAAAGAAACGTGCGACTAAACGAAAAATGTCATTGATGAAGAGTTTACGTATGATGCGAGGTGACTTAGTGAAAGCCTTTATTGGATTGGCAATTTCTGTTGTTTTGGCGATTATGATTAATGATCAGATGCGTGAAGAACTGCTAGGTGGGATTCTTGGAATGATAGGATTCTAGGTCAGTGAGCAGTGAGCAGTGAGCAGTGAGCAGTGAGTAAGCTTATTTGGTCACTAATGAATAAACTCTAGATCAAAAATAAAAGCCTCGAAGAAGGCTGCTTAATTATTGGCAGCAGTTCTTCGAGGTTTTTTGCTTCTGAAAAGATATCGCTCTATTCATACACAAACGAGCCTAACCTTTTTATTAAAAAGCAGGAAAGTAATATATTCTTGGAGCAGTAAAAGGAGCACTATTCGTCAAGTAAACGGGTAAGACAAATTCCCTTTCAATATAGTCTCCCTTATACTTGACCTTTTTCAGGTTACTTGTTTTTAATAACTTTTGAATTACGGCACCCATTACATAATTATCAACCACCTTATGGAAAGGCTTCAATACCCCGATATTATAGGAACCATCCTTATGGACATTTATCTTCAATAAGAGGTAACCTCTTTTCTGCTCAAAGAGTACTTCGTATGGCATTAAGAAGTTTTGGCCTAATGTCATCGACTTGATTCCTTTCAATGGCTTCTTGGCATTTCGGAGATATAAATATACTTTTTCTTTTTCCTCATTTTCGTAATAAGCTTCCTCCAAAAAATTTCCATTAAACTCCCTCACCACAAACGCCTGTCTATGTGAATCCCAAACCGAGTCCACATCAACCTCTTCTTCCTGCGCATTCAAAACACTCATATAGAAATCTTTTTTGATCTTACTATTAAAGTTGCTCCAATTATCTTCATACACTCTAAGACGGTGGATATGAAGCTTCTCATTTTCATCGTAATCTTTAACATCCATGTAGTTGGTATTCTGATCATACAAGAAATCTGTCATACCATACATATCGTTTATATCGTTCGACATTTTGATACTTCGTTGTAGCTTACCTAAGCTATCGTAATACATAACCGACTGCAAATCATAAGGATAAATAGCCGTCTGAATACGGGTTTGTACTTTATGTCCATCAAGGTCGAAGAACTCCTTCTTGTAGTATTTTTTTTCGAACTGAGAGTATAAGGAATAATATACTGAGGTAGAGGTTTGACCGATGGTCTCTCTCATATTGCTGTCATGATAAACTTTTAGCTGCGACTTGTATCGGTTATAAGCTTCCAAGTACCAGATCACTCCAATTGCCTCCATCTCTTTTAGCTGCTCCTCGGTCAATACACTTTCCCATGCTGGCTCAATTTGCTTAAAAAATGCTAACCGCTCGGACTTCTTCCTGGGTACCTGTTTTATAACCCCATTGGTATCCTTGTACAAATAAACAGTCTTTGACTTACTCATTAGCGGATAGGTATAAGCTAAAAATAATTTATCACCCAACTTTGTTAGCTCCCTAACGTAAACAGGCGTTGCCTGAGGAGTTCCTCCAAAATCTCCGTACAAAAAGTTGGAGACCGTCCAATACCTTTGATTATTCATTACAAAAAACTTGATCTCCTTTATTGGTATTTTCTTTCCCTTTGATGGAAGTTTCTGTGTGAAATGAATATACTCTGGTGTTTTTCCTAAAGCGATAAATCCTTTGGCCTTTTGTCCATTGGCAAAATGGACCTCTCCTCCCTTGAAAGGAGTCAATCCTCCATAAGGTACCGTTATCTGAACTTCGGGATTAAAGCTGATGGGATCAAATAAGTTATCAATAGGTGTTCCATCAATAGCATAATGGTATCCTATATTTTGTGCTACTGATACCTGAGAAAAAAAATAAAATAGAAAAAATAAACAGGAATGAATTCTATGCTTGTTCATTAGTCAATAAGGTTATTACGTTTTAAAAGTCTCCTTCAATACAATTGAACGATTCAGTGAATTTATAATAAAAAACAAACAATCCCCTTACTTCCCATGAAAGTACTGTAAAACAAAAGCCCTTCGATCCACATGTCGAAGAGCTTCCATATATCAATAAATACTTCTGTTCACTACTTTAGTCTACCAAACCAGCTACTGCCTTAGAAACCCCCAAGATATGGTCTCCAATACGCTCTATAGAAGAAATCAAATCGTTATAGGCTAACAGTGCTCCTCCATCAGAGACCTTACTGATTCTCTTCATATTTTTCTTACGAAGTGAGCGACGGCAATTGTTGATTTTTTTCTCCAAATCAAGGGCATCATCCATTCTTACCCTGCCATATCCCTTGTTCATATTGACAATCATCAGGTCCAAAGCTTCCTGCACGATATCAAAGTACTCTGCAATTTCTTTTTGCTGGTCTTCCAATAGCCAAACATGTCCTCCATAACGTTTTTCTACCACGTAGGACATCGACTTAAAGACATCCGTGATACGCTCCAAATCATGAAGAATACGAATCAAAGAGCGAATCTCAATAGCAGCAACTTCTGAAAGAGAGCTCTTATCAGCTACTTTTATCAAATAATCAAAGAGCTCTACTTCTCTTTTATCAAACTTCAGTTCAACCTTACGAACAAACTGCATGGCTCTATCACGCTCCTGCTTATGTTCTTCACTCAACAAAAGCATATCCCTACAAGCTTCTGTTGCCGCCTTAATATCCTTAGCCATGAGATCATACTCTTTCTTGACATCCGTAATGGCAGCATCTAACGTATAGATTTGAGAGGTATTGACGTATACCAATTCCTCGGAAGTGTCTTCTAAATCTTGTACTCTTTGAGGAACAAGCTGACTCGCAAAAGCCTCAAGTAACGTATTAAAGTTTAACATAACGAACACATTCACAATGTTAAACAGGGAATGAAAAAGAGAAAGCCCTACCGTAATCGCTAAAGGATTATTCACCTCTGGCATACCGTAGTCTGTGTAATTCAGCATGATATAATCAATCCCATCCAACATCCAAGGTAAAACGGCTACCGCCCAGATACTTCCCAAGAAGTTAATAATGAAATGTGCTCTAGCTACTCTCTTGGCATTCGTATTGGATACCAAGGCTGCTAAGTTCGCTGTAATAGTCGTTCCTATATTCTCTCCAATCACCATAGCTGCCGCTACATCAAAAGGAATCATTCCTTCGCTACAAAGAACTAGGGTAAAGGCCATCGCTGCACTGGAGGATTGCATCACGATCGTGATCAAAAAACCTACTAGTACAAATAGCATAATCGACCAAATACCATAATGGGTGAGGTCTTGAAGAAAACTTACTTGAGCCAAACTAAGTGCAGGCACAGAATCTTGCATGGCGGCTATCCCTAAAAAGAAAAGAGAAAAACCCGCTAAAACCTCTCCCCAGCTCTTGAACTGACTCTTCTGAGAGAGATACATAGGCACGGCAATCACCAGCAAGCCCATCGCAAGCTTAGAGATATTCACCTGAAACCCTAAAATAGAAATCATCCAGGCGGTTACGGTTGTTCCTATGTTTGCACCTAGTACAATACTAATTCCTTGCTGTAAGCTCAGCAAAGAAGCATTGGTAAATCCTACCGCCATCACAGTGGTTACTGAGGACGATTGGATAAAAGCAGTCACTAAAAAACCGATAAACACTCCAATGATTGGAGTAGAGGCCATGGTGCTCACCACCTCCCGTATCTTGTCTTCAGTTACGTTTTTCAACCCTTCATTCATGGTTCTCATCCCATAAATGACTAAGCCTAAAGCTCCTAGGAAATTTAAAAAGTTGAGAAAACTGTAGTCCATAATGTTTGTTTGTACACATCAACGTTGCTCTTGGTAACAACGTCTTGTTTATATATCAGCAAAATCCAATGAAATATTGGAATTTCAATAAAATCCCGTGACGCAAATTAACTTAATTTATCACTGCTATGAACGATCTCTAACGTTTATTAACGATAAGTTAACAAACGTAAATCATACACTTTAATCTAAACTTACTTTTTAAAATGAATAAACATTCATTGTTGCAGGAAGATTTCATTTCCCACGGTTTTTATGATTTCACTGATGACTACAGCCAAAGGAGAAAGAAGAAATTGAACACTCCACCTCTTAACTTTTACTTTTTACCTCTTACCTTGCTTCAATAATTCCCAATGCTAAGCATGACCAACGTACACCCTTCCACGACTTCAATTCCTTTTTCTTCAGCTAAGCGCATCAATTCTATATTTTCTGTTCCTGGATTAAAAACGATGCGTTTTGGCGCTTGCTTAAGGATATAATCATACCATTCGGGCTGATTTTGAGGGCCTACATATAACGTGACCGTATGTACACTTTCATGAATCACTTCTTTATCCTGCGATATTTGCTTGCCGAAAACTTCCCCTTTCTTAATTCCTACGGGTACAATAGTATGTCCACGCTCTGTCAACATTTGAGCGGCACGGAAAGCATAACGACCTGTATTGGTCGTTGCACCAAGGATCAAAGTCTTTTTATCGTTTGCCATTGATTATAATATAATAGGATTAAACTAAAATACAATTTTCAAAGATTTGATGATATCATTCCATTAATAGAAACAAGAATTGCCTATTATTGTTAATGAATAAGCTTTTGATAGGACAATATTAAGAATTGACTCAGTAATACAAAGGAATGAAGATGGAGATCAAGGAAATCATCACCCACAAGAAAGAGGGGTGGCAAGTATGGAGACTGCTTTATGAGAAAGATTTTGTTATTGTGGAGTGGAGAAATGAAGAAGCTCGTAAGGTTGATTTTATGAAAATTGACTTGAAGGAAGGGAAAATCGATTGGGAAGGTATCTCCTTAGAAGAAGATTGGTGGGTGGGCGCTTCAGCCATTGCAGATGATCACTTGTATCTATATAATTTTGATGAAGAAGAACAGGTACCAAAAGTCAGGAATATCATTGCTATTGATCACCATAATGGAAAGGTGAAGTGGATCAAGGAAGGCTGTCAATATCTCGATGCGCAAAATGATGAGATACAAGCAATACACCCTGCCTCTGGCTCCTACCTATTACTTGCGGCAACAGATGGACGTACCTTAAAAGAAGCGCAAGAGCTTCCTGAGTTGCAATCCACCACGACAAACGTGGAAGAAAATATACATCGATATACGGAGACAAACCCTCATTTTGATACTTTTAAAAGGTTTTTAAGTAAATCACTGCACATACACCCTCATAAGCAAATCCTCTATTTGGAGCACAAGGAAGGATTTACACTAAGCTTTTATATGGAGGAAGATAGCAGTGCAAAGATCTACTCCCATTGGCTTTGCACCTTTAGTAAGGGAGGAGATTTACTTCAGAAAATCTGTTTGCAAGCACAAACAGAAGAAGTATCCTTGGATGCTTTTTGGAGTCAGGAAAACTACCTTTTTTACCTTGTTGAGAAGGATACCCTAGTCGTAAATAGGATTTAAACCATCTTAGAATAGGTAACCTTTAACATTTTTAATTTATATTGCCTTAGCGTAAGTGTTCCAAACCTACGCTAAGAATCGAACTTCAAATGATATAACACCCACTATGAGAAAACCTTGTTTTTTTCAATTATTTACGCTGTTCTTCCTTCTTTCATTTTCTTTATCCTGGGGACAACAACCTCAGCTTAGTATCAAACATGAAGTAAAGTCTGGAGAGACAGCACAATCCATTGCTAGCGCTTACAACATAGAAATCACTGACTTACTGGATTTTAATAAAAAAAACAGTAGTCTTCTTTCCATTGGTGAAGTACTTTACATTCCCAATCAAGAAAGTGACAATAACAATCCGGAAATTCCATCCAATCTATTACACCAACCGGCTGCTGCAGCTCCTCCAGCTAACCTGCAGTTAGCTAGTAGTAGAGGTGCACAAGAAAGAATCACTATTCCTGCAGGTGGTAGATTACCTATTATACACCAGATTGACATTAGCGAGAATGCTTATTCCTTGGCAAGCAACTTCAATGTTCCTGCTGATAGTATCTTCGTCTGGAACAAAGTTCCCATCAATGGAGACCTACATCCTAAAAAATGGATTATCGTAGGGTATGAATCAAATATGGGTAATACTTACGATGGTGTAAAGTCCTTACAAGTCGTCGCTGGAAGAGGTGCTTCAAGCATAGAATATGTTTCCAATGAAAACCCTACGATCATGGAAGGGCAAGGAGTCTTTAAAAAGGCCAGCACTCAGCCTGTAGAAAAAAGTGTTCCCAGAACAGAAGAAGGAAAAGCATGGATTGTTCCTATGCCTAACAGTGCTTTGAATAAAGCGGTTGCGATTTACAAAAAAGAAACTGTCGGGGAATATATTAAGGTGATCAATCCTATCAACCCTTCCAAATACACTGCTGTCAAAGTACTCGCTGAGCTTCCTCCGCATGAGGCACAAGGAGGGATTGTCATTAAGCTATCTGCCGCTGTATGTCGCAAGATTGGTATTAAAGAAGATGAGATGAATGGAAAGGCATTTCCAATTAAGATAGAATATATCGTACACTACTAGCAGTGAGCAGTGAGCAGTGAGCAGTGAACTTAAGTTATAGAACATGACTTTTACAGCAACCTAACAGATAAACAACAACATATGCAAATCAACACCAACAACAACACCTATAAAGCCGCTTTTGAGGAGGATTTACTACACTTGAATGATCAGTCTATTCCTCTAGATATCGCCAAACTTAAAGAAGGGCACTTCAGTATTATACACAACGACCAAACCTTTGATGTGGTGGTGGTTGATGCGGATTATGAGCAAAAAGCATTTACTATCAAAGTCAATAATCAACGTTTTACCTTAACCGCAAAAACGGACTTGGACTTGATGCTTGAGAAACTAGGCATGAACACACAAGTGAATACTGTTGTTAGCGACATTAAAGCCCCTATGCCTGGACTAATCCTTACCTATAGTGTTGAAGAAGGCCAAGAAATTAGTAAGGGAACTCCCCTATTAATTCTGGAAGCCATGAAAATGGAGAATGTCATCAAATCACCAAGAGACGGAGTGATCAAGAAACTAAACCGGAAAGCTGGAGAGAATGTGGAGAAGAACACCGTTTTGGTCTCTTTCCAATAGTTTTTATGTTACTACAGACGATGGAGCGCCCACAAAGGCGTTCTTCCTGTTTCATATTATTACAGATGATGAGGTGCCCACAAGAGGCACCTTTTTTTGCTTACTATTTTTCCTGAGGTTCGAGCGCCCACAAGGGGCACCTTTTTCACTTACTACTTTTCCTGAGCTTCGAGTGCCCACAAGGGGCACCTTTTTTACTTACTACTTTTCCTGAGCTTCGGGTGCCCACAAGGGGCACCCTTTCTGCATTTTTTCGTATCTTTGCCTGATAATTATACAACATCATCTAAAAATTATTCATGTTAGCATCAACCTTTGGATCAGGTAAAATTGAGGCAGGACTAGATGAGGCGGGTAGAGGCTGTCTAGCAGGACCTGTCGTAGCTGCAGCAGTTATTCTCCCTGTGGACTTCGAGCACCCGTTACTGAATGACTCCAAGAAAATCAGTGCAAAAAAAAGAGAGCTCCTTAAGGACATTATTAAGGAACACGCCCTTGCTTATGCGATTGCAGAGGTAAGTCCAGAAGAAATCGATAAGATCAATATTCTTAACGCCTCTTTTTTGGCTATGCACCGCTGTGTGGAACAACTAAGCGTACAGCCTGAGTTACTACTTATTGACGGCAACCGCTTTAACCCCTACCCTAGTATCCCCCATGAATGTATCATCAAAGGAGACGGTAAATATGCGAGTATAGCGGCAGCTTCCATTCTTGCTAAAACTTATCGTGACGAATTGATGCTGAAATTTGGAGAAGAATATCCCGGATATGGATGGGAAAAGAATGCAGGGTACCCTACAAAACAACATAGGGCAGCAATTAAGGAATTAGGGACCACTCCACATCATCGTAGTTCCTTTAAGCTACTCCCTGAGCAGACGAGTCTACCGTTTTAAAAATTTTCAACAAAGGTTATCACGGTTAATTGTCTATGAGTAAAAAAGCCTACTGAACTGCTTGTAGAGTGTATTAATTTTTCAATGATCAATTTTCAATTAAACTAAATCACCCAAAAAGGTTGCTGAACTAGCTCTAGAGTGTACTAATTATTGAAAATTAATCATTGATCATTGAAAATTGATAACTGATCATTAAAATATTAAACCATTATAAAATGAATATTGGAGATAGAGTAAGAAGTATTGGCGGTAACGAAGAAGGTATCGTCACCGGATTCATCAGTGAAAGAGAGGTAGAAGTGGAGATCGAGGATGGTTTCCGCATCCCTTTTTTACGCGCCGAACTGGTATTGGTTTCTAAAGACGAGACCAAAGCGTTTGGAGATAACCCAACACCCCTGGAAGATAGCTCAAAGAAGAATAAACCTCAAATCCCTGTTTATGCGGAAAAAGGAATATTCCTAGCTTTTACGCATCTCAACGACAAACTATTGGAGTTGCACCTGATCAATAATACAGACCTCACCATTCCTGTCTTATTGGGTTCTGAAAAGAAAGGAATGTACGAAGGAATCTACGTGGGAGGACTAAACCCTAAGACTCACAAGAAAGTGCACCAGCTCAACCTCGATGACTTTGAGCAATGGCCACTATTGATTGTACAGGGATTGCTATTCAAGGCTGGACTTAGTATCGCCAGAGAACCATTGGTACGCAAGCTTAAGTTCAAGGCCCAAGCCTTTATGAAAAGCAAAAAAGAGGTTCCTATGTTAGGGATGGATGGCTATGTCTTCCAATTGGATGTAGAGGAGCTAGGTGAGCTGGATGCCGACCAGCTAAAAAATGGTATTCTGGAAAGCGACCAACCTGCCCAGGAGCAAATCGAAATGCCTAAGGCCCCAAAAACAGAAATCGATCTACATGCAGAAGCATTGGGTATTGAAGGAGCGGACGAGAAAAATATTCTTAGCCTACAGATTCTGCATTTTGAAAAGGAGCTGGAAGCTGCTATCGCTCATGACAAACCTGCAATTACTTTCATACATGGAGTAGGTGCTGGTATACTTAAACAGGAGATCGAAAAAAGATTAAAGAAATACAAGGAACATATTGAGTTCTTCCAAGAGGCTCAAAAAGAAAAATTTGGCTACGGTGCCATTAAGATTAAGTTGAAATAAGAAGGAAGAAGGAAGAAGGAAGAAGGAAGAAGGAAGAAGGAAGAAGGAAGAAGGAAGAAGGAAGAAGGAAGAAGGAATTTAACGACTATTCTTGTTAAAAACAGCCCTATTCATAATTTTATCCTTCATCCTTTATCCTTTATCCTTTATCCTTTATCCTTTATCCTTTATCCTTTATCCTTTATCCTTTATCCTTTATCCTTTATCCTTTATCCTTTATCCTTTATCCTTTATCCTTTATCCTTTAGACAACTTCATTTTTGATCACCACTAATTGAAATTACCATGAAAATAGGTATTGGAACATTCTTTATCATACTAGCCCTATTGCTGTTTGGCATTGGTAAGCCCAAGTTTTCCAAAGAATACGAAGACTATAAGAGCGCCTCTCACACGATTTCAGAAGGCACTGTCTACCTAAATGGGAAGGTGGCGCCAACCACTCCCAACCTGATCAAGGATTTGGTATATGGATTCAAAGGGGAGTTTACAGGCTTTGGAAAATACAATGGTTTCAAACCCGTCGAGTTGTACGAACAGACGGTTCCTTTTATTACGGAAGATGGCAAAAACATCTCACTGGTTTTTGCACAACCTCCCCATAGAGGTCAATTTATCATCAAGCATATGCTTCCCGAAAAGACCCATAACAACACCGCCATTGTCTTGCAGGGAATCCGTAAAAATAGCATGCTCAATGTCTTAGGAGAAATGAAAGGAGATACGCTTCAAGTGAATTATAGTTATGTAGACACTCCTAAAGCTTATAAAGAATTTGTAGAAGGCGGCAACAGTATTCTAAATCAAGTATTTGCCGGATTGCTGGCAACAGGGCTATTGTTCTTGTTTTGGGGATTTTTAAGTAGACAGAAAAAGAAGAAGCACGGACGTAGAATACAGTATTAAAGTAAAAGAATTAGCCGATTATAGGTATTTGACACTCCTTCCTTGAAACAATTCCATTAACAATAGGATTATATTGTGTTTAATACATAAATTAACCATTTCACTATAATTAATTATCAGTAATTATTAGTCCGAAATTAATAATTATCAATAATCGACTGTATTCATTATGTTCGAACTAAACAAACTACTTCGCCCGCACATCGCAGACTTGAAACCTTATTCCTCTGCCAAGGACGAATATACAGGGGGATATGGCATTTTTTTAGATGCCAATGAAAATGCACTGGGTTCTGCTTCATCCACTACCCACAACCGCTATCCAGACCCTTACCAAAAAGAGGTCAAAACCAAGATTGCTGCCCTCAAAGGTGTTGATGTTTCCAATATTTTCTTAGGAAATGGAAGTGACGATATCATTGACTTACTATTTAGAGTATTGTGTCGTCCTGAAAAAGACAATATCATTATCATGCCTCCTACTTTTGGCATGTATCAGGTAGCTGCAGATGTCAATACCATTGAGTATAGAGTAGCTCCCTTGACGGATAAATTTGAGCTACAGGCAGACAAAGTATTGGAGCAAGTGGATGAAAATACTAAGATGATTTTCGTCTGTACCCCAAACAACCCTACAGGGAACGACCTTTCCACTCAGGAAATCAATAAGATTATCGAAAACTTCGAGGGAATCGTAGTTGTCGATGAGGCTTATGCAGATTTCACGACTCAGGAGAGCTATATTAACCACCTAGAGCAATATCCTAACGTAGTGGTATTACAAACCTTCTCCAAAGCCTGGGGAATGGCCGAGCTTCGTCTGGGAATGGCATTTGCTTCTTCAGACATCATCCATGTCCTTAACAAAGTAAAGATGCCTTACAATATCAATGGCATCACGCAAAAGATTGCTTTGGACGCATTGGAAAACGCTAATAAAAAAGAGGATATGGTTGCTGCTCTCATTGAAGAAAGAAAAAGATTAGAAGCAATACTCCCTACCCTTGATGTGGTACAGCATGTCTACCCTTCTGATGCCAACTTCTTATTGGTAAAAGTAGAAGATGCTAACGATATCTATCAAAAATTGATGGATAAGAAAGTGATTGTTAGAAATATCTCCAAGGCTCCTGGCTGTGAAGGATGCTTGAGAATCAGTGTAGGTACGGCAGAGGAGAATGCGGTATTGTTGGACGTGCTCCGCGATTAAAACGCTTTGTTGAGCGCTACGCTGTTGAGTAGAGCTTCGCTCTGTTGAGTTTCACCTTCGGTGAGTTGAGTTATTTATCTTATCAGAGCCTGTTTATAAAACAGAAAATTAATGACACCACTATTCGAAACGTTATTCTTACGTGGACCCTTGTCCTACAGACCGTGCGTGAGGCAAGGGCCTACATTGTATCGTATCATTAGAATAGAATAACTCAACTCACCGAAGGTGAAGCTCAACAGCACGGAGTGCTACTCAACAGCCGAGCGCTCAACAAAGCACCTATATGTAAATATTAACAAAATATCATTAGTTTTACGGCACCTAAAAAATTAAAGCAAAAACTACAAACCAATTATTTTCAGCCGTGAAACATTCAAGATTTCTTTTACTATTTGCCTTGGGTCTTATTGCTTTTTTCTCAAAGGCTCAAGAAAACAGAGGCTTTGGAGTGGCCCAAGCTACACCCGAAATTATAGAAGGTAAAAAATACGCCTTGGTCATGGGTAATAATATTTATGACCATGAAAATGCCTGGCCAAAGCTTAACAATGCCGTCAATGATGCCCAGGATGTTGCCGCAGCCCTGCAACAATTCCATGGATTTGAAGTCACCTTCTTACAAAATTCTACCAAGAAGAACTTTTTAGATGCATTCAGAAGCATTAGTGATAAGGTTCAGAAAAACGACCGCTTTTTACTTTTTGTCGCTGGGCATGGTGATTTTGACCCTGACCTTACCAAGGATGGTTATTTGGTCTTTAAAGACTCTCAAGACCCAAAAGTGGATTCCTACCGAGGCACTTATGTTGACTACACCCTACTCAACAGTATTCTGGATAATCTTAGCTGTGATCATGTAGGAGTAATCCTGGATGTTTGTTTTGGAGGAGTATTTAATGAAAGCCTCCGAAAAAGCAGTTCCCGTGGACAAAATAATATGTACAATCGAATCGCTCCTGAAACTTATGCCAAGATGATGCTGGGATACCGTACCAGAAAGGTGTTAACCTCTGGGGCTGACGAACCCGTTACCGATGGTGTAGGTCGTAACTCTCCCTTTACTAGCAGGGTATTAAAATCACTGACTTCTACTGAGAAACTGGTCTCTATGGAAAGAATCTTCCAAACGGTGAGGAGCGAAACTGGAAAGGGGCTTCTTAACCCCTTCGGCTCTAATAAAGTCGGCAGTGATTTTATCTTTCGCTATAAACTAGAAGGTATACTGGCGGACACTAATCCACTTGGAAATAATGAGATGGACCCTAAAGACCATGCCTTAACCTTGGTTCAAGGAGGATTCTTTAAAATGGGAGGAACAGAGTACGATGCCCAACCCATCCGAGAAGTAAAAGTAGACGACTTCTATATTAGCAAGCATGAGGTGACCGTAGCCCAGTTTGAAGAATTTGTTTTGGCAACCAACTACATTACCGATGCTGAAAAAGCTGGGAATAGTGAAAACTGGCGACACGACCCTAGAGGTATGGAACGCTTAAAGTCGGACTATAACCAACCTGTAATTTATGTATCTTGGAATGATGCCGTAGCCTACTGCAATTGGTTGAGAGAATCAACAGGAGATTTCTTCCGCCTTCCAACAGAAGCTGAATGGGAATATGCTGCAAAAGGAGGAAGCTCATCCAAACGATATACCTTTGCTGGTGGAAACTCAGCATTTGACGTGATGTGGTTTGATCAAAACGCTGACAATAACATTCACGCCATTGCCAAGAAAACTCCTAATGAGCTGGATTTATACGATATGAGTGGAAATGTATACGAATGGTGTGCTGACTACTACGGCCCATATCACAACGATGATACCGATAACCCTAAAGGCCCTGAGGCGGGAACAGACCGAGTTACCCGAGGAGGCAGTTGGAGAGATTATGAGGAGAATGGCTCCCCCTCCTATCGCAATAGCTTCTCACAAGGAGAAGGTGCTGACGACATAGGATTTAGAGTAGTAAGAGCAACTTATGAGTAAGCTGTAAGCCGATTGTAATGTTGGCAAGGGTCTTGCTTATTGGATTAAATTCCCTTTCTTTGAAGGGAATTTAATTCAAATTTTTCTTACTTCTCTAATGACAGACATCAAGATGCGAAAGATCCTGACCCTTATAGCAACCCTTCCGGCTATCGCCTATTTATATTTAAACTACAACCAATCTACTCACAAGGAATCCGAAAGCACTCCTATTATTCCACAAACCTCTTTTACACTAGAAGACTACTATACCAACAATCCATTTTTACATGCTAAAGTAGACTCTATTATGCAGAGTATCGACTCGGCAGCTTTATCGGCACAGGTTATTGTAACGGTAGGTGGCGATAGTGGCTACCCTGCAGCACAAATAGAAGACATGGTAAAAGAAGGGCATGTAGGAGGAGTATTGTTATTGAGTGGTGAGAAAACACAACTGACAAATCTTTCCAAAAAATATGATAGCCTAAGCCTACAAAATGGTCATCTACCCTTGATCTATAGTGCAGATGCTGAACCTTCTTTAGTCAATAAAAAGATCAAAGGTCTTCCTAAGTTTCCTAATACAAATACCTTAAAAACAGAGGAGCAGACGGTTGCTACTGCAGAAGCAATCTCCAAGGAACTTAAATCTATGGGTATCACTCATAACTTTGCTCCTATCTGTGATTTTAGTATCAATCGTTCGATCATCGGCAACCGTAGTTTTGGTAGTGACCCAGATACTGTTGCTAAGTATGCGCGTATCTTCTCAGAGGCAACACAAGGTATGCAAGTTGCCGCTACGGCAAAGCATTTCCCAGGACATGGAACTGTCAAAGGAGATACGCATAAGGAAGTAGTTTATATCGATGGAGAAATGCAGGAACTCCCCGCCTTCCAAGAACTTATCAATAGTGGCGTACTCTCCGTAATGGTAGGACATATTGCTGTCAAGAATAATCCAGAGTTTAGTACTTATGGAACCCCTGCCAGTTGCTCTAGACGTATTGTTTATGACTTGCTTACCATGCGTATGGGCTTTCAAGGAATTATTGTCACGGACGCTATGAATATGGGCGCGGTCAAAAATCTTCCTAATGCATCCATGAAAGCCCTGGAAGCCGGCTGCCATATGATCTTGATGCCTGCCAATGAAAAGCAACTACACAAAAAAATCCTTGAGCGAATGCAAAAGGATGAGAAATTCAAAAAACATATCTGGCGTTCTGCCTATAAAATTATTCGACTAAAAGTCTGCCTTGGCCTGTTGTAGCAGTGAGCAGTGAGCAGTGAGCAGTGAGCAGTGAAGTTTGATACTTTTCGTGTATCATTGCTAGTGCAGGAGTATTTAATTTTCAATGATTAATTTTCAATTTTCAATTATTTACTCCTCATTGTTCACTGCTCACTGTACATTGATAATTGTTCACTGCTCACTGTACATTGATAACTGTTCACTGCCCACTGCCCATTGTCATTACGCTACTTTTAGGGAAGCTGTTTCCTCTGCGTCCTGCAATTCACTCTGTTTTCTGACTTGCTTAATATTTCGTTGCATCAGGATAGACAACACCAATGCCACAATAAACAATCCGGCAAATATATATAATGTTTGCTCATAGCTTCCTGTTGCTTCACGAATATATGCAGCCATTTGCGGACCAATCAAACCTGCTACACCCCAAGCTGTTAAAACATATCCGCTGATCATAGATAAATGCTTCGTTCCAAAAATATCGCCAACAAAGGCTGGCATTGTTGCAAAACCACCTCCATAACAGCTAATAATAATAAAAATTAGCATCTGGAAGAAGAAAGCATTTGTTGTCTGTGGCAACAACATAAAAGCTACAATTTGTATCGCAAAGAATGCGGTAAACGTCATTGGCCTACCTATCTTATCCGAAAAGCTTGACCAAGCAATACGCCCAACACCATTGAACAAGCCCATGGCTCCTACCATCGCAATCGCTGCCGCTGTAGTCAAGCCTGCCACTTCCTGAGACAGTGGAGAGGCTACAGAGATAATCGCAATACCACAAGTAATATTAATAAAGAACATAAACCATAGGTAGTAGAAACGCTTTGTTTTCATGGCTTCCCCTACGGTTAGTTCTGCCAAATCTTTTTTCACTGCTTTTCCATTGCTATTCTCAGCAGTAACCATTCCTTTGGGCAACCATCCTGTTGGAGGAGGTGCCAAGTATTGTGCTGAGCTAATCATCACAACCATATACACCGCTCCTAGCATATACATAGTCGTAGAGATTCCCAACTCCGGAATACTAAACTGGTATACACTACTTGCGATCAAAGCTCCAAAACCAAAACCCATAATGGCTAAACCAGTCGCCAAGCCCCTACGATCCGGGAACCATTTGATCAGCGTAGATACAGGAGCAATATATCCTACTCCAAGACCCATACCTCCGATAACACCATATCCGAGATAGAACAACCATAAGTTATCAATATCGACAGCCCATCCAGAGAGTAATAGCCCTCCACCGTACAATACGGCAGCGATCATACCACTCTTCTTAGGTCCTAACTTCTCTGCATACTTCCCTAATAAAGCAGCCGTAAATCCTAAACAAAGAATAGCTATACTAAAAGCCCAGGCAGTATGGCTATACTCCCAACCTACTTGGTCAAAAAGTGGCTTCTTCAGTACACTGTAAGCATAAACAGCACCAATAGAAATATGGATCCCAACGGCCGAAGCAGCAATCAGCCAGCGATTTTTAACTTTTTCCATTTAAAGATTATTTGTTAAGTGAAGTGATGATTTAATTATTTAAGCTTCGGTAATACTACACTCAAATTAGACTTTTCGTTGATTCCATTTAACTTTATAAAGTTAATGGATGAAAACCACTCATCTTTGAGATGATTTGGCATATGGGGGTGTTAGCAAAAAAATGTGTTATTACATTGAGAATAGTCTCCAAAAAATATTGACTTTTATGGAAAAAAATACCTTTACCCCCGGCCAATGGCAAGACACTATTGACGTAAAAGATTTTGTATCCAAAAACCTCACTCCTTATGAGGGGGATGAGTCTTTTTTGAGTCCGATTTCAGAGAAAACCAAAGTATTGTATGACCTCTGTATGGAAGGAGTCAAGGAAGAACTTAAAAATAATGGCGTACGCTCTATCGACCCATCGACCATATCCCGTATCAACTCCCACGCTGCCGGATATATATCCAAAGACCATGAAGTCATTGTCGGATTACAAACCGATGAACTACTCCGAAGAGCTATAAAACCTTATGGGGGTGCTAGAGTAGTCGAAAAAGCCTGTGCTGAGCATGGTATCGCACTAGATGCCCAAGTAAAGGAAATGTTTGCCAAGTACATTAAATCACATAACGATGGCGTATTTGATGCCTATACCTCTGAGGTTCGTAAATACCGTTCATTAGGGTTCCTAACGGGACTTCCCGACAACTATGCCCGGGGTAGAATTATAGGGGATTACAGACGCTTGGCGCTTTATGGAGCAGACCGACTCATTGAAAGCAAGCAAGAAGACTTGGAGGCTATTACGGGACCAATGACAGACTACCGTATACGACTTAGGGAAGAAGTCAGTGAGCAAATCAAAGCCTTGAAAGAGATTATTGCATTAGGCAACACTTATGGCTTAGAGTTAGGAAGACCTGCTGAAAATGCTCAAGAAGCTGTACAGTGGGTCTATATGGCTTACTTAGCGGCTGTCAAAGAACAAGATGGTGCTGCCATGTCTTTAGGTAACGTATCAGCCTTTCTGGATGTCTATATTGAAAAAGACTTACAGGATGGAAGCATATCAGAGGAACAAGCACAGGAGATGATTGACCAATTTGTACTCAAGTTACGGATGGTACGTCACTTACGTATGGAGGCTTACAATGAGATATTCGCCGGTGACCCTACCTGGGTAACGGAAGCTATTGGAGGTATTAGCTTGAATGGAGAAAATAAGGTCACCAAAACGGCCTTCCGTTTCTTACAAACACTCTATAACCTAGGCCCTTCCCCTGAACCCAATATGACCATTCTTTGGTCACAGAAACTCCCACAAGCATTCAAAGATTTCTGCGCAAAGGTTTCTATTGATACCTCTTCCATACAGTACGAAAATGACGATCTGATGCGGGAAGTTCGCTGCTCGGATGACTATGGTATAGCTTGCTGTGTCTCCTTTCAGGAAATAGGAAAGCAAATACAGTTCTTTGGCGCTCGATGTAACCTCGCCAAGACATTATTATTGGCAATCAATGGCGGAAGATGCGAAAATACAGGTACACAGGTGATCGAAGGCATCCCAGCCTTGAAAAGTGACACGCTGGATTATGAGGAAGTTATGAGCAACTTCAAGCTTACCATGAAAGAAATGGCTAGGGTATACGTGGATGCCATGAATATCATCCATTATATGCACGATAAATACTATTACGAACGTGCCCAGATGGCTTTGGTAGATACCGACCCCAAAGTTAACGTAGCTTACGGTATTGCAGGACTATCCATTGTTGCCGACTCCCTATCTGCCATCAAGCACGCCAAAGTAACGGCTATCCGTGATGAAAATGGGCTTGCGGTAGACTATAAAATTGAGGGAGAATTTCCTTGTTATGGAAATGATGAAGATAGTGTGGATGAGATAGCCGTCTCGATCACATCACACTTCAATAAAGAGCTTGCTTCTCATGCTACCTATAAGAATGCAGAACCAACCATGTCTATCCTGACCATTACCTCCAATGTTGCTTATGGCAAGAAGACTGGTGCTACTCCTGACGGCAGGGCCAAAGGAATTCCGTTTGCTCCCGGAGCCAACCCGATGCACGGTAGAGATACACATGGGGCTATTGCTTCCCTTAATTCAGTTGCAAAACTCGACTATAAAGATGCGCTGGATGGAATATCTAATACCGTCAGCTTTATCCCTAAAACACTAGGAGGAGATCGAAAAGGACAAATCAGTAACTTAGTGGCTATTATGGATGGATACTTCGGTAAAGGAGCCCATCATATGAATGTCAATGTACTCAACCGTGAAGTCCTACAAGATGCGATGGAACATCCGGAACAATATCCTCAACTGACCATCAGGGTTTCAGGGTATGCTGTTAACTTTGTACGACTATCCAGGGAGCAGCAGCTAGAGGTATTGTCTAGAAGTTTCTTTGAGAAGATATGATCTAGCTGATGAAGGATGAAGGATGAAGGAATATAAACATTTAGATATTTATTCCTTCATCCTTTCTCCTTTCTCCTTTCTCCTTTCTCCTTTCTCCTTTCTCCTAAAAAGAACTTTTTATTGTAAACCTTTCTTAACACACACACCAACGTAGCACTTTTCTAATAGTCTATTGGTTTTATCCATGTAATACAGTAATAAATACCACTTATTACAAAATAAACCATTCACTATAAATCTCTGAAAAGAAATGACTGCTGCGAATTTTTGTCCATCTCCTTCTACTACAACCAACACTACGACTCTTAATGTACACTCCATTGAGTCATTTGGCACGTATGATGGCCCTGGTATTCGTTTAGTAATTTTCTTACAAGGGTGCCCATTTCAGTGCCTATACTGCGCCAACCCAGATACTATGGCTTATGGGGAGGGAACTAACATGGATATAGAAGAATTGGTAAAAAAAGCCGTAAACATGAAGCCCTACTTCTCTAATGGTGGAGGGGTTACAATTTCGGGAGGAGAGGCTTGTTCACAAGCGAAAGGGCTTATCCCTTTATTTAAGCGTCTGAAAGAAGAAGGTATTCATACCTGTCTGGATACTAATGGGTATATCTTCAACAAATACGTAGAGGAGCTTTTGACCTATACCGATTTGGTATTATTGGATGTCAAGCATATTGATGACGAGAAGCATAAAGTGATCACTAAACGCTCTAATAAAAAAGTACTGGACTTTGCCAAGTATTTGGAAGAGCAGCAAAAAGTCTTCTGGTTACGATACGTATTGGTCCCAGGGCTGTCCAATGAAGAAAAAGACTTACATGCCCTTGGAGCGCACTTCAAAAACTACCAGCAAATACAAAAGTTGGAAATTCAACCATATCATAAACTAGGAGTTCATAAATGGGAGCATTTGGGGATGGAATACCCTCTAAAAGACACTCCTGAGAATACTCCTGAGCAGTTAAAAGTGGCAAAAAGTATTTTTGAGCAGTACGCTGCTGAGGTGGTTGTTAATTAAGGTTGAACCGTTGAATCGTTGAATTGAGCTTTGCTCCATTCAACGATTCAACGGTTCAACTCATTAGTCAATCTCTGGATCTTCATCAGAACGTCTCACATGCTTCACTTCCTCCCTACTCGTTTCTGCAATCGCATCTCGCATTGTCGTATCTGACTGAATATTTCTCATTTTATAATAGTCCATAATCCCCAGGTTTCCTTTACGGAAGGCATCTGCCATTGCCTTAGGGACTTCAGATTCTGCCAAGATTACCTCAGCACGAGCTGACTGTGCTTTGGCTTTCATCTCCTGCTCCTCGGCTACGGCCATCGCCCTTCTTTCCTCTGCTTTCGCTTCGGCTACCTTCAAGTCAGCGTTGGCCTGATCAATTTGCAATTTAGCACCAATGTTACTTCCAATATCCACATCGGCAATATCAATGGACAAGATCTCAAAGGCCGTTCCGGCATCTAATCCTTTCTCCAATACCAATCGAGAGATTCGATCAGGATTTTCCAATACATCTTTATGAGAAGAAGAAGAACCAATACTGGTTACAATGCCCTCTCCTACCCTTGCGAGAATCGTATCTTCACCAGCACCACCGACCAATTGTGCAATATTGGCACGTACCGTTACTCTTGCTCTAGCAATCAACTGAATACCGTCCTGTGCTACTGCTGCCACATTAGGGGTATTGATCACCTGAGGGTTCACTGAAATTTGCACCGCCTCAAATACATCCCTACCAGCCAGGTCAATCGCTGCTGCTTGCTTAAAGGACAATGGAATATTGGCTTTTTCTGCCGAAATCAATGCCTTAATTACTGAGGGAACATGTCCCCCTGCCAGATAGTGGGTCTCCAAATCTGCCGTCGTCACTGTTGTAAGCCCCGCTTTAGTAGAGGTAATCATAGAATTGACAATCACTCGAGGAGGTACCTTACGAATTCTCATAATTACCAACTGGAATAAACTAATACGTACTCCAGAGAATATTGCCGTGATCCAAAGATTCACGGGCACAAAGTAAATAAAGACAAAGAAGCCAACCACTGCCAGCAACAACATCATCAGGATGAACCCTATATTCATATCCATGCCGTTTGAAAAAGTTTTGTATATATAGATTATTACAGATTTTCTGCTACTCAAATATAAACTTTTCCACAAGAGATTGAAACATTCCAACTACTTTTAAAAAAAGTAGCTTTACAGCAGGTTTCACCCATTAATATTTATTCACTTTCCATCTGAACTTATCCTCCATTTTCTCTTCAGGAAGGGAACTATGATTACCTCCTGATTATCAAACCACAAAAGAAATTAAGAAACATCCACCTTCATAGTCCAAGAATTTTCATTAACAAAACATCGTACAAATGTCATTGAAATTGTAAAATTCCAAGCAGATATTTCACTTCACATAACATTGTAGATTTTATCATTGGTTTATTCATAAATATCTACAACTTTTAATACTACTTGATACCAGCAGAATACAGTAGTAACCTCTACTACTTCCAAGGTTGTCAAAAGCTTCAGGTGTATCCTCTTCCTGTTTACCTCCTAAGAGAGTAATAGAAACGGGAGACTTTCAGATATGATGAATCAACAAATCATCTTTTAAATAGAAATAACGTGAGTCAACAAACATCCAAACAAGGACACCCGAAAGGGTTATACCTACTGTTTACGGTAGAAATGTGGGAGCGCTTTAGTTATTACGGTATGCGTGCCATCTTCATTTTGTACATGATCAAGGCCTTGCAATTTTCCAACGAAGACGCTTCCAATATTTATGGTACCTATACTTCATTGGTTTACCTGACCCCACTACTAGGTGGGTATATTTCTGACCGCTTCTGGGGAAACCGAAGGTCCATTTTTGTAGGGGGTATTTTAATGGCTATCGGACAGTTTGTAATGTTCTTGAGTGCCTCCATGTTTGACAACAACGAGGCTTTAATCGGTGGAATTTCCATGCCGATCCTATTGATGTATATCGCCCTTGGCTTTATTATCTTCGGTAATGGATTCTTCAAACCGAATATTTCCTCCATGGTAGGATCCCTATATCCAAGAGGAGATAATCGACTGGACTCTGCCTTTACCATTTTCTATATGGGGATTAACTTAGGTGCCTTCTTTGCTCCTCTGGTTACTGGTTTTGTAGGGGATACAGGAAATCCAGGTGATTTCAGATGGGGTTTCTTAGCCGCTTCCGTAGGAATGATCCTAGGAACCATCATCTTTGAGATGCAAAAAGAGAAGCATTTAGTAACACCTGAAGGACTACCCGTTGGAAACAAACCAATTCAACAACCTAAAGGAGTGAAAGGTCAAGGAGGAGACGGTGATCAACTTACTCGCGTAGATTACGACCGTATTGCCGTAATCTTTATCCTATCCATCTTCGTCATTGCCTTTTGGAGTGCTTTTGAGCAAGCAGGTGCATCTCTAACCGTTTTTGCAGACAAATACACCAATCGTAACCTAATGGGATGGGAAGTTCCCGCCAGTTACTTCCAATCTCTCAACCCTGCCTTCATTATGCTTTTTGCTCCTCTTTTTGACTTCATCTGGACAAAACTTGGAGATAAGCAACCTTCTTCTCCTCTAAAAATGTCCATTGGTCTAGCCTTATTGGGAATAGGTTACTGGGTCATTGCACAAGGAGTAGATAACGTGTCGGAAACACAAAAAGCAAGTATGTTCTGGTTAACAGCTATGTATCTATTGCATACTACTGGTGAGTTAGCACTTTCACCCGTAGGTTTGTCTGTAGTAAACAAGTTATCTCCTGCCAAATTTACCTCCCTGATGATGGGAGTATGGTTCCTATCTACAGTAGCCGGTAATAAATTGGCTGGGGTATTCAGTGCTTACCTTCCAACTGCTGAAAGTGGTCCAAAATCTATCATGGGTATCTATGAGATTACAGACCTTAACTCTTTCTTTATGCTGTTCGTATTTGTATCTGGTGGAGCGGCAATCATTCTCTTCTTGTTACATAGAGTGTTAGAGAAAATGATGCATGGTATTAAGTAATCAGACCACTAGAATAATTCCTTCTCAACGTAATCAATAACATTTAGCCTCAGTTTTAACAATAATCGTTAGAACTGAGGCTATTACATTGCCCAACACTTATAGGTATACATATTTTCCGTGATAAGAGAGTCACTGAATATCAGTAAAAAGAAGACTATTCTATGGTTATTTTCTCTGATAAATGTTTCTGTATTTTTTTTAATTCTGCTAAAAAAACCTTACTATTGATAATTTAGCGTGAAAAAATTGCACTAAACTAAGTAAACTTATACATCATTAAATCACTAACTATGAATAACACAACGGTTAATAGTGGCCATCCAAAAGGGTTATACATTCTGTTCTTCACAGAGATGTGGGAACGCTTCAGTTACTACGGTATGCGCGCTTTATTGGTACTTTTCCTAACTGCTCCATTATTTGGCATGGAGGGTATCGAAAGCCCCGCTTTCGCAGGGTTAGGTTGGGACAGAGGCGATGCACTCTCACTATATGGAACCTATACCATGTTAGTATATCTAATGTCTATCCCCGGTGGTATTCTAGCGGACAAGTGGTTAGGACAGAAAAAAACCGTAATGCTTGGTGGTTGGTTGCTGGTAGCAGGTCATGGTGTGATGGCTATCCCTCAAACGTGGGCATTCTATACAGCACTAGCACTTATCGTATTGGGTGTAGGTTGCTTGAAGCCTAATATCTCTACGATGGTTGGTGGTCTTTACAAAGACAAAGACCCAAGAAGGGATAAAGGATTTACCATTTTCTATATTGGCATTAACTTAGGTGCTTTCCTTGCTCCTTTGGCTTGTGGATCTATCGCAGCTACTTACGGATGGCACTGGGGCTTCGGTCTAGCAGGTATCGGTATGGCCTTTGGGCAGATTGTTTATATGTGGGGACAAAAATACCTACAGGGTGTTGGTGAGTCATTGAATACTGACCAAAACTTGAAAGCAGCGAACGACAAACCATTGACTAACATCGAAAAAGACCGAGTGGTTGTTCTTTTGATTTCATTCTTGATTATCATCTTATTCTGGGCTGCATTTGAGCAAGCTGGAGGTTTGATGAACCTATATGCTCAAGAAAAAACCAATCGTGTTATTGGCTTCCTAGGAGACATCAACCTTTCATTCCTTGAAAACGGTAATGCAATCCCTGCAGCATGGTTCCAATCTGTAAACTCTCTATTTATCCTTACATTAGGTCTTCCAGTAGCAGCATTCTGGGCAGCTAGAAGCAAAGCTGGAAAAGAGAGCTCTACCCTATTGAAAATGGCCATTGGTACGATGATCATGGGTGCTGGTTTCCTATTCATGTCGAAAGCAGCAATTGAAGCTGAAGCTACTACAGATGCCAAAGCAGCAATGATTTGGTTGGTATTGGCTTACTTATTCCATACTGTAGGTGAACTTTGTGCGTCTCCAACAGCACTTTCTTTCATTACTAAGCTAGCTCCAGCAAAATATGCTTCTATCATGATGGGGGTTTACTTTGCAGCAACAGGTCTTGGTAACAAAGTAGCTGGTGTGATTGGTGAGGTTGCTGTAAGTGACTCTACCAGCGAGTTGACGGTATTTACTTCTATTGCCGTGATCTGGGTAGCATTAGGTGGATTAGTTCTATTATTCCTGAAGAAGCTGAAGAAGCTTACGCACGGCGCCGAGGATGGAGAGTATACTTCAGTGAACGAAGCCGCTAAAGGTGAAGTAAAAGAAGAAGCAATGTAATTTACTGCTTTCCTGTTACTGGAAAGTCAATATATGTAGAGCGGTATAGGGCAGTGATGCTTTATACCGCTTTTTTTGTTGTTGAATCGTTGATTCGTTGAATCGAGTTGATTTGTTTATTGATTAAGGTAAGATTGAATATTCAATTAGGATTGAATCAGTCAACGATTCAACAATTACGGTCCAATAATTGTCTATTGATCTTTTTTAAACTTTCTCACTATCGGAATATTGAATTAATCCCTATTTTTGTGATAATCTAACCAAACAGACTATGTCAGAACTTTTTACGTACTCAGAGAACTCTCCTCTTCTGTTTACACAAACAGCCTTTTGGATTTTCTTTGGCGTCATTATTATCGGATATCACTTTCTTCAGGACCGTATCAAGGGTAGAAATATCATGCTACTAATTGCTAGCTTGTACTTCTATTACTTGTCTAGTGGCTTCTATTTCCTACTCTTGATCTTCTCTACTTTTGTGGATTATTATATTGGTGGAGCGATCTACAAGAGTACCCATAAAGGAATAAGAAAGTTGCTGGTCACCTTGAGTGTGACGATTAACCTTAGCTTATTAGCCTACTTCAAGTATACCTATTTCTTTACGGATGGGATCAACACTTTATTTGATACGGATATAGAAGTCAATAACTTTCTGGCTGTCTTTCTGAATACGTTTGGAGCGGATATGGACACCAGTAATATCTTCTTGCCTATCGGTATTTCCTTCTATACTTTTCAGACCATTAGTTACTCTGTCGATATCTATAGGAATCAGCTAACTCCTACTAAGAGTTTGATGGACTTTGGACTCTTTGTAAGTTTCTTTCCCCAGTTGGTCGCTGGCCCTATTGTACGCGCCTCTGAGTTTATCCCACAGATCTATAAAAAATTTAGTTTAGACCAACGCGCTTATGGACAAGCGATCTATTTGATTATGTGTGGTCTTTTCAAGAAGATCTTTATTTCTGATTATATCTCCATCAACTTTGTAGATCGTATTTTCGATTCCCCTGCCAGCTATACGGGATTTGAGAACCTAATGGCTTCTTATGGGTATGCGATACAAATCTACTGTGATTTCTCTGGATATACAGATATAGCGATTGGTGTAGCAGCACTCTTAGGGTTTCAATTACCGCTCAACTTCAACTCTCCATATAAAGCCTTGGACATTACAGACTTCTGGAGAAGATGGCATATTTCCCTTTCTTCTTTCCTAAGGGACTATTTATATATTCCGCTGGGAGGTAACCGTAAAGGAAAAATACGCACTTATTTCAACCTATTCATGACGATGTTCCTTGGAGGACTATGGCATGGTGCACACGTCCGTTTCCTTATTTGGGGTATACTACATGGAGTGGCATTGGGTGTTCATAAAATATGGATGGAGAAAACAGGCAGTCATAAGAAAAAACATTCCCTGGGAAGGAATATACTGATGGGAGTGATTACGTTCCACTTCGTCACCTTCTGTTGGATATTCTTCAGAGCTTCGGATATGGAAGCTGTTACTGCGGTACTTACGCAAATCAGCAGCAACTTCAACTTCGCACAGATTCCTGAAGTTATTTCGGCCTACAGCAAGCCATTTATGGTGATTATCTTAGGCTTTGGTATTCACCTATTCCCTCAAGGGTTAAAAGACCAACTAGGAAAGGTCTTTACGCAAATGCCGGATTTGGCTAAGGCTGCTGCTATTGTACTACTCGCACTACTCCTCTTTCAAAGTAGATCTTCGGATATTCAGCCGTTTATCTATTTTCAGTTCTAATACATTTGTAGGGGTATGATGATTAAGTTTGAATAAATAGCGGTCTTACTGTTAAATCGCTTTGTTGAATCGTTGAATCGATGAATTTCACCTTCGGTGAGTTGATTAGTTGATTGATCTTTCACCTCATACTCGATCAACAAATCAACTCGATTCAACGAGCGAAGCTCAATTCAACTCTCCAAAGGAGAATTTCAACGATTCAACAAAGCGGTTTGCTAGTACGACAGTTATCTACTCATCGTTAATATCCTTGCAAATCAATAGTAGCTGCATCTACAGTCTCCACTTGCTTCTTCATCTTCTTCTGAATCACCTTAAAATGGTGCTCATCTTCCTCAGTAATAAACGTATAGGCTTCTCCTGTTTGCTCTGCCCTACCCGTACGTCCAATTCTATGAATAAAGTCCTTTGGAGAACGAGGTAACTCATAATTAATCACATAAGGCAAAGCATCAATATCCACTCCTCTGGCTAACAAGTCAGTCGCTACTAATGCCGTCAATTCACCATCCTTGAACATTTGTAGGGATTTCTTACGGTTCCCTTGCCCTTTCTTACTATGAATGGCCCTTGCCGTAATACCATTTTTGAAAAGTTTATCTGCGACCACATCTGCCTGATGGGTAGAAGAAGTAAAAATTAATACTTGTCGAATATTCTTTTCAATAATCAAGTGACGTAAAAGTGGTCCTTTACGCTCAGGAGTGACCTGATAGGCAAGCTGCTTGATCAACGTGATATCCTGCTCCTCTTGTCCAAGATCTACTACTACCGGATCTTTTAACAACCCTGCCTGAATGGTATTGATATCTGGACTTAATGTAGCGGAGAATAATAGATTCTGTCTCATAAAAGGCAGTTTCCCTAATATTTGGTCCATCTCTTCCTTAAATCCCAGGTTGAGCATTTTATCCGCTTCATCCAATACTAGTGTACTCACAGAAGAGAAGTTCACCGCATTCTTCTCATACAATTCCAATAAACGTCCCGGTGTTGCAACCAGTACATTGATATTATTGAGTTTTTGCATTTGAGGATTAATCGATACCCCTCCATATACCGCCATAGAACGGAAAGGATAAGGAACATATTTCTCAAAAGAACGAAATACCTCCTCTACCTGTATAGCCAACTCGCGAGTGGGTACCAATACCAAGGTATTGATATGTCTGTTCTTCAACTTGGTAACTCCTTCCAGGTTTCTAAGAATAGGCAACACATAGCTCAGTGTTTTTCCTGATCCTGTTTTGGCAATCCCTAACACATCCTGTTTTTTTCGTACTGCCGGAATCACTTCCGTTTGTATAGGGTATGGCTTCTCATAATTCATGGCTGCCAGGGCATCCAGCAAATAGGAAGGTAATTTTAGTTTCTTGAATGACATAATTTCTCGTAGTTGTCCTTTTTAATATTTTGGCAAAGGTACGAGTATATCTTTTGAGGAAGGCTATTTTAATCATTAAAAATAGAGTATCCCTTACTGTTTGTAGAATTGATAGAACAAACACAAATGACGTGAGACTTTTAGAAAATGGTTCTACAACCTAAATATACATATCAATTTACTTCCTAATCAGTGAGTTTTCAGCCTGCTATGCAATGAACGTACCTCCCTTACGTTCTACCCGCCTATATTAGTAATAGAAAATAAAAGTCAATCACTGTGAGCTATTTAATAGAACATATCATCAAACAAATACCCTATCCTTCTCTTTTTGAAGTTAAGGTATTTCCTATTCGCTTTATCCTTTATAAGTTAACTTGGGAGGTAGGAACAGGGTTTCAAGTATTATTTCCACTCTACTCCAGTTTCATAAGAGATGTTATTACATGGACATAATAATAACCTTTCCTGCTATAAAGCAAACACCTTCTTATAAATCGGCTTTCGATACAAAAACTGTCCATACATGGCAGGAAATAGTAATAAATCCATAATACTACTTCCTGTGGTATAGGTAACATCATCGACAATCACTGTATGCTCTCCGTGACGAATCAGACGGTGCTTATGCTTCCATTCCGTAAGACCCAAAGGCAACTTATCCCCTTTATCCACAAAATAAATTTCTCCATGAAGATGTTGTTGCTCCGTTACCACACTAATCCAATTTTGACGAAACAATAAAAAATCCAAAGACAAAGCGACTCTATCCCCTGTTTCACACCCCTCAAACTGTTTGACCTCTAACTTTGGAAAAGGAGGGGCTAATTGATTGAATAGTGTTTGATTAAACCCTTTCCAGACCTGTTCATAAGGTTGTTTAACTTGTGTAGCCACTTCAAAATGCATAACAATGTAGGATATATGGATGTTATTGAATTTATGTAAAATATACATTTAATAACGTTTAGAAAATGAAAGAGTTTTGTTTAAAATATTGATTATTGTCTCTTAGATTCTATTATTTTTACCATTCAGAGCTTATTAGGAATACTCAGATATAAGATTTTTCTATCTAAACCAATATTCCTAATAAGCTCTTACAGGAAATTATTGATACATTATTATTCAATATGATCCATGATCAAACTGCTAACTGAATATTTAAACTATTTTTATAATGGCTAAAAAGGTCAAAACCGCTTTTTTCTGCCAAAACTGTGGGCACGAATCGGCAAAATGGCAAGGCAAATGTCCTTCCTGTGGTGAATGGAATACTTTTGTAGAAGAAATCCTTCAGGATAAATCAGCTGCACCTCAGAAGGGAGATTGGAAACCTGCAGGCAACGTGGCAGAAGGCAAAAAAACGGTTAGCAAACCGCTAAAAATTGAGGAAATCACCTATTCTGAAGAGCAACGTATCATTACCAAAGATGCTGAACTTAATCGTGTATTAGGAGGGGGTATTATGCCCGGGTCTGTTGTTTTGATTGGTGGAGAGCCCGGTATTGGTAAATCTACGCTCATGTTACAAATTGCCCTTACCCTCAATCAACAAAAGGTGCTTTATGTTTCTGGGGAGGAAAGTGGACAACAAATTAAGCAACGTGCAGAACGTTTGCCATTCGATTCCGACAACTGTTATATCCTTACGGAGACCAATACCCAGCAGATCTTCCAACAAATAGAGCAAAACAAGCCAGATGTCTTGGTCATTGACTCTATTCAAACGTTATCTTCCTCATTGCTAGAAGCTGCTGCAGGAAGTGTTTCTCAGGTCAAAGAGTGTACGCTGGAGCTGATTCGATTTGCCAAGGAAACCAATACACCGGTATTCATGATTGGTCACATCACTAAGGATGGAAACCTCGCAGGGCCAAAAGTACTGGAACATATGGTCGATACGGTATTACAGTTTGAGGGAGACCGACACATGACCTACCGTATTCTTCGTACCACTAAAAACCGTTTTGGCTCTACCTCAGAACTTGGCATCTACGAAATGCAATCCGTAGGACTAAGAGAAGTCAGTAATCCTTCTGAAATTTTGATTTCCCAAAGAGATGGAGGATTGAGTGGGATTGCGGTTGGCACAATAATGGAAGGAAATCGTCCATTGTTAGTGGAGGTGCAATCTTTGGTGACTCCTTCTGTGTATGGAAATCCCCAACGCAACAGTAACGGCTTTGATAGCAAACGTTTGAATATGCTTCTAGCCGTACTAGAAAAACGAGGTGGATACAAATTAAGCTTCTCGGATATCTTCCTCAATATTACAGGAGGACTAAAAGTAGAAGACCCTGCCATTGATCTGGCTGTATGTGCTTCCATGATCTCTTCTCATGAAGATTGGGCCTTGGATGGACAGGTATGTTTTGCGGCAGAAGTAGGTCTTGGAGGTGAAATTCGAGCCATCAGCAAAATAGAGCATCGAATCAGTGAAGCCGAAAAGCTAGGATTCAAGCATATTTTTGTTTCCAAGTTTAATATGAAAGGCGTGAAGCAAGAAGATCACAATATACGTATCCATGCCATCGGGAAACTAGAAGAACTAACGGACTACCTCTTCACTTAATGTTGATTCGTTGAATCGTTGAATTGAGCTTTGCTCGTTGATTCGAGATGAATCGTTGACTGATTCAATTCTAATTGAATACGCAATAACAAATCATTAAACAAATCAACTCGAATCAACGGGCGAAGCCCAATTCAACGATTCAACGGTTCAACAACTATTATGCTTCTAAATTTTTCATCCTTTTCCAATCAAAACAACAAACCTATGAAACCACTTCTACTCCTACTCTTACTTAACGTATTGCTACTTCCATCGCTATTTGCTCAAAGCAAAAAAGCCATCAAGGCATTTGAAAGAGGTTATCAGCATATGATTATGCGAGAGAATACTGATGCAAAGAAGTACTTCAACGAAGCCATCACCTTAGAGCCTTCTTATGGAGATGCCTTATATGCTTTGGGACAACTCTATTACTTTGAACGCAATATTCCCGCCATGAAAAAGACTTATGCCCAGCTACTGGAATGTTGTGGACAATCTCCTGAGTTTTCCAGTGTCAATATTATCATGGGAAGATTAGCGATTGGAGAAGGTAATTATGATCAGGCACAGATTTATGCCCAACAATATATGGATCAAGGGGAAGATGCCCCAAAACGTTCCCTAGCCTCACAGATCTTATCCACCGTAGAGTACGCCAAGGAACAATTACAACATCCTCTGGACTATACTCCTCAATCCCTACCCAATGAGGTAAACATTAAGCAACAGCAATATTTCCCTGTGATCACAGCTGATCAAAAATATCTGTATTTTACTGCCAGAGACGAACAGGGAGATGAAAACATTTACCAATGTGTCAGAACAGCATCCGGTTGGTCTACCCCTGAATCCATTGAATCCTTAAATACTCCTTACAATGAGGGAACTTGTAGTATTTCTGCAGATGGGAAAACCATGATTTTCACCTTCTGTGAGAATACCCGTAGAAGGTTTTCCTATGGTAGTTGTGACCTTTTTATTAGTTATAATGAAGGAGGTGAATGGTCAGAGCCTGTCAACATGGGACCAGCCGTTAACTCTCCTGACTGGGACTCTCAACCCTCACTATCCGCTGATGGACGTACGCTTTACTTTGTTTCAGACCGTAGGGGCGGACAAGGACAATCTGACATCTGGGTATGTAAACAAGATGACCAAGGCAAATGGATGCCCGCTAAAAACTTAGGAATGCCCGTAAACACTTCTCAGGATGACATTTCCCCATTTATTCACGCTAATGGTACTACCCTATTCTTTGCTTCCAAAGGACATTTGGGTATGGGAGATCATGATCTGTTTCAAGCAGAGCTTCAAAATGGTGTATTTTCTGAGCCTAAAAATCTAGGATATCCTATCAATACCTTCTCTGAGCAAGTTTCCTTATTTATTACGGCTGATGGAAAGCAGGCTTATTACTCCATGGAAGAATACAATCCTAATACCTATGCTAACCGTAGAAATCTAGCTTCCTTTACACTTCCTGAGGAAGTTCAAATTAATCCTAGTGGGTATATAAAAGGAAAAGTATTAGACAAGAATAATCAAGCTCCTGTAGAAGCACGCATTACCCTGATGGATATTATATCCGGAGATACCATCTCATTATTTAAGTCAGACAAGCAAACTGGAGATTATCTGTCTGTACTTCCGAAAGGCAAGCAATATGCTATGCATGTATCTGCCGAAAACTATGTTTTTCATAGTATGTCTTTTGACTACCGCAAAAGTAATACAGAGGGACTGACACAAGATATCTACCTGTCTCCTATCACTACAGGTACTAAGATTACTTTAAACAATCTATTCTTCGAGATAAACTCATTTAAACTTCTAGATGCCTCCAAAGTAGAGTTAGGTAAACTGGCTGATTTCCTACAAAAAAACAAAACCATACGTATTGCGATTAATGGACATACTGATAATGTTGGTAGTTCTGTCTACAACCTACAACTATCTCAAAAAAGAGCTGAATCTGTTGTAACCTACCTTAAAAAGCTTGGCATTACTGATGACCGACTGCATGCAAAGGGCTTCGGTGAAAAACAACCTATTGCTCCTAACGACACCACCGCTAATAAGGCCCTCAATCGTAGAATTGAATTTGAGATTCTATAATAGAAAGGGCGTCCGTTGTGGACGCCCTTTCTATTATTTTACCTTCTTGTATTTTTTTGCCGTTTTCAGTAAGAACTCAAGATGCTCCGTCATAATCTCTCCCATGTTATCACATTTCAAGTACCCTTGATGGTTATAATGCTCAGCAAGGTCCTTTCTTAGGGATACGACATTTTCCTTAGGGGATAAATGATCTTGTCGCATAACTTCTAATAAGTCTTTCACCTTATGTCCTGAGGCTGTGAAACGGTTTGCAATCATAAAGCGTTCTTCAGCCTGATATTGCTGTTGAGATTCCGGTGAAATTTTCCCTAGTCCTAATTCAATGATCGGCATGTTTTGTTTATAGAATTGAGGAAAGTAAATATTCTTACGCCCTTCATAACATTGCTGGTCAAAATCAATCGATCGTATCCTATAGTTGATTTCATCAAAATCCGGAATCATATTGACCACAAAATTACTGGAATGCATATCTCCCAACAATTGGGCAAAACATCGCTCATTAAACTTAATAAACTCCTTTGCCAGACGAATCTTATTTTGCCTTCCATCTTCCAGGTAGTTATTGATAAACATATCTCCAGGTATTCCAGCAATATGCTCCTCGATCAATGTTTGCTCACTTACCAGATAGTTTACCCTATTCGGAGAAAGAATATCTTCTAACTCCAACCCATAAACACGGGAAGCATCTGCTACTTTTATATAGAAGTAATCAAAGTTATCATTAATACGGTTGACTACCCTTACACGAAATGGCTGTGTATTACCATAAGCACACAAATCTACTCGGTCAATATATAAGTGCTCCAATAGGTCGATATTACCATCAACCTTTAGTGTGGCATATATTTTCTTTAAACTTTGATGTATACTTTCCCTATCATAGGGATTATAAATAACAGTCAACCATAAGGTATCTTCTCCCTCACTATCATAAAGAGGAATAGCCTCTTCATAACGTCTCATATCTTCGTATTGAATAGAAATTGGGGATATTCGGTTGTATTGCTCCAGAAAGTCCTTCAACAAACCCGTCACCTTGAAAGGGACTTTCTTTCTACTAATCATTGCCATAAGCTCTCTATAATGTATGTTAGTTGTCTTTTTATCACTTTAAATATAACAGGTCTTAGTGCATACTTGATCCCTATTAAGTAATATTTATACCTATCCGTGCCTTCTATAGCACTAAACCAGCCAAGCACTCCAAAAAAAACAACTTTTAGGTATTTATTACGTGAGTTTCATCATCCTTGGCCAACAAAACGGGAAATCTATGGTTTCATGAACATTTCCGGATGTATTTACTTTATATCAATAGTAGGGAGGTTCTTCTATTTATAATCTATATAATCCCTCCTATAATTAGGTCTATTCACAAATCAATGATTCTATATCTCTTTCTGTATTTACGACATTATACCCTTATGTGGGAAAATTGATAAAACCGTGTTGTTATAGCCGAAAAGAGATACTACATTCCTGTTACATTCCAAAATGACGACAGATTAGTCGAGGACAAAATTTTCTATAGAAGATGTTCATAGTAATATCACTATTCACGGTTATTTACAATTTTTTCAAAAATTCTTACTTATCGCAACCCGTTGCTATGGAAACGCAGCTGCGAACATGACTTTTATCATCAAAATCATTCCTATATTTGCAAACATTGCCAGTGCAATTAAATATTACTGTTGTCAAAAACAGACCAAATTAATCTTTAGAAGATTCATTTAATAAATAAATACCATGTCACGTTTCGAACAATTCAAGCATTCTTACGCTTACGATCCAAAGTACAAGACTCGCGCCGCTTACTTCTCAATGGAGTTTGCTATTGATCAACCATTCAAAATCTATTCTGGTGGTCTTGGTTTCTTGGCTGGATCTCACATGAGAAGTGCTTATGAGCTGAATCAAAACCTTATTGGAATCGGTATCCTATGGACATTCGGTTACTATGACCAAATCCGTAAAGGAAACCAGGAGATGGACTCTCTTTTCCAAGAGAAGATCTATAACTTCTTGGAAGACACAAACATCAAGTTCACGATTGAGGTAGACGGTCACCCAGTATGGGTAACAGCAAAATACCTTGCTCCTGAGGTGTTCAATACTGTTCCAATGTTCTTCTTAACGACAAACATCCCAGAGAACGACTACTTGGCACAATGTATCAGCAACAACCTATATGATGCTGACATTAACGCTAAAGTTGCTCAGTACATTCTATTGGGACAAGGTGGTGCAAAACTATTGGACGAGTTGGAGTACAACGCTGAGATCTATCACATGAACGAGGCGCACGCTCTTCCTGCAGCATTCCACCTATATAACAAGTTCGGCCGTAACTTGGACGAAGTGAAGAAACACCTAGTGTTCACTACACACACTCCAGAAGAGGCAGGTAACGAGAAGCACGATATCCAGTTGCTTGACAAGATGGGTTACTTCGAGGGAGTACCATTGGCAGAAGTAAGAAAAATCACTGGTATCGACGGAGAGGAGTTCAGCCACTCTTTGGCAGCACTTAGAATGTCTAAAATTGCCAATGGTGTATCTGCACTTCACGGAGAAGTTTCTCGTGGAATGTGGAACAAATATGACGATATCTGTCCAATCGTTTCTATTACTAATGCTCAGAACGCTCCTTATTGGAAAGATGAGGTAATGTATGAGGCATTGGGTAAAGGAGAGGACGATAAACTAATCGCTCGTAAGAAATACTTGAAGAAGAAATTGTTCGAGACCGTAGCAGACCAAACAGGTAAACTACTAGATCCTAATGCGTTGACTATCGTTTGGGCTAGACGTTTCGCTGCTTACAAGCGTGCTGACTTGATCACTAAAGACAAAGAGCGTTTCGAGCGTATCCTAGCGAGCACTGACCGTCCAGTACAGATCATCTGGGCAGGTAAGCCTTATCCAATGGATTACGGTGCGGTATCTATCTTCAATAGCTTGGTACACTTGGCTAAGAACTACAAGAACCTTTCTGTATTGGTAGGTTATGAGTTGAAGCTTTCTAAGAAATTGAAGCAAGGTGCTGATATCTGGTTGAACAATCCACGTGTACCTAGAGAGGCTTCTGGTACTTCAGGTATGACTGCGTCTATGAACGGTGCGATCAACTTCTCTACTAACGATGGATGGATTCCTGAGTTTGCTAACGGAGAAAACGCATTCGTAATTCCTCGTCCAGATCTAAGCAAGCCTATCCACGAGCAAGATGCTGAGGATATGAACAGCCTATTGGATATGTTGGAGAACGAAATCATTCCAATGTACTATGACAGACCAGAGGAGTGGTTGCAAATGGTGAAGAACTCTATGAACGACGTTCTTCCATTCTTCGACTCTAGCCGTATGGCATCTCAGTACTATGAGAAAGTATACAACTACTAAGGTAGAAGGTAATAGGTAAAAAGTAATAGGTCATAGACTTATGTCTTTACTTCACTTACTTTAATCACTACCTATTCTTAAAATACAATCCCCTATTCTTGTGAATAGGGGATTTTTTTTGGCCCTACTCTACACTCAAACAAATTGTACTTTTACAATACTATTATTCATAAAGTATATTCAAGTGAAAAAGAGATAACCACATAACATACTGCATAATATGTAAAAAATACGTTTGTTAATATTATGCAACACGTCCTAACAATCCATATCAAAAGATTTTTTTACTAACACCAAATGTTACATTTGCACTATTCTAATAGTAATTAAGGAGTTTTAAAGTTTTAAGACTTCATTCTTTCCATCACAACGACAAACAAATTTAATCAGCGGATGAAAAAGCTATTTTCCATCTTCATTACCATCGTCGCTTTGACGATCGCAAGCGACGCAATGGCGCAGAATTGGAATTCCACCTTTGTCCAGGCTTACTACGGAGGCGGCTATGACGATTTTAAAATCAACAACAATACCGCCGACGGTAACATGATGACCGTAACACTACAGCATGCGAGCTCGTGGAAATACGGAGGTAACTTCTTCTTTATCAACTACACCTTCGCTCCTGAAGGGTTTATGAACTTCTTCAATGAAGAAAACACAGGAAGCAAGTCTAGAATTTACTCAGAATGGTCTCCTTACCTTAGCCTTTCAAAAGTGACTGGTAAAAACGTAGGCTTTGGTCCTATCGCTGATGTATCAGTTGAGGGTTCCCTTAACGTTGGTGACGGCTTTAGAGCTGGTTTGGGAGGTGTTGGTCTTACTTTCAAAACTCCTATGGGTACTTTCCTGAAGTTGATCGGTTACTACCGTAAAGACAACTTCAATGAGGCTACCGCTCAAATCACTGGGGTATGGGACATCCCTGTATGGAAAAAAGGTGGTGTGCGCTTTGAAGGATACTTTGACCTAATCCCTAACGAGCAAGGTCTAGGAGAGAATGGTATCCACTGGGGTACAGACTTCCTATCACAAGCTCGTGTATTGTTTGATGTAGGTAGACACACGATCTTCAAGAACGATACTGCTAACAAACTAGAAATTGGTTTGGATTACTACATGCACTTCAACAAGTTAATCAGCACAAACGCTCCTCAGGTAGCGGTAAGATGGAGCTGGTAAACTTCCTAATATAGTTTAACTATTCGAATGAAAAGTTTCACTAATCGGTTATTGTACCGTTGGTGAAACTTTCACTTTTAGTGATTCAATTTTCTATATCAAGAATATTTTATGAAAGCATTATTCAATTATTTTGGCATTGACGGCAAGGAAATCACTGTCAAGAAAGAGGTTATTGGAGGGGTTACCACATTCCTGACCATGGCCTATATTCTTTTTGTGAACCCTTCTATTCTTGCCAGTACAGGAATGGATGAGGGCGCCTTGTTTACCGTAACCGCCGTTGCTGCCATTATTGGTACTTTGCTAGCAGCTTTCTGGGGAAAAGTTCCTTTTGCGATGGCTCCAGGCATGGGATTGAACGCCTTCTTCACTTATACATTAGTCATTGGACAAGGTATTCCTTGGCAAACAGCCTTGGGTATCGTATTCCTTTCCGGATTAGTATTCGTTGGATTAACCCTTATGGGAGTAAGACAAAAAATCATTGATGCTATTCCAGTATCATTGCGTATCGCTACTTCTGCAGGTATTGGTTTGTTTATCAGTTTCATTGGTTTACAAAACATGGGGCTTATTCAAGATAACCCGGTAACGCTGGTACAGATGGGATCTTTTATGACGGCTGAAGGTGCTTTCAACACACCTCTTCTATTGTCTATTCTGGGAATGCTTCTAATCGCTATCCTAGAGTACCATAAGGTGACTGGATCGATCTTCATTGGTATTATTGCTACCACTATAGCGGGTATCTTCACAGGTGATGTTTCATTGCCAACTGCTATTGTTTCTGCTCCTCCATCGATTGCTCCTATTGCTTTCAAACTAGATGTACTGGGTGCTTTACACCTTGCTTTCCTTGCGCCGATCTTCTCCTTTATGTTTGTGGACTTGTTTGACTCTTTGGGAACGATCGTAGCATGTTCTTATGAGGCTAAATTAGTAGACAAGAATGGTCGTATTCCACGTTTGGGTAGAATCCTTGAGGCTGACTCTATTGCCACTTTGATTGGATCTTTATTGGGTACTAGTACAACAACTACCTATATAGAATCTGCTTCTGGTATCTCTAATGGTGCTCGTACAGGTTTTGCTTCAGTCGTTACCGCTGCATTGTTTGGGGTAGCCTTGCTATTCTCTCCATTGATTGGTATCGTGCCAGCATTTGCTACTGCTCCAGCACTAGTAATTGTAGGGGTATTTATGATGAAAAATATCAAGATGGTTGACTTTGACAATCTAAGAGAAGCTGTTCCAGCTTTCTTGACGATCGTCTTGATGCCATTGACATACAGCATTAGCCACGGCTTGACCTTTGGTTTCCTATCTTACGTGATTATTGCACTACTTACAGGCAATATCAAAAAAGTAAGTGTAGTAATGTGGATTATCGGAGTGCTTTCAGCAATCAATCTTGTTATATCTGCAGGACTTGTTTAAGAGCTGTCTATAGTATATTCAAAAAAATGCCTTCCTTTTATTAGATAAAGGAAGGCATTTTTTATTTAGTGTGATTCATTTCAAATACTTAAAAAGCTCTCTTAAATCCACGATGTGACAATACTTTTCGAGTACCTCAGAGACAGGAGAAACATTAACCTGTGTCTGCGCATCTTCCACTACTTCAATCAAAAGGTTATCATAATGATAAAGGCAATGCAGCACTCCCTTCATCGTTCTGTCTCCAATATATTCAGCAAAGTACCGTACCGTTTCCAACTGCTTCATTAAAGAAAGCTGTGAAAAATAATGATCTTTCAGCATAATAATGATTTATGGAAATTGTGTTCAAAAAAACATTAGAAGTAAATGAGACTTTAATCATTTCTTCTATGTCATTATTTATTACGGTAATTCTCTATACATAAACTACTTAGCTGCTGTATATATAAATTAGTGGAGAGGATTCAGAGAACCCAATAAAATCACTTTTTTAACATAATAATAACATTGAAAGGTAAAAGGTAAGAAGTATAAGGTAATAGACTCAACCTTTTACCATTACCCTCGTTAGGGCGACCACATGGGGTCACCCCTACTAATGACGCATTTCAATGTCGTTGTCCAATAGATATTGCTTTAGATCTGGGATCGCAATTTCCTTGAAATGGAAAATACTGGCAGCTAGAGCTGCATCTGCCTGATCTTCTTTAAAGATATCAGCAAAATGCTCCATGGTTCCAGCCCCACCAGAGGCAATCACTGGGATGTTCAGTAACTTGGTCAAATACCCTGTCAACTCCAGTGCAAATCCATTCTTGGTACCGTCATGATCCATAGAAGTAAGGAGTATTTCTCCAGCTCCTCTTTCTTGTACCTCCTTTGCCCACTCAATGGTTCTTAGTTCTGTTGCCTCTCGTCCTCCTTTGACGTGTACAATGTGTTCTCCGTCTACATAGCGGGTATCAATAGCCACTACTACACATTGAGAACCAAACTCTCCTGCCAGCTCGTTAATCAACTCAGGACGCTTAACAGCAGAAGAGTTGATCGATACTTTATCGGCACCCGCCTTCAATAAGACAGAAACATCCTCAATGGTACTAATACCTCCTCCCACGGTAAAAGGGATATTGATCTTACTCGCTACCTTAGTTACCAACTCCACTAAAGTCTTACGTTTTTCTACGGTCGCCGTAATATCCAGGAATACTAGCTCATCAGCTCCTTCCCTACTGTATATTTCTGCTAATTCCACAGGATCTCCTGCATCTTTGAGATCAACAAAGTTCACTCCTTTCACAGTCTTTCCATCCTTGATGTCCAGACATGGTATGATTCGTTTTGTTAGCATATCCTATTTCCTAAAAAGTTAATTCCTCCACTTTAATAGCTCCCTCATAGATCGCCTTTCCTACTACTACTCCATAAATTCCAGCCTCATTCAAAGCCTCTAAATCATGCTTTCCTGAAACCCCTCCACTCGCAATCAATTTCAGTTCAGGGTGCGCGGTCTGTATTTTCTTGTACAACTCAATGGCCGGTCCCTGCATCATCCCATCTTTGCTGATATCTGTACACAATACATACGAAATTCCCTTCTTTACATAATCATCGATAAACGTCAATAATTCTACAGAAGAGGTCTCCTGCCAACCACTCACTGCGACCATCCCATCTTTAGCATCTGCTGCCAGAATCATACGATCCGCTCCATAGCGAGTAATCCATTCTTCAAACTTCTCTTTTTGTTTTACGGCAATACTCCCACAAGTCACCATATGTGCACCAAAGTCGAAGGCTTTCTTCAGATCTTCTTCCGACTGAATTCCTCCTCCAAAATCTACAATCAGGTCTGTTTGTGTGGTAATTGCTTCCAACACCTTATTATTAACAACCGTTTTAGCCTTTGCACCATCAAGGTCTACCAAATGCAAGCGTTTAATTCCTGCATCTTCAAACATTTTAGCGACTTCTACTGGATTGTCATTATATACTGTCTTATTAGCATAATCTCCTTGTGTCAGACGCACACATTTCCCATCGATCAAATCGATAGCTGGTATTACTTCTAGCATTTATTATGAAATTTTTCGTGATCTTATTGAATAAATGATATTGGGGTATTTAGATGCCCTAATAGGGCGTCCCTACTACAGTTCCAGGAAGTTTTTCAAAATTACACTCCCTGCCTCACTGCTCTTTTCAGGATGAAACTGCATCGCATAAAAATTATCCTTTTGAAGAGATGCGCTAAAATCCACCGCATGTGTACTTTGAGCTGCTGTTTCTGGGCTTAAGGCTGCATAATAGCTATGAACAAAATATACGTAGCTCTCTGCAGGCAACCCTTCAAATAATAGACCTTTCATATGATGTAACTTATTCCACCCCATCTGTGGCACCTTCACTCCAGCATTCGCAGGAAAGCGCTTCACATCTACATCAAAAATCCCTAGACAATCCACATCACCTTCTTCTGAATGCTTGCACATCAACTGTAACCCCAAGCAAATACCCAGTACAGGTTGCTTTAGATTAACAATCACTTGGTCTAGCCCTCTTTCCTTAAGGTATGCCATCGCTGTGCTAGCCTCTCCCACTCCCGGGAAAATTACCTTATCCGCTTGTTGGAGCAACTCAGGATCATCTGTCACGATAGGATTTACCCCTAATCGATTCAACGCATAAATCACCGATTGTACGTTGCCTGCATTGTATTTTACAATGGCTACTTTCATCATTAATATTCGTTGTTAGTAATTAGTAATTATCTTGGATGCTAAGCCCCTAACCAGCTAGCTTTCTGTTCATGATGTTTAATTGAGCTTCGCTCGTTCATAATGTTTAGTTGTTTTTTTAGTATTTCAACTAAACATGATGAACGAGCGAAGCTCAATTAAACATCATGAACATATTATCCTCGCATTTTGTTATTCTGCTAATTTTTGAACCTTCAGGGCTGCCCCTGTCTGCTCAACCACTTCTACTTTTTCACCCTTATCAATATAGCCTCCTCGAGTAAATGCATCATACAAATCTCCATTGATCATTACTTTACCTGATGGACGCAATACAGTATGAGCAACTCCTACGCTACCAATATGATGTTCATATAAGAAATCTGATGTATATCCCTCCTCTTTGCTAAATGTCTGTTCTAAAGCAATTCTTTTAAACATAGGAGAGGTCAGTAATCTAGAGCCTAGTGCAATAGCCCCTGCCACAGAGAATACGAAACCACTCATGGCTACCACAATCGCCTCTACAATACGCTCAGAAGACACAAACGTGAAGTCAAGCCAATCATTATTCAGCATTACCAACACCAATCCTCCAATCGTACATATTAGTCCCGAAACACCTGCTACTCCAAAGCCTGGAATCACAAACGCTTCTAAGGCCAGTAACAACAGCCCTACAAAGAACAATATGATTTCCCAGTTGGCCGCTAACCCATTTAAATAATAGGGTGTAAAGTAAAAAATGGCCGCCAGAATAGCTGCGGCAATGGGGAAGCCAACTCCCGGTGTTTGTAACTCAAAATAAATCCCTCCAAGAATCACCAAGATTAACACACCACTAATCAGCGGATTCATGAAAAAGGCAATCACTCTCTCTGCGACAGTCAAATGGTAGGTTGTAAGCTCATAGGAAGGAATATCCAGTTGTGTTAATACACCTTTCAACGACTCCTGTTGTCCTTCACAAAAACCAAACTGCATTGCTTCCTGGGTAGTGAACGTCAGCACTTTGCCAGCATCTGAAATCCCTTCCACTTCTAGACTTTCATCCACCATAGCTTCAGCTATCTTAGGGTCCCTACCGTTAGCCTCGGCAGTAGATCTCATCATGGAACGCATATAGGATTGATACTTATCAGGCATTGCCTGTTGTTGTCCATTTACCACTGTGGCAGCACCAATATTTGCTCCTGAAGCCATGTAAATACTATCACAAGCCAAAGCTATTAACGCACCGGCTGAAGCTGCATTCTTATCGATCAATACATAGGTAGGTTGAGTAACCTGTAACAGCATCGTACGAATCTTATCGGCATCATCCACCGTTCCTCCATACGTATCCATATCCACCAAGATTACTTCTGCTTTTTGCTTGTCTGCCTCTTTCAGGCCTAACTCCACATACCTACTCATCCTAGGATCTATAGGTCCTTTAATTTCCAATACCATTACCTTCGTTAAGGTATCCTCTTGTCCCATCACTGTAAAAGGGAGCAGTAACACCAAAAAAAAGCTATATATCAACCCAAATTGTCTCATAATTTCACCAATTCATTGTCTCCTGTCCTATATAGAAAGAAAATTCTTCCGAAAGTGAAAATAGCACTTCTATTTGACGAAACATAACTATTTCTTTATATAGTTATATAACCACTTATATAATATAACTAAAAATAAGCCTTTCACCACATAAGATATCGTTAAAGTACAATTGGAAGAAGGAAGAAGGAAGAAGGAAGAAGGAAACTACTGACTGAAAAGGATTAAAGCCTGTTCACAAAAAATTATTTTCCATTAATAATGGAGTAATGTAAGTCTCTGCCTTAAAACAAGGGACCTCAAAGAATAACCGTTCAAATCACTTTAACATAGCGTTTTTTATTAGATGTCGCTCTATAAACAACAGGTAATTCACCATCAACTATCAGATTAAATACCTCCTTATTCCTTTCTCCTTCATCCTTAAACCTTCTTCCTTCTAGTCTAAAAGAAAAAAATATAGAGCAATAGCACATTTTTGGTAAATTTGCGGTTGGAGAAAAAAAGAATATTAATAAGGATATACACTATATGAAATTTGAACTACAGCACACCGACCCTCAAACGAAGGCTCGTGTTGGAGAGATCACTACTGATCACGGGAAAATACAAACCCCTATTTTCATGCCCGTAGGTACCGCTGGAACGGTCAAGGCTGTACAGCAGAGAGAATTGAAAGAAGATATCAATGCCGATATTATTTTGGGCAACACTTACCATCTATACTTACGTCCGGGCCTAGACACACTGGAAAAGGCAGGAGGTCTTCATAAATTTAATGGATGGGACCGCCCTATCTTAACGGATAGTGGAGGGTATCAAGTTTTCTCTCTATCGGGTAACCGTAAGATCAATGAGGAAGGAGTTATCTTCAAATCTCATATTGACGGTTCCAAGCACGTCTTTACACCTGAGAATATCATGGATATACAGCGTACCATTGGTGCTGACATTATCATGGCCTTTGATGAGTGTACTCCTTACCCAGCAGACCACCGTTATGCGAAAGAGTCTATGGAGCGTACTCATCGTTGGTTGAAACGCTGTACAGAGCAATTTGACAGTACGGAAGGCAAGTATGGTTACAGCCAAACGCTATTCCCTATTGTTCAAGGAAGTACCTATAAAGATTTGCGTAAACAATCTGCAGAGACTATTGCTAGTTTTGAGCGAGAAGGAAATGCAATTGGTGGCCTTTCTGTAGGAGAGCCAGCGGAGGATATGTACGAAATGACTGACCTTGTAACGGACATTCTTCCTAAAGACAAACCTAGGTACCTTATGGGAGTAGGAACCCCTGCCAATATTCTTGAGGGAATAGCCTGTGGTGTCGATATGTTTGACTGTGTTATGCCAACACGACAAGCACGTCACGGACAATTATTCACCACTCAGGGAATTATTAACATTAAGAACAAAAGATGGGAACAAGACTTATCTCCTATTGATGCGGAGTTAGGTGGTTATGTTAGCACATTTTATAGTAAAGCTTATTTGCGCCACCTTATTCGTTCTCAAGAGTTGCTGGGCGCACAGATTGCTAGTGTACACAACTTGACCTTCTACCTATGGCTCGTAAGACAAGCTAGAGAACATATCTTGGCGGGAGATTTTAGAGAATGGAAAAACATTATGGTTAAAAAGCTAATGCAAAGACTATAATGCTGTTGAATCGTTGAACTTCATATTGAAGTTCAACGATTCAATAATAATTAAAGCATTAATAATGCGCTATCTACATCCTTCTGCACCTTATCACATTGCTTCAGGATACGTTGATAGGCTTCTCTCTTTTTCTTTGCAGAGCGTTCTAACTCAAAAATTAGATTAGTGAAATAAATATCAGAGAAGGCCTTTTGCTTAAGTAATACTCGTTCGTAGAAATCATAATTACGTCTCATAAAAGGCATTAACTCTTCTACTATAAGTTGATCATAATGGTGTGTAGTATTCGCTACTTCACCATAGTCATAATAAAAAGAATATAAACGGAAGTTGAGATTGAAATCAGAGAAAACCATAGGGTCTCCTACCAATGCCACCGACTCATAAATAGAAATACTTTTAGCAGGGAACACCTCCAAATCGGTAAGTTCCAACAATTCTTCTATAATTTCACCCGCCTTAGTTTGTCCACGTTCATTCCTTATGGCATTGATATTATCATAAATAATCAGTTCTTTTTCGATAAAGGCGATTGCATTTTTCAGCTCCTTCTCGGTTGTCCTCATATTATATGATATCGTGGTCAAATACTGTCGCTCCAAGGTGCGCTGATCAGTTGATCCAAGTTGCTGATACAATAAATACATTGGAAGGGAAACCGCAAGCATTACTACTAATAGATCAATAATACGGTTACCTATATATCTAATCATCTCCATAAATTCTATTTTTCATTTATTTATCACAGGGCAATCCCTTGTGCTAGATGGCGGCATCTCTTACTATAGGCCTTCCCAAATGGGTTTTCTTTTTTCCTTAAAAGCCATTATACCTTCTTTAGCATCTTGTGTCTGCAATGTCTGTTGAAGCATATCGCTTAAGTATGCTTGATTTTCAGAGGTATTTATTATACACAATTTTCTATAGGCTTTCATCCCCATTCGAATGGCAGAGGGAGAGGCAAAAGACAATTGTTCCAGGACTTGCTGTACTACTTCATCCAATTGCCCTTCTGCTGCTAAATGAGTCAATAAGCCTGCTTCCAATGCTTCTGTTGCCGTAACAGAGCGTCCCGTAAGACTCCACTCCATCGCTTTTCGACCAGGCATAATTTCCATTAGGGCTGCCATCACCTGAAAAGGAAAAATTCCCCTTTTCACCTCAGGTAACGAAAAGAGTACTCCTTTCTCTGCAACAACAAAAGATGCATTTGCCAGTAACAGAAAGGCTCCCGCATAAGCATTAGCATGTACTTTACAGATACAAGGCTTTAAACATCTACGTACTACTTCTCCTATCAACACCTTCTCTGTAGGGGCGGGAATAGTAGAACTATTAGAGGTACTATCTTCCCGAAAAGCCTTTAAATCTGCCCCTGCACAAAACACCGGTCCATTAGCTTGTAACAATATATTCCATATCGCTGTAGTATGATGAGCATAAGCAAATGCAAACGCTAACTCATTAAGTAAAGGGGGGTGCATTGCATTCCGCTTTTCAGGTCTATTTAGAGTGACCACCAAAGTATTCTGTGCTATCTCGACCTGTAGAAACTCAAAAACATATTGATCAATATATTGTACTTCAGAAGCAGTATAGTAGGCCATATAAGGGGATTTTTGTGTAGCTATTAGGGTTGTTTGTTCTACGACAGTTGTCTTTTACAGTAAGATAAGATTTAATTCATTAACAGAAAAGTCCATTTTTTAAGAGGTCTTATTTTTCTTTAAGCATGACATTAATTACTCCATCTGATGCAAATAAGTGTTAAGTTTATGGACAGTCTATTTTGTAACAGCTCTAACCCTTAGAATGGTTAGTCAAAATATATGACCAGTAACTGCTATGAAACCCAACGCATCCAATAATCGCAAAAACTACATGGTGCCGTTTGCCACCATGGTGTTCATTTTCTTTCTGGTGGGCTTTCTGACGGTTGTCAACCAACAATTTCAGGCGCCACTTAAGAATGTTTTTGATCTGGATTATACGCAAACAACCTTATTAACCTTTACATTCTTTCTTGCCTATCCCGTAATGGGCACTCCTTCTGCCAAGATGATTGACAAATTTGGCTATAAAAAAACCACTCTCATTGCCTTACTGATCTTGGCTGTAGCGATGCTCTGTTTCTTGGGAGCTGCTTACTTCCAATCTTACAGTATCTTTTTGGTGGGCTCTTTCATTACAGGTGCTTCCCTTACAGTATTACAAACGGTTGTTAATCCTTACCTTGCCGTTTTGGGAAAACCAGAAGGGGCCTCTACCCGTCTGAATATTGCCTCAGGATTTAACTCATTAGGTACAGTTCTCGCACCTCAATTTGTTAGTATTGTCGTATTCGGTGGAGCAGCAGCCACTCAAGTAGAGTCTGTTTATGTACCCTACATCGTGTTAACGGTACTCATTCTCTTGTTGGTCTTAGTCATCAAAGCGCTCACTTTACCTGAAATAGAGGGTACTACTCAGCAACAGGGAGAAGTACGTACAGGAAGCGCCTGGCAGTTTCGTCATTTAGTATTGGGAGTTATTGCCCTATTCTGTTATGTAGGAGCCGAGGTTTCAGTCGGAGCTAACTTTAATTTATACATGGAAAAGGACATGGGATTTCCTGAGAAATCTCAACAAGTCGTCAACATGGTTTCTCTGTATTGGGGAGGCTTGATGGTGGGACGTTTTATTTCAGGTTTTGGGTTATCTAAGGTTAGAAATGACATACAATTAAAGGTAGCTTCCTCTATTGCATTAGTGTTATGTCTAGCGGGAATGTTTGGTAGCGGGATTGAAAACACCAAAGCAATCGCCCCATGGTTGTTTGTAGGTATGGGACTCTTCCACTCTATCATGTGGCCTTGTATCTTCACCTTAGCAATTGATGGCTTAGGAATATACACCTCTCAGGGATCTGGTTTACTAATGATCGGAGTATTTGGAGGTGCGGTACTACCATTTTTCCAGGGAGTGTTTGCCGATATGCTAGGAGGGTTTCAATGGACCTTCTGGATCGTTATTGCTGCAGAGGCTTATATTTTGTTTTACGCCATTGCTGGGCACAAGAATCCTCTTAAAAAGAAAGTAGATGAGTGATATTAATTCATTGTACAGAAACACTCTCCCTCCTTGGACCCTTGCCTCATGGCAAGGGTCTACTGTTTACTGTTAAAGTCCAAGCTGTTTCCTCAGCGACTCATCTTTAACCGCATTTTGATTCCAATAAGGTGTCCATAGTTGTTTTTGCAACTCTGCTTTATTGCGCATTTGTTTACCTCCTGAGGTAGTTACTTCTTCCCAACCTCGAATAATATAAGGAGGTTGCTTATCAAAGAAAATGGTCAATCGTCGAGGAACCTCCTTGTAAACAACAGCATAAGCGTATTGGGTGGCATTATCTGCCCTGTCCGACAGCGTGACCTCTACCTCTTGCTCCTCTATAGACTGATGTATCATCTCTGAGGCCATCATTCCTGGGATCATGATGATTTCACCTTGAGGCAAGGAAGTTGGATTAATCCTTATCAGGTTAAATAACTCATCTTCCAAATACGCTTTATTAAGGCTATAGGGCTTTTGAGGGGTAGTTGAGAAGTAAGAAGAGTGACTTACCTTAAGTGCTTTCTTCTCATTCAACATTTCCGTATAATACTGGCCACACCAATCTTGGTTGGAGTAAGCTACCTTATAACTCGCAGGAACAAACTCGGCCTCCAAGGCAGTAAACACAGACATCATTTGTGAGTAGTCATATATTCCTGTCGTAAATCGCTTAATGAGATTATACTTGAGAACATTTTGAATATGCTTGGAATCATGATCAGGCTGATCTGCCTTGACCATTTGCTTGTGATCAAAAGGCTCTGTTACCTGAATCAAAATAGCGATTCCCTCTCTTATCTCTCCATACCTTGCTTGTTGCAACGTATAAGTGCTTAACTCTGCTTCCCCTTTATACCAATATTCTCCAAATTGCAAATAAGGATTCAAGGGTGTTTCAAAACCTGCTGGGTTATTATCATTCCCTGAATCCGATGTATTGTTACAGTTAAGAGCAAATAGTAAAATAAGGGGGATTAAATATATTCTTTGCATTTCTAAAGGCCTTTCAAAAACATACAATATCACCTTATTAACAATACTATAACATATCAGGTTTTCTGTTTTTTCTTCTTTGCAGCCGGAAAGAGTATATTGTTCAAGATCAAACGATACCCTGCTGAGTTAGGGTGAAGGTTAAGGTCAGTAGGTTCCTCTTCCACAAAATGCTGATAATCTTCCGGGTCATGTCCACCATAAAAGGTCCAGGTACCCTTTCCATAGGTCCCATGAATATAACGCGCCTCATTAATATCTTTATTCTCTCCCATGACAATCACATCAGGCTTGATCAGGTTCTTCTTAAATCCTGTAGTCTGTCCCATAAACCCTTTGATCACCCTGAGATGATTCTGAGTTAACATCGTAGGAATAGGGTCCCACTTTGCTGAAAATTGAAACAATCGGAAGAAATCATTCTGCTCAGTCAGTTTACGTTCTCCCATTTGATTGTCTATGTTCGCATATTCATAGACATAAGGATTCATAAACAGTTTAAAATCCTTGAATGCAAATGTCTTATTGTAATCAAGCTTATCCTGAGCCTTTGGATCAGCAGGATCTCCATCATACATATGATCACAAATATCCACCCCCTCAGCCGCCAAAGCAATATCATAAGTATCTGTTGCTGAGCACATCGCAAATAAGAACCCACCACCCAAAACGTAGTCACGGATTTGATGTACCACCGAAAGTTTTAATTGAGATACTTTGCTAAAGCCATGTTTAGCTGCTGACTCCTCAAACTTTTTCTGATTATCCTTGTACCATTTTTTCCGTCCATAGGCACGATAGAACTTTCCATATTGCCCTGTGAAATCTTCATGATGCAAATGCAGCCAATCGTATTCTGGCAACTTATTATACATTACCTCATCATCAAATATCACGTCATAGGGAATCTCAGCATAAGTCAGTACCATTGTTACGGCATCATCCCAAGGCATCTTAGAAGGGGGAGAATAAACGGCAATACGGGGAGCCCTTTCCAACTTCATCACATCCATATTAGCTTCAGGGCTGGCAATCACATTCTTAATACTCACTACATCGGCAGTGGAAATCACCTGATAACTAATATTACGAATGATCAACTCATTCTCATACTCTTGTCTGTACTCAAACAAAAAACTTCCTCCTCTATAGTTAAGCAACCATTCTGCTTGCTCACCTTGCTCCAGAATCCAATAAGTGATCCCATAGGCCTTGAGGTGGTTAGTCTGCGTCTCATCCATAGGAACAAAAATATGATTAGCCCTCAAGGCATTCACCAACAGTAAGCTCAATATAAAAGAGACTAAGGTCAGTCGTGTTTTTTTCATTAAGTTCATCTTCATTAAGTCTAAAGTTGATTGGATCTTAAAAGTATCCGTTATGATTTTCAGGATATATAAGAGCTATTTACTTGAACTTATTAAGAGAATACGTAATAATTGAATGAAAAACAACCGATCAAAGCATAAAAGGAAACTATTGCCTTCTAATAATAATATCTGTCCCTAGGATCACCACCTTTGCCGTAGGTCGCTTGATCACTTCACCTTGCTCCGATGCGTAAGCCTTTACATTGCTAAAATCTGTAGCCTTTACCATCACCATTGGCGTCTTCATATTGCTACAATCAATATTACTATAGTCCTGAGCTTTAATGTTTAACTGATTACAGTCTCCTTTTAGAAGAGTATTCGTATTGCCTGCGCTAGAAAACACGATATGATCGGCATCCAAGTGTTCAAAGTTAGCATTGACATACTCATCTAAGTTGATCTTTACCTCTTCTAAATCTTTAAAATTTCCTACGTTAAGGTTACTTTTCCCACTTACTGACAACGCTTTAAGCGTATTCAAAAAAATCTTCAACGTATCAGAGGTATTCACATGAAGCACCTCTCCCTGAGACTTAGGAACGATAAACAATTCGTCATCCTTTACCACAAAATCCAATTGCTCCAGCATCTGTTCTTTCACCACCACCTTATTATTGTTCCCTTGATACATCTCTATGTAAGGAATATCTTTGATCACCACCTGCTGAACTTTTGGAAGTGTTGGATCTTGAATAGATGGTGTACACGTAATTCCATTAGGGGTTATAGGGATAAAATGTTCTTGTGTAGGAATGTGTCTTTGCAGATAATCCTCATAAGGAATAACCTTGTACTTATCCATAAAAATATAGGTTTCCTCGGGGTCAAAATATTGATTTTGCACATTCTTAAGACCTACTTTAAATGGCTTTCCAATAGGTATCCCTATCGCCATATTCATTTCTTGCATGCGATACTCAGCCCCAGATGCCAATTTCACATAAGGATCTATCTGAATGGCATTCTCTTCTACCGTCATATAATAAGAGGTCGTCTTTGCATTCTGAATAGCATCTTGTCTCGTTCTCCCCCTAGCTTGAAATTCACTTTTCACGACAACTCCCTCATTTTCTTGACCAAAGACCGATAAAGGAAACGTATTAAGATTATTACTGCCACCTTCCTCTTCCTCCTTGGAAAGTAATACAATAGGCTGTTTCGAATTTGTAATTGGAATATTTACTTTTTCAATAAAACTGCCCACAGTATGGAAGTTCAAGGCATATTGTCCAGCAGTGAGGCCACCACCTAAGGTGATCACCATCCAAGCTAGCAGCAAAGCAACTGTAACTCGTTTACTAAGAATCCAACGATATACAATTAAGGATAGACTGATGACCAGTAAAAGTAGCAAAGGCGTTGCAGTTGTTGCAAATACAGAGGCTTTAAGGTAAAAAGGCAGGTCTCTAAGTACTTGTAATATTGCTGTAAGTAACTTCAGGTCCTTATCACTTAAATCTACTCCTTGTAGGTCCAGTTTAATATCGTGCAGGTTTGTCAGTAAAAAATCCAAAGCTACATAAACGGCCGGAACACTTACCAGTAATACCATTAATAACGTAATACCTGTAAGCATCGCTACTATTCTAGCCAATTGCTGCAACAAACCTTGAGGTAAGGTAACATGTTTCACCTCCTGATAGATACGTTGATAATAGTGTTGAACATGTTCAACGGGTATACCTTGTTTAGTAAACGTTCTAGAGCGCTCATCAAAATGTGAACGGATATTATTCAAGGTCATCTCCACTCCATTACTCTGTAAACGTTCACTGATAGAGCGTGCCTTTGGTATACTTAACCACAACCCAAAATAAAGCCAGAGTAAAGAGGGATATGCTACACTTCCTATAATAAAAAATAAGTATGCAAATACCGGTTCAATCCCAAGGTGATGACTAATCCCTGTACATGTACCTGTAATAATCTTCCTTCTTCCGCTTCTCAATAAGTATTTCCCTTGTTGTGGAAGCGTTCCATTTTCGGGAACAATAATCCACCCTAATAGATAGCCCACACCCAACAATAGCGCAAGGATATCAAAATTATTAACACTATGATACAATGTAAATAATAAGATAAGACGTACGACTACAGGGTCTACACGAAAATAATAAGCAATCCCGGCACAAAGGCCTGCAAGTTTTCTTCTTTTTACATCACGATACAGTGTTCCTGAAAAAGTTGGAGCCTGTATGGACCGAATACGGGAATATAGATACTCCTTAAAGGATTGTTGAGGTTTCGTTTTCTCTCCCTCAAAAAAGCCTTGTTCACTATCTTCCTGAAACCCTTCAATTTCCCCTAATTGCTCTTTTACATATAAAACATCATGCTCATCCAGCAGTGTTTTTCCTTCATTGAGAATTTGTAAAAGCAATTCAGCAATCCTTTCATCAATACTTTCTATGATGGATATCCCATCCTCAAAGTTCTGAAAATAAAGATGAACAGCTTGCCTGTATTGCTGAAGTGAGTCCGCAGCAGCTTCTGTAAAGTAATAAATAATACCGTTGATATTGACACTCTTGCTTTCCATATGCATCAACCTGTTTAATGCAATTCGATGTATGTTAGTTACTATTTCATTTTAAAGAAACGGCTAAAATATACGGATAGCAAAAATTCAAAGAACAAAGCAAACAACGCATTAATAACCAAGCACTTATCAATAAATACCGGCTAACGAGTAATAAATAGTCAGTGTTCGAAATTGAACAAAAAAGTAAAAAGTAATAGATTAAACGTATAAGGTGAAATCATTCTTTTCTCCTTTCTCCAAAATAAAAAAGGCCTATCTCACAATTCTGAGACAGGCCCTTTATTATCATAGAACTTAACTAAATAAGCTCTTATTATTCTACCGTTACTGATTTCGCCAAGTTTCTTGGTTGATCCACATTACATCCTCTCATTACTGCGATGTAATAAGATAGTAATTGAAGAGGAACTACTGAAATCATTGGCATCAGGATCTCGTGTACATCAGGCACCTCAATCACATGGTCTACCATTTTAGGGATTAATACATCTCCCTTCGTTACGATAGCAATTACACGTCCTTTTCTAGCTTTTACCTCCTGAATATTAGAAACCACCTTATCATAAGAGCTATCCTTAGTCGCAATAAATACTACCGGCATCTCCTCATCGATCAAGGCAATTGGTCCGTGCTTCATCTCTGCGGCAGGATATCCCTCAGCGTGAATATAAGAGATCTCTTTCAACTTTAAGGCTCCTTCCAATGCTACTGGGAAGTTATATCCTCTACCTAAGTACAAGAAGTTTGTAGCATCTTTATACAGGGCGGAGATTACCTTAATCTCTTCATCTAACTTCAAGGTCTCCTCGATCTTCTGAGGTACTTGCTCTAATTCAAATAGTAATTTTTGCAAGTTCACATCAGAAAGCATCTTTTTCTCCTTGGCAACCATTAATGCCATCGTGGTCAATACCGTCAACTGAGCTGTAAATGCTTTCGTACTAGCTACTCCAATCTCAGGCCCAGCATGTGTATAAGCTCCTTCATCAGAAACACGAGCAATAGATGATCCTACCACATTACAAACACCCAATACGGTTGCGCCATTTTTCTGAGCAATTTCAATAGCCGCTAGCGTATCAGCAGTTTCTCCCGATTGAGAAATCGCAATCACCACATCCCCTTTACCAATAATAGGATTTCTATAACGGAACTCAGAAGCATATTCCACTTCCACCGGAATACGAGCTACTTCCTCAAAGATGTATTCCGCTACCAATCCAGCATGCCAAGAAGTACCACAAGCGATAATGACGATGCGATTGGCATTCATCAAGTCTTCCATATGGTGATGGATTCCACCTAACTTGACATGAGACTGTTCTGCAATCACTCTACCTCTCAAGCAATCAGCCACTGACTTAGGCTGCTCCATGATTTCTTTCATCATAAAGTGCTCATAACCTCCTTTCTCGATTGCTTCAAGCTCCATCTCTAGCGTATGGATATAAGGTGTTTGAGGAGTATTTTTTACGTCAATAATTGTAAGTTCTCCTTCCTTGATCAATGCAATCTCCTCATCATTGATATATACTACATCTTTAGTATACTCAATGATCGGCGTTGCATCTGAAGCAATGAAGAATTCTTTTTTATCTTCTCCGATACCAATCACCAAAGGACTACCCTTTCTAGCGGCAATCAATTGGTTGGGATCATCTTTAGAGATCAAAGCGATGGCATATGCCCCTACCACTTCCGTTAAAGCGATACGAACGGCTTCAATCAACTCACAGTTATTGTCTTTCTGAATTTGCTCAATAAAGTGTAGAAATACCTCTGTATCCGTTTCACTCTCAAACTCATGTCCTTTGTTCAGTAATTCCTGTTTTAGAGAGCCATAGTTTTCAATAATACCATTATGTACCATCGCTAACTTCCCATCAGAAGAATAATGTGGGTGTGCATTCACATCACTAGGTCCGCCATGAGTAGCCCAACGGGTATGTCCAATCCCTAAACCTCCGCTAATATCTTTTCCTTGAATTAACTCTTCTAGGCCACTTACTTTTCCTTTAATCTTATAAATATTCAGTGCCTCTCCATTCATTAAAGCAATGCCGGCGCTATCATAGCCTCTATATTCCAGACGCTGCAAACCTTTTACCAAGATATCGCAAGCCTCTTGTGTTCCTAGGTATCCTACAATTCCACACATAGTAATCTAAAAGTTTTAGTACACACATTGTGCTCTCGCACAAAAAAATATTGTTTAGTTATTGAAGGCTTATTGGAAGTTACTCTTCACGAATATTTCAAATAAACCCCATGGGTTGGTATTTATATTCTTATAAAAAAAGAATGTGCTTACCAGAATAATTTATTCCAGTAAGCACACAAATGTAAATGATTCCAAAAAAGAATCATAGTTTTCAGTGATTAAAATAAATTTAAATATACCTGAAAACAGGTATGTTATTTATTAATCAAAAATAGTATAGAATATTTCTAATCGCATTCCTAAGGTCTCATCAAACAATGGATGTGAGTTTGGATTGGCGCTATCTCCAATAATCGCTTTATTAACTCTCCCTACCTGCACAGACTCTATCACACTCGTTGGCAGCAAGATCAACCCATTATCTTCCAATGGGTCACCTTTTTCAAGACGCTCCAAACGATCTTGTAGATAGGTCGTGAGGTTCACACTACCAAATGTTTGGATATTGGTATTATAAGTCAGCTGAAAGCCATCGTTAGGAAAAGCACTCGCCAAAGGTAGTAAACTTCCTTCCTCTGACATCTCTGGAGCGCCATCAATAGAACGGAAAAGTGTAAACCCTGACACAATAGGAGTCATTGTTTGAGGGTCAATCGTCATTCCCTCTGCCGCAATCGCAGGGATAAATAACTCTGCCTTATTAATCACTACCTTCTTTCCTTCTCCTAATTCAGAAAGCCCCAACAAAGATGGAAAATCAATACGTGTTCCTATCCCTGTACCTTCTACAATGATACTGCGATTAGCTAGTTCGATAGAGGAAACTCCTTCTGTTTCAGTCAAGGTGCTCAACTCCTCTCCTTTTTCATAATCCACATTATAGAAAGCACTACCAAAATAAATTTGCTCTGTAAATGATGTATCTTTATCAAAAGTCACCTGATCATTAAACGACAAACGAATAGAAGGCTCTCCAGGCTGCATGTTTATACCAGCAATCCAAGCTGCTTGACGCTCATCTACTACAATAGATATACCATCAAAAATAGCATCGAATGTATTCAAGGTATCTCCAGCTTCTACAACACGTAAAATATCCTCTTTCAATCGCTCTCCAAATGCCAGAGGTAAGTCTACCTGCAGGGTATCATCAAAAGATACCTCTGCTGAAGTTAAAATACTTAGTTGATCTCCTTTCAGGCGATCTGTCGTATAATATTGGAATGCCTCCTCTTCATCTTCATCCTCATAGCGCTTCAACGGCTCTAGATTCTCAAATATGCTGAAGGTTAAAGTTTGTAGAGTGTCTCCATACAGATACCCTCCCAAAGGTAGGGTTAAGGTTACCGAAGTAATCATTGAGTTTTGATTCAAGTTCGTTGAATCTGTACCATAAATCGTACTACCGGCAAAAATTGAAGTATTTGTTTTTCCTAGTAAAGTTCCTTCTGACACTGCTCCCAACGGCATCTGAGCAACATTTCCTGAGACAGGAGCTGCATATTGCTCGGTTGTTGCAGCAACGGCAAATGAGTCAACAAAAAATGTATTCACAAAACTAGAGTCAGAGGGGTCAATATCCTGACCAATCAAGTTATTCTCTGTCCCATCATTACATGAAAAAAATATATTCCCTGCCAGGAATACTCCTAGTACGCCTAAAAATCTACTATTCATTATCATTATCGTTACTATAAGGTTCCCCTAATTCGTTATCTCAATTTTTTGTGGTATCACGCTAAAATAGTCCTATTACCAGTAGGCCTAATCTATTTTATCATTTTTAACAGATGCAAAGATAAAGGTTTTACGCAAACTATAGTAGTTATAAAGCGACTGTACCCTTATGAACTCTTATCCTTCATATATAAGACACCACTTCCTAAACTGAAGTAGTAAAACATCATAAAAAAAGCTTCTGATGAGAGTCACCAGAAGCTTATTCCACTATATGTAATCGTACATTAGTTCATTAAAGAAGTATAAAGATTGTAATAAGAATCTGCATACTCTTCACTTTGTTCAATCGTATCTACTTGCTTACCGTCCAGTTCACCAAGCAAGGTATTTACGGCTGCCTCTTCATCTTTGCCAGCTTTCGTTACAATATCCGCATATTCAGAGCCTATACGAACAAATGCATTGTAATCCGCTGAACTTAAGTTATTAAGCATACCGTCTTCAATATCTACCATTTTCACTTTATTGATCAGCTCCCCATCAAAGATATGCTGGAAAGAAGTATCATAAATCGTGTAGATTGTCTTCGTATCCTTGAAGACAGGATCGTTTTTGTAAGTGGTCTTCAGATAAAGAGGAATCAAGCTTGTAAACCAGTCGTTACAATGTACGATATCTGGTGCCCAACCCAATTTTTTCACTGTTTCAATCACTCCTTTACAGAAGAAGATAGAACGCTCATCATTATCCTCGAAGAATTTATCATCATTTTTAGCATCAGTAAATACTGACTTTCTGTGAAAATAATCTTCATTATCGATGAAGTACACCTGCAACTTTGCGCTAGGAATAGAAGCCACCTTGATGGTCAATGGTTTCTCCTCATCACCTACTGCAATGTTAATACCTGAAAGTCGTACTACCTCGTGAAGCCTGTTCTTACGTTCATTAATCAATCCAAACCTTGGTACCATGATACGGATCTCCATTCCTCGCTCTTGCATAGATTGCGGCAACTTACGAACGTAGTCCGCCACCTCTGAAGTTTGCAAAAAAGGATTAATCTCGCTTGATACGTAAAGAATTTTTAATTTTGACATATTCTGCAGCATTTACATTAATTTAACTGCAAAATTACAAACTAACAGGCCTTTTTTCAAGTAATCCTTGAAAAATCAATAAAATAAACCGCTATATTAACATATAATTTCAAAAGAACAAGACTTGTCATGAAAATATTTAGAGATAAAAATTTACTTCAACAATACATCCTTCAGGCTAAGGCCAATGGGCAATCTATAGGATTTGTTCCTACCATGGGCACCTTGCATCAAGGACACTTATCTTTGATCAAACAGTCTAAAAAAGCAAATGATTTAACCTTCTGCAGCATTTTTGTCAATCCTACTCAGTTCAACAACCCAGAAGACCTAGCAACCTACCCAAGGCAGGAAGCCAGTGATATTGAAAAGCTTACAGCGGCGGGTTGTGATGCCGTTTTCATCCCTGATAACCAGACGATGTACCCCACAGGTCTTGACACTTCAAAATTACTTCAATTCAACTTTGGAATATTAGAGCAGCAATTGGAAGGTGCTCACCGTCCGGGTCATTTCAATGGAGTAGGTATTGTGGTCAGTAAACTGTTTCATTTGGTATCTCCCGACAATGCTTACTTCGGCCTAAAAGACTTGCAACAATTTCTGATTATACGTAAAATGGTACGTGACCTGTCCTTTCCTCTTCAAGTACATGGTTGTCCTACAGTACGGGAAAGTGATGGTCTAGCAATGTCTTCCCGTAACCTAAAGCTTTCCACGGAAGAAAGACAAATCGCCCCTTCCCTACATGAAGGGTTAACATTAGTTCAACAAGCAATCTTATCAGGTGAGTCTGTACAAAACGCACTACAAAAAGGATTAGCGCACATTGAACAATCTAAGGTCTTTACAGTTGAGTATTTAGAAGTTAGAGAAACAGAAACACTCACTAAAGTGGATAACGTTTCCTCTCTTCCTGAATATGCTATATTGGTGGCTGCACACCTAGGCAACGTTCGATTAATCGATAATTTATTAGTGCAACAATCTTAATTGTCATCTATCTATAGATTAATCCAATTAAAGATTAAGAATTTAATTTTTTTTAAATTAATATTGCATTTCCAAGAAACTTTATCACTTAAACCGTGGTTTAATGTTTCGACTCAAATACGTTAATAGTCTCAAAATATGGGACTAATCGTAAACATCACTGAAATATTGCAAACTTCTGAAATAGATCATCATGTATATTGAGGTTCTAAAATCTAAAATACATCGTGTAAAGGTTACACAAGCTGAATTGAACTACGTGGGAAGCATCACCATCGACGAAGATTTGATGGATGCCGCAGACCTGATTGAAGGAGAAAAACTTCAAATTGTCAACAACAACAATGGGGAGCGATTCGAAACCTACGTTATCAAAGGAGAAAGAGGTAGTGGCGTTATCTGCTTGAATGGAGCAGCTGCACGTAAAGTACAAGTAGGAGATATTCTAATACTTATTTCTTATTGCCTATTGGAAAAAGAGGAAGCTAAACGTTACCAAGCTAAACTAGTGTTCCCTGATGAGCAAAATCGCCTGATTCCTGAGACGGTTTAAGGGCTCTCTATTAGAGCAATAGTTGCGAAGACCTTTTTGGTAAAATTTCATAAAAGCCAGTTTATTTACGGTATGTTGTAAATAAACTGGCTTTCTTTGTAGTATTATCATTATGGCTAAATTCTTTATTTGTGAAGTCTTTTATCAAATACCTCATATCCATTAGTATTGCCACCGGTTTTCTTTGGTGGGTCTATCGGGAGCAAAACCTTAGCGACATTTTAGAAAGAATAGAGCAAACGGATCTGCTCTGGCTATGTTTATCTTTATTAGCTCTAATAATTAGTAATTATTCCAGAGCAATTCGATGGCGCATTGCCTTGGAGCCTTTAGGCTACTACCCTACTGGAGTGCGTAGTTTTCTTTCTGTCATGTCAGGATACTTTATTAATGCTATTATCCCCAGAATGGGAGAGATTATTCGATGTACATTACTTTCCAAAACCGCTTCGGTGCCCATTAAATTATCCATAGGTACCCTTATCGCAGAACGAGTACTGGATATGCTCATTATGGGTAGCTTAGTCATGTTGATGTTCATTATTGAATTTGAAAAGGTCGTTGCACTTATTTCGTTTATTAGTGGACAACCTGCCGAAAGTGTGAGTAGCTTTGTAATTGGATTAGGCAGTATAGGAGCATTACTATTCATAACCCTTATTATAGGTTACCTTTTCCGTAAGCAACTGATACAGTTTAAGCTATTTAAAACAGGAGAAGAACGATTACTATCAGTAATCCAAGAAGCTGATCGATATCCTCTATTGCACAAACTGATACAACTCCTTTCTGGCATCAAGGATGGGCTTATTAGCATTCAGAAGATGAGCCTACGACAACAAATTACTTATATTGGACACACGATTGTGATTTGGTCAATGTATTACCTCATGACCTACACGTTATTTCAAGGAGGTAGTGCCACAGAGCACCTTAGCCTTACTTGTGCCTTTACAACTTTTGTAATGGGAGGAATAGGCATGGTCATCCCAACACCGGGAGGTACTGGCTCTTATCATTTTGTAGTAACACAAACCCTGATGGCCTATGGTTTAACGGAAGGTAATGCAGCTGCTTTTGCTATTGTAATGCATGGTGCCCAATCTTTATCCATCATTGCGCTAGGAGGGTTAAGTATGCTTATTGCTAACCACATTCCTCAACAAGGCAGTTACCGGGAAACTCTCAACCAAGTAGTATCTGAAGATACCTCCAATAATGTTTAATATACCGTTTATCGGTTATTGCTTATCGTTTATTTCTTCTTCACTAAGAATATCCAAGCAAAGCGATAAGCGATTTTTATACAAAAAGCTATGGAAACAAAAGACAAGATCATGTCCCTACAAGAGCTCCTACTCCAAAGAGCTCAATGGAAAAAGAACAATGAGAAAGTAGTTTTTACCAATGGATGTTTTGACATCCTTCATCTAGGCCATATTGATTACCTGGAAAAAGCCAGACACAAAGGAGAGCGATTAATCATTGGAGTCAATACAGATGAATCTGTTCAAAGATTAAAAGGCCCCCAACGTCCCATTAACAACGAATATGCCAGAAGCCGAATGCTTGCGGCCTTAGCATTTGTGGATGCAGTGATCTTGTTTGGGGAAGAAACCCCCTTGGAACTTATCCAACAGATAATACCGGATATATTGGTAAAAGGGAATGACTATACCATTGATACCATTGTGGGAGCTGATGTTGTCATGACTCATGGAGGGACAGTAGAAACTATAGAATTAGTAGAGGGTTTTTCAACCACCTCAATTATCGAAAAAATTCAAAAAGGGTAGCACTATCAAGGGGCTATCCAACACTGCTTCCATTGCTCTTCTCCCCTTTCAAACTTGGCCCTGAGGTGCCCTTGCTTTCGTAGTTGCAAGACCTCTACCTCCGTAGCCCTCATTAATAATACACAAAACTGCTGTTCTTCCTGAGACCATTCATAGGCATATGTTGGATCCTGTAATATCATTCCGGGACTTGCAACACTACTATAATCCTTCCAACCTCTCCCCTGCTGTACCTGTTTCCAATATTGCTGGCTTACTTGGTCATCATAATGAATCTGTACCTGTACATTTATTTTCAATTGTATACGTACTTCAGGGTCATAAAACAGTAAGGAGGCTTCGGGGTATTTTTTCAATTCCAATACCTTTGATGAACGGTAATCTGTAAAAACTTTTAAGCGTTTTTGCTCATCAAGTCCTCTAAATATAACTGTTCTTAATCCTGGAGCTTTTGCCGTATGTGTTGCCAAAACCACTTGATGAAATGGATGACGAGCAGAAGAAGAGGCTAACGTATTCCATACATCCTTCCATATAAAATCCAAAGAGGTATATTGAGTTATCTTTCTCATATTTTGAATTATTTTAAGAATTCATCAGGTAAACAAAGCAACCTTATTTAAGATTTAGCGTCTTATAGGTATGGAGGCCATGATCAAAACCTTTTGCTTACAAAATATCTTTATAGAGTAAGAAGAGTTATCTTTAAATTGAAAAAATACAACATTAAAACATACATTTTATGATTTGGATTATCATTATCGGCTTTATGATCTTGGGGTGGATGGTACAATACCGTCTCAAGAGCAAGTTCAAGAAATATTCTCAAACACCCATTCGTTCGAATCTCTCGGGTGCAGAAATCGCCCAACAGATGCTACAGGATCATCATATTTATGATGTGCATATCACTTGCATCCCTGGGAAATTAACAGACCATTATCATCCAGGCCATAAAACCATCAACCTGAGTGAAGCGGTATATTATGGAAGAAATGCTGCCGCAGCTGCGGTTGCTGCACACGAAACAGGGCACGCTGTGCAACATGCACAAGCCTATGCGCCATTACAATTACGCTCAGCTATGGTTCCTATCCAAAATGCCAGTGCAAAGATTCTCAACGTCATTTTTATTATTGGTATTCTAGGTGCTTTTGTTTTACATATGTTCCCTCAAGAGCTTTTGTTTATTGCTATTGTAGGATCTTATGCAGTAATGACCGCATTTAGCTTTATTACACTGCCCGTAGAGTTCAATGCGAGTAAAAGGGCATTGGCATGGATTGATCAATCGGGAGTAGTATCCAGTCAAGAATATGATATGAGTAAGAATGCCTTAAAGTGGGCTGCAATGACTTATGTGGTTGCCGCACTATCCTCTTTAGCGATGTTATTATATTATTTGAATATGTTCTTTGGAAGAGATTAATCAATAAATTAATAGGAAAAAGAAAGGGCTACCTTTATGGTAGCCCTTTCTTTTTTTAAAAAAAATTAATCAATCGTCTCTGGCTCAATCCAGTTTCCATCTTCCTGAATCAACTCGATCAGTTTATCCACTGCGTGCTCCGACGGCACATTTCTCTTCACTACTTCCTGTCCTCTATACAGAGTAATTTTCCCTTTCCCAGAACCTACGTAACCATAATCAGCATCCGCCATTTCTCCCGGACCATTTACAATACAGCCCATGATACCAATCTTTACTCCTTTTAAATGATCTGTTCTTTTGCGAATCATCGCCGTAGTAGACTGTAGATCAAAAAGTGTTCTACCGCAAGAAGGGCAAGAAATATATTCCGTTTTGGTCATTCTAGTTCTAGCAGCCTGTAAAATATTAAAGGCCGTAGAATTATACTGTTTCAAAACTTCGGTTGAAATAGCCTTCTCTTCTGTCAATGGTGAAAGCATAATTCCATCCCCAAAGCCGTCTATTAACAACCCTCCACAGTCTGTCGCGCTAAAAAGCTGGAATTTATCTGCAGACAGGTTGGTAGAATAAACTCTATTAATTACGACTGGAGTAGATATTTTCTCTTGATATAAGTCAAAGAACACATTACGTTGCTCTGCCATACCATGTTCATTGTCTGTCGTCAATACCAATACAACATTTGCCACCTGCTTTAAGCGTTCCTTCACTTTCGACGTCAGTGTGTCTGCACTTACTTTCACGAAGTTCAATTGCTCATGAAGTTCGGACGTATTCAACCACTCTTCTACTTCCAACATCGGAATCTCCTCGTTACGATCCTCTGACTCAAGCCAATTGCTATAATCAACGATTTTTTTTAAACCATTCGGCAGCATAAAGTCTATGGTAGACTTCCCTACATATACATAATCAGCTCCATGGTCATTCATCGCCCACTTATCCGTTGCCGGCAGATAAAAATGTCCGATTGCCTTCAAATCCTCCATTGTAATTTGAGTCAAAGCACTCAAATCTGCGATAACACGAGGAACATTATGATCACCAAAATTAACCACCTCCTCTGTTTTCCTTCTCTCGTAAGCAAATGGATTCTTTGGAGATACTTCTATGGCGTTAGGAATTACCTTTGCTTTCTTAACTCTTTCATTATAGCGGTTAATCAGGTCATAAGCTACCGGTGCTTCTGCTTCAGGTGCTTCAGTCAAGGACACTCTGACGGTATCTCCTAATCCATCTTCTAACAAAGTACCGATCCCCACAGCAGACTTAATGCGCCCATCTTCTCCTTCTCCAGCTTCGGTTACACCTAAGTGTAATGGATAAGGCTTCATTCCTTCTTCTTCCAATTTCTGCACCAACAACCTATATGCTTGTACCATGACCTGTGTATTACTCGCTTTCATTGAAAGCACTACTTGATCATAATCCAATTCCTCACAAATTCTAAGAAACTCCAAAGCAGACTCTACCATTCCGAAAGGAGTGTCCCCATAACGGCTCAAGATACGATCAGACAAAGAACCATGGTTCGTACCTATTCGCATAGCAGTTCCATGCTCTTTACAAATCTTTACTAAAGGAGTGAATTTCTCACGAATACGATCCAGCTCTTCCTGATAAGTAGCATCATCATATTCGATTACTTCAAATTTTTTCTTATCGACATAATTCCCTGGATTGATCCGCACTTTTTCTACCAAACGAGCTGCTACTTCTGCGGCATTTGGGGTAAAATGGATGTCCGCTACCAATGGAACATTATATCCTCTTTCGTCAAGCGCCTTTCTAATTTCTCCAAGGTTCTCAGCTTCTTTCTTACTAGGGGCTGTTATTCTAATATACTCACAACCTGCCTCTGCCATACGAATAGCCTCTTCCACAGAACCTGCGGTATCCATTGTATCTACCGTTGTCATCGACTGCACTCTGATCGGATTATCTCCTCCTAAAGGTGTATCACCAATATTGACCTCTATTGTCTTTCTACGTGTATACTCGGTCAGTTTTGTACAATATGTAAACGAATCAAGCACTGTTTTAGAATCCATAAAAATTGATTTTTGAAAAGTATTCTATGGCCAAAGCCGGTGTTATCTATTAATATTTATATCAGCAAAGATAATTATTCAATTGCTATAATAAAGTACGTTCAAGAAGTAAATCTATTATTGAATATATGTTAGCAGTAGTTTGCAATAAATAGCAGAGCAATAATAAAAGGAGTATATTAATCATTGACAAAACCTTCAACGCCCTAAAAGCAAGGGCAAACATTTATCAACCAGACTATTAACCTATGAAACACTTACTAGCCCTCTGTTGCTTGTTGATTCCTAGCTTGGTATTACAAGCCCAACAAGCAAATTTTAATTTTGCTACTCTCAGTGGCGCTAACATTAAGCAACCTACCTCTCTAACATTCGGACCTGACGGTCGACTATATGTAACAGAACAATATGGTAACATATATGTTTACACGATAGCCAATAATGGTGGGAATTATCAGGTAACGGCCACCGAAAAAATTGACCTTGTAAAGAAAATTCCTAATTACAATGACAACGGTGCGAGAAACACCAATGAAACTTCTCGTCTGACGACAGGTATATTGGTTGCTGGAACTGCCGCTGCTCCCATAGTTTATGTTACCTCTGCGGATGGCCGTTCCAATGGCAATGACCTAGATACTAACTCAGGTATCCTTTCCAAATTGGAAAAAGTAGGTGGGCAGTGGCAAAAGGTAGACTTAATCAGAGGTCTCCCAAGAAGCCGAGAGCACCATACTATTAATGGAATGGCAATAAATAACAATGGTACCACATTGTATATGGCCGTTGGAGGGAATACCGATGCTGGCGCTCCAGGACCTGGAGAATTCTTCCATACTCCGGAATATTATCTTTCAGCTTCTATTATAGAGATTAACCTTACTGCTCTTAATGCATTACCGGTTTGGACTGATAAAAGAACGGGGCAAAAAGTCGTTTATGATTTACCAACATTGGATGATCCTAATCGACCAAACATCACTAATGCATCTCCTGATTTTCCCTACCCTGCTTCTCACCCATACTATAACCAAACCATAGACAAAGGAGATCCTTTTGGTGGTGGAGGTGGATTAAACCAAGCAGTATTAGCTAGCAGTGGTAGCCCTATCAGCATTTATTCTACGGGATATAGAAATGCTTATGATGTCGCATTCACAAAATCTGGAAAACTATTTACTGTAGATAATGGTGCAAACGGCGGTAAGATGCCTAAAATATACAACAGCAATGGAGGGTATAAAGGTAACGATCCAGCTAAATATAATGCAGGAGCAGGTGATTATGTCACTGGCGAAATTGGTGGAGAGCTAGGAAAGGGTACTCAAGACCAACTACACTATGTCCCTAAAGGTTTCTATGCAGGGCATCCAAACCCTATCCGTGCCAATCCTTCCAAAGCAGGTATTTATACCTATGACAAGGATGGTAAACTGCTCAGCAGCAATAGCGGTCTGATGCCAGGCTACCTACCTAATAGCCCTGCCGAAGGAAAATATATCGATCATTATAATGGTGCAGACAAATCATTGGCTACCGTATTTTCCTCTACCAATGGACTTACTGAATATCAAAGTGGTGCATTTGGTGGAGCGTTGAATGGGAGCTTGATTATGGCAGCTATGAGAGACAAAGATGGTAACTCCAACTCTTACAATCGAGGTATGGTATTGGCTATGAAGCCTAATGCCAATGCTACAAGCGTGACTTCCATAGATACACTAGCAACATTTGACCCTAGTGATGTTCCATTGGACGTTACCGTAGACAGCGAAGGTGCCATTTGGACTGCTTGTTACGTAAGTGGAAGAATTGTAGTACTGAGTCCTTCCGGAAACAACGCATGTCTACAACCTGGAGATGCTGGCTATGATGCCTCTGCGGACTATGATGGAGATGGCTTCATCAACTCCTTTGAAGTACAAAATGGAACAAACCATTGCTCTGCAGCGAGTACCCCTGCCGACTGGGATGGTGACAACACTCCTGACGGAGCAGATAAAGATGATGATAATGACGGTATCAGTGATATACAAGACCCTTTCCAAATCGATAAAAACAATGGCTTAAATACCAACCTGCCAGTGCACCTATCTTTCACACCTGGTGTTGCTGATGGAGGATTCTACAACAGTGGCTTCACAGGTATGATGAGTAACGGTGTCACAGACTATCTGGATATGACTAAAGGGGAAATATTCACACAGAATAACCCTGGTGTTTTTGGTGTAAAAAGAGTTCCTAATGGAGATGCCTACAAAACTATTAACTCACAACAAAATGCCTTTCAGTTTGGTGTCAATGTTGATGAGAATACCGATCCATTTATTATCCATTCCAGAGTAAATCTTTCTTTCACAACACCTATCGAGAAACCTTATTATAACATAGGGATTTTTCTTGGTGACGGAACACAAGACAACTACCTGAAAATGGTGTACCAGAAAAAAATCAATGAAGACCCTAACATTCAAGTTCTTACTGAAAAGAACGCAGCCCCTCAGGTAGTTACGCATCAAGTTTCGGGATTAAAATCAGCGGTAGAAATTGACTTTATACTTCGTGTCAATCCTAAAGACAGCAAAGTTCAAGCATACATTTCCTTGGATAAAGGGCAAACAGTCAAAGCACTGGGAGATCCTATCTCTATTCCAAAGTCATGGTTAAGCAGTGAAGATCAACAGGGACTTGCGATTGGAATCATTTCTACTGTTTCTGGGGAAGGTCCAGATGAAAGTGCTATGTGGGCCTTCGTCAACGCTGTCTCGGAAAAAGATTATTACCTTGGCTATCCTACAAAAATGGTAAACTTCTTCCCTATCGTAAAAGGCAGCGGCACAGCTACCCGCTCATTCTCCTTGGGAATGGCAAATGAAGAAGGTGCATTCCCTATGAAAATCGAGTCGGTACAATTAGAAGGAAATGATGCCTTCTCTCTTGAAAACGGCAACGCCAAAACTGTCAATAGCAATGCTACCATGGATATGGTTATCAAATTTGATGGTAGTAAGTCAGTTGGCTTCAAGAAGGCCAACCTAAAGATAAAACATAGCAATGGAGAAGTGACGATTCCGGTATATGGCAGCATCACTGATGCTCTTAATGGAGGAAGCTTTATCAATGCCGGTGGAGAAGAGTATGCCATGGGTGGGGCTATTTTTGTAGAAAACACAGATAACAGTACACCTTTAGGCGCTAGAAGTGTCATGAGTAATACCGCCAAAAACAAAGGGATCAACAATACTAATAACGATGCTTTATTCTATACTAAAAAAGTTGGTAAAGACTTCACTTATACAGCGACAGTTCCTCCTGGACAATATAAATTGAAGCTTTATTTTGCTGAGCTCAACCAAAATGCAAAAGTAGGGGATAATGTCTTTAATGTTGTTGCTGACGGCAATATCCTTTTACAAAACTTTGATGTTATGGAGGAAGCCGGAGAGCCACTGAAAGCCCTAACGAAAACGTTTGCTATTACCAATACTGATGGTATTATTGACTTACAATTCTTTACAGGCATTGGAGGTACTGGTGAGGCTCAAGTGTCGGCAATTGGTCTTGAACATTACACAGACATTACTGCTGTCGTAACAGAAGCCAACATGCTCAAACTATATCCTAACCCTGCCAACGGTACATTTAGTCTAGAAAATAATGGTAACTTATCAGGTAAGGTTACATTTGTCAACCTACAGGGGGCTATTATGTATCAACTCGATTTGTTGCCAGGCTCCAAGGTAAACATGCCAACGAGTCTACTTCAAGGGGATATGTACTTGGTGCGTGTTGCCTGGGATGATGGGACTTATTCTGTTGAGCGATTAATAATCAATAAGTAAAACACTCTAAATATTTAAGATAAAAGGCGTTGTCTCTTCAATGATTTGATAGGGACAACGCTTTTTTATATACCATATTAACTAATAGCCATACCATTCTATCCTATCTATTGAACAAACAACCCAATAACATATAATATTCTGTAGTATTGGTTTTAATCAGAATAAAAAATCTTATATCGACTTATAAATAAATTCAAATATCGTATAAGATTATCTTTTATACTAAATTAAACTATACAGTGAATATCGTTAAAACACTACCCTCTATTGGATTGATTCTACTAGCCATTTTACACACTTTACCAATCCAAGCACAAAACTCCAAACCAATTTCTTGTCACCAACAAGAACATCGCGACGAACTATTGTCCTCTGATGAAAACCGACAACGCATCGACAAAGCTGAACAACGTCTGAATGAACACACCAAACACTACCTGCAGCAAAAGGCGTCACTTCGGATCACTGAAGAAGTCCTGACAATTCCAGTAGTATTTCATGTAGTTCACAACAATGGAATAGAAAATATTTCCGATGCTCAAATCATTGATGCAGTGGACCAGTTGAATGAAGACTTTAGCGCGACCAATCCAGGAGTTGTCAATGTCATTGAAGACTTTCAAGGCATTGTAGCAGATGTGGGATTACAATTCCGTCTAGCCGAGAAAGATCCCAATGGCAACCCTAGCAGTGGCATCACTCGTACGGTATCCTCTTATACCACCAACGGCAGTAACTACGAATATGAGATAAAGACCTCTACAGGATGGCCAAGAGACCAATACCTCAACATATGGGTGGTCTATAGTTCGGATGGAAATAATGGCTCCGGATACGCTTACTATCCTTCTACCGTAGACGATGCGACTAACAACTATAGAGATGGAGTGATTGTATCTCATTGGGCTGTAGGACGTACAGGTACAGCTGTCTCAACACATTATAAACTGTTGACGCATGAAATAGGGCATTGGGCTAACCTAAAACACACTTGGGGAGACCAAACTGCTAACGGACAAAAAAGAGGTTGCAACTATGACGATGATGTCGCAGATACACCTGAGACTATCGGCTCATATAGTTGTGAAACCAATGTTTACTCTTGCAATTCTTTGGACAACACTCAAAACTATATGGACTATAGTAGCTGTCCAGAAATGTTTACGATAGGTCAAAAAGATCGTATGCGTGCAGCCCTAACTTCATCTGTAGCAGGACGAAATAATCTATGGTCTGCCAGCAACCTGTCCGCTACCCTGAATGGTGGAAGTGACACACCATTTATTGCTTTTTCAAGCATCAACTTTCAGGAATCGGAAAATAATGATGGTAGCATCTCCAACTCCATTACCGTGACCTTGAATAATGCATCCTTTCAAACCAATAATGGCATTCTATCCAAAGGTATAGACTATACTTTAACTGGAATACCACAAGGACTCAATGCAACACTAGAAGTCACTACAGAAAACACCGCAGTATTTTCCCTTACTGGAGTAGCTGAACAGCATGAAAACACGAATGATGTATCAGGTATTACATTGACCTTTTTGGACGCTGCCATAACAGGAGGAGATGCCTCTATCTTGGACAATCCCACAACAGATACCTTTACCATTGATTTCCGAGATGCTTTTCAAGTGGTGGAAGTGGACATCACAGACCTCACTGTAAACAACCGAAATACTTGGGAGCCTTTCACCTTAACAGGAATCGGCAACCCTACTTTCGGCGCCTGGTATGATGGGGGCGACTTAAGACTAGAAACTTATACCCTAGCATTAATATGTGAAGGTAGTTCATTAAATATCACTCCTCTATCATCAGGCACAGAAATCGGCCCGTCCAGTAATTGGATATATGGAGGTACTTACCCAGATGAGCATTATGTAAGAACCCGTAACTATACCGTATGGGATGGACAAGAAGCTTATATTGGCTTTAAGGTAGAAGAAAACGGAGAAGTTTATTATGGTTGGTTCCAAGCCAAAGTAGATAGCAGAGGGCGAGCACTCACTATCATGGCCTATGCCTATAATGAGCAACCGAATCAACCGATCAATGCCGGACAAACTACTGCCGGATCTGCTGCTGGAAGACCTTTACTAGGACTAGAGCAACACCTTTTGACCTCATTCAACGTTTATCCTAATCCACTAAAAACAGGAGAACTATTACGAATCAAAAGAACATTAGGCAACAATTTTTCCTCTGGAGAAGTAGAAGTCTATAATCTATATGGACAGCAAATCATCCGTCTCCATTCTAATCAATTAGAGCAAGGAATCTCTACGGAAGGATGGAAAACAGGCATGTACATACTCCGCCTGACGACAGCTGATGGTCAACAAAAAACCACTAGAGTGATTCTCAGATGATAGTAAGGGCAGAATAATCATTACTATTCTGCCCACTTTCCCCACTCCATTTTTCTGGCAAACTGATCATCATACCTCCTTTCAAATGGTAAAATATGATGCTTAATTCCCGACACTTTTGCCCACTGAATACTATTGAACCCAGCTCCCGTAAAAATACGATCGGCAAAAGGATAGAAATCTATCGCCGGAAAATAAGGGACTACCTTTACCCCATCCATCTCTACGGCTTCCATGGTTATCAAAATAAAACAAGGGTCTATACCCTCTATTAGGGCTACTTCTTGTGCATAATCTGCTAATGCTTCTACTTCTTCTTGAGGGGTAGAATGTACCAACAGCCATAAAGGTTTCTGAGATTCACTTTCAGACAAATAATCCGTTAATGATATAGTACACACAGGTAAGGTCTTTGGCCATGAAAAGGCTAGAACTTCCTTTGAAGTTACTGATAGGTAATCCAAATGCTCCTGCTCCAAGGACTCCATCAGTAAGGCTTGCTCAAAGAACAAGGGAACATTAGGGAGCTTGGGTTGGTAAGCCTGCCACTTCAGCCGTCTACATACCCATAGCAAAGGAATTTCACCTAGTAAATCCTTTGTCAGCTCCCCCATGATCCCTGCCGGAAAGGTATCAATCATGATTCTATCCGGAGTATAATCAATCAACACTTTTCTCAAATATTCCCTTAACCCAAGAATATCCTTCTCCAAACTCGAGGGAACCTGTATGCATACTGAACTCGGAAAAATTTTAGTAGCCCAATGAGAAGCCGTCAGTATCCTATAATCGTTCACCTGATACGTATCCAAAATCACCTTTGCCCTACTCAAATGCCCTAGCCCTCCACCAAGACAATAGTACAATACCTTTTCTGCTCTCATGGAGTCACTTTCAAATCGTTAAAATAATGCAGGTAATTATCCACTTCCTGTACAGTAGTATATGCTGTTGTAATTTTATATTTCAATTGCTCACCCAACTGTTGCCTACCTTCTTGAGATAGCTCATCAAAACGAAATAAACGATCCCTCAACTCCGTAATATTTCCCGCTTCAAATAATAACCCATCTTTTTCATGCTCCAGTACATCCCTCATCCCATCAATGTCCGAGGCAATAACCGGCACTCCCAATGCCCCTGCTTCCAGCATCACATTAGGCATTCCCTCATAAAAGGAAGGAATCATCAGTGCATCCATCCGAGGGTAATATGCCAATAGCTCATAACGGTCTAAAAAGTCATAACAAGAATACGCCACCTCTGCCTTTTCCAGCAGTATCTGTTCTGCTTCTCCCAACTCACCTACTAACAATAAGTGAAAACGACTTCTAAGGTTTGGAGTATTTAAGGCATTGATCAGTAAGGGTAATCCTTTTTTAGCTTTCAAATGCCCTACAATCCCCAAACATAGCTTATTATTCACTATACCTCTTTTCCAATCTAATGCTCTTTCAAACTCAAAAGGGGTAGGTTGCCACTCCTCCACATCTATACCATTAGGGGTATAAACCACATGCGCTTCCGGAAAAAACGCTTGTATTCTCTCTGCTTTATCTTTACTGACTGATGCAACAAAACTTGATTTATTCATCGCATCCTCCAATACTTTTCGCCTTCTGGGAGAAAATACCGCTACATCAAAGTCATTTCCCCGAACCATCGTTACCAAAGGTGCCTGTAGCCAGCTACTCAATACAGGCCCTCCAAGCATAGGCAAATACCCTCCAAAGGCGACCACTGCCTCGACTCCTCCCTTCTCTTTCTCCAATACATTCCATAATCGCTGAAGCGTATGAGCTTCACTCTCATAAACAGGCACTTCTATAAGCTTCCCTCCTTGCTGTTGCTCTGTGGTGACCTCTCGTACTCTTTCGGTCAGATGCACCACATCCACCTGAAGGCCTTTATTCCTCAAACCATATACTATGCGGTCACAAGATTGTGCCATACCTCCTCTCAAGGGAGGGTAATTCTCAGTTAGCCAAAGTAGTCTCATTTTTTATAGGTGTTAGCTATTAGTTGTTAGGGATTAGGATAGTAATTTAAAACTCATCACTCATCACTCATCATTCCAAACTAAAATGATCAGCTATCCAAAAAGCCATCCTCTGCAAGCTCATGCATCATAAGCAGTGTACTCTCCTCTTCAAATCCCTCATAATCGGCATCCTTAAACTGTCGCTTCTTTTGTTGTTTCTTAGATAATTCTAATTCCTGTACATATTCCAGAATACCAACTCGACTACATAAGTCCACCAGCTGATTGATAGCGTAGGTCAGCTCAATGCCTTGAATGTTTTTCCAATAAAGGGAAGATCGTATCTTTCGTTTTGACTTGTAATTCCACTTAATGCTATAATACTCCGAAGACTCTTCGATCAGTACCGGATACTTCCTTAACATGGAATCATTGACCAACTCTTTTTCTACTTGTATCTTAACGGTCAACGTATACTTATACTTGGATTTTGGTTTACGCCACCCTGCCCTTCGATAATCTCCGCTCAACTTATAGCTAAACAATAACTTCTCAGAGATTTTCATTTTCCCCAGGATAACAACAGGTTGGTAAATCTCATTCTTTTGAGACACCAATGACTCTTCTTCCAGTAACCCCAAATCAATACGTTGACTTAGCTTGGTTTTTAAGGTGAAATACTTTTTCAACTCTCTTGGTAGTGAAAATACATTAGAACGCAACAAAGGATAACGAATATACCTTGCCTTTGCATTCACCTTACGTTGCTGCCGAATCGCAAACCATACGATAAGCAAACACCCCACATAAATCATAGCCGTATACAACCAACCTTCCAAAGTTGAGTACACATCCGTCAGTTCAATTAAACTGCTTAAAGGTATAATACTCAATACAAGCATGATAATCATTGTCACTTGTATATTATACCATAACTCAAAATGAAAGGAATCTACATACCGTTGTAACGGAGCAAACAGGGATTCCCACTCGGCCAACGTATGCGTACCTTGATAGCGACCTTTATCTACGATCTGCTTTTGGATTGGGTTCAATTGATCTTTGTTCATAATGTTTAATGGAGCTTCGCTCGTTGATGATGTTTAGTTGTTGCTAAATAGAGAAATGACTTATTGAATTCGTTACACCCCATCTCGAATTGGAGCTTCGCTCCATTACAAGACATCTTAACTCGAGTTGATTGTTTATTGCACTCAATCAACATATCAACTCGAATCAACGATTCAACTCACTGAAAGTGTAATTCAACGGTTCAACAGCTTCTTTGCGTAGTTGTCCTTCATATATACCCCCCATCCTATCTTCTAACGTATCCCACAAAAAATGTTTTTTCAAATGCTCATAAGCAGTCTTAGCCAGCTGCTGTCGATACGCTGGGTACTCCAACAGCAAACGGATTGCTCTACTTAACTCGGCAGGGCGATCAGCCCTTACCAAATGTCCCGTCTTTCCGTGGGTAATAAACTCCTCTACTGCTGGTATTCTACTCGCCACAACGGGTACCTGATGCGCCAAAGACTCAAAAATCTTAAGCGGAGAGCATCCTTGCTCTAAGTTGCGATAACATTCCGATAAGGGCGCAACGGACAGTAATGCACCTTGCAGCACAGCACTTAAAGCCGGTTTGGTCAACTGGTGAAACCATAACACTCGATGCCCTACTCCATTTTTCCAGGCCATTTTCTGATACTCCCGACTATACTTCTCTTTCTGGGAGGCACACACCACTAAGTGTAAATCAGGAATATCTCTCAGGTAACTCATAGCTTGCAGTAATGTACCGAAACCCTGCCAGTCTTGTAATGCCCCAAAATAAACGATATAGTTATTCGGCAAAGATGGTATCTGATAAGGACTTTTCTGAGGCAAATCAGCCCCATTAGGGAGGTATAAAATCTTATCTTCTGGAATCCCTCTCTTTATGATATTCTGACGAATCACCTTGGAGGGACATAGCAATAGGTCTGCCTCTTCCATACAATATTGCTCCAACTCCTCCAGCTTTTTGAGCGTTGCCTTTCCAACAGCAGCGTATCGATAAGGAATTTCTATAGAAGGCCACCCGTTGACTTCAAACAAAACAGGGGCACTGACCGCTTGCTCCAAAATCGCCTGCCCTCCCCATATATCCCGAAAATGGTAAAAATCATAATACTGGGTAGCAGTCTGCTCCGACAGCCATTGTTGAAAAGCCTCTGCCCGATGTAAATAATTCGTCTGTTGACTCTCGAAGCTATGCAGTGTCTGATGTTCCAAAAAAGGAAAATGATCCGGTGTCCCTGATGCTAACGTATAAATTGACACCGCATCAAACACCTTGGCCATGGCCTTGGTCATATGATAAATATGAGTGGCCGCTCCCTTGGGTGAAGGGTATAGATCAAAGGCTGTATACAGGGCTGTAGTCATAGTAAAATAAAAAATGGCACAAACGAACCTATCAAACTGAAGGGTAGATTTAATCAGTTACTTGTTGTATTATTTCCTCAAGGTACAAAAGTTTCACAATGGATATATAATGTTTTTCTAGTCTAGAGTAGATCTCATGTGCTTGTATGAAACATCTTAAACCGTATACGGGACTGCCCTAGGATTTTCATAAAATAAAGTATTCTTTTAAAGTAACACTTATTTTTTTGATAGAATCCATGCTATTTTTTATATGAAAACTAAAATCAATCATACCCCCAACATACCTATTTCGTCATTTATTGCTACCAAATTCATGGAGAGGTTCAGCTATTATGGTATCCGTTCCCTTATGGTACTGTACATGGTGTCTCCTGCCATAGGTATGTCCCAATCAGATGCTATTGAGGCATATGGGTTAATGCCAGGACTTCTTCTCTTCTTTTACCTATTTGGAGCACTATTGGGAGACCTTGTTTTAGGCAATAAGAAAGTCATTCTACTCGGAGGAATATTGCAGGCAATGGGCGCCTTTACTTTTTGTATCCCCGAGATAACCATGGTATACGTTGCCATCATTTTGCATAGCTTAGGAAGTGCATTATTGGCTCCGAATATATTTGCAAGCTTCGGTAAGCGTTTACTATCCTATGATAATCCCAAACAAACGAGCTTTGGGTTTATGTCAATCTATATGGTCGCCAACCTAAGCGGCTTTATAGCGCCATTAATTTTAGGATCAATAGCATCCCAAGAGCAGTGGAGTATAGCCTTTGTGATTATAGGAATCGTCAGTCTACTTTCCATAATTCCAATGCTTAAACTGCAAGAGCAAAAGTTTAAGGCAGTCACACAGCCTTCCACAAGTACCCTTATCGCTATTGCTTTGAAAATTATGGGGGCTTTTGTCATTACAGGGATTCTTTCTGCTAGTTACCTATTACTTGGAGATGTTTTCTATAAAGTTTCTTCTACTCTTGAATCGGCAACATCTTTTCAAATCAAGGCGAGTATGTGGACAGTTTTCAATGGGTTTGTTACCGTAGCCTTTGGGGTAATCCTACTTCTGCTATGGAGGTTCATTCATATTAGTCAGGCAACTAAGTTTATACTAGGATGTTTCTCAGCAATTCTATCCTTTTTCTTCCTATGGACTGTTGCTCAAAATACAACAGATGAAACGGCCTTTCTATTCGTTTTGCATATCATTTTTGCGGGAATCGCAGAAGTATTGATCTTCCCTACACTCTATATGGTGATTCTAGAAAAAGCCAATCCAAAATACATAACAATAGTAATCAGTCTAGGGATAATTGTTCTACAACATTTTTCGGGGATTTTCAAACCAATAATCAACACTAGCCCTTCCGAAGAGCAAGAGACAATGATCTTTCTTTTATCGGGCTTGATCCTGCTGATAGCGTTAGTTAGCCTATTGGTTTATAGACTCTTTTTCAGAAAGAACAGAGAAACGATATGGGTTGAAGATGAACGTATCGAGAAAGAGCAACAGGTACTTATTTAAGAGCCTACTTTCTACTTAGCAGTTTTAATTAAGATTGAATAATTAACCGGCACGCTTCTTACCTGAAGAGATAGGTGAAGACTTACCGTCCCTACCCGCCCCTATGTGATGTCACCCTTTCAGGGTTTTTATAAATAACCCCGAAGGGGTGACATCACATAGGGGCGGGATTTATTCCGTCACTATACGGAACATGACGGTTATTTTTTCAATCTTAATAAGCCCCAGGCTCTTTTATAAATACCGCTACGCAATGATCTATACTACTGTTTTTCTATCTAATAAATAATATACGTGGTATAATAGATCGCCACAACGTGGTAATTCTAAAAGAGCCTGGGATTTTAATCCTAGGCGGAGTTGAGGGAAATATTCAACCTCAACTAAAACTGATCGATATATTACTTTTGTTGGCTCTAATAGAACATAAACTCTTGATTTTTAGCGTTCTAAAAATTTTTTTTTCATACACCACCACAATCCTCCAAGATACCCTCCCGTAATCACTACTTCTCCAATAAGTACATTATCGCCCTCTTTAAGCTGTACTTGTAATACCTCCTCTATCATATCTAGCTTTACCTTAACGCCCTTACTTTCATATCCAACGTATTGAAAAGCTAAGATAGCATACCCCTCTTCTTTGAATAAATATTCTTCTATATCCAACTCGAAAACTCCATCAATATCAGATATAGCCCCAAAAGGAGTCTCTTTGACTCGAACGACTACTCCTGGTAATACCAGCTTATCCTTATCCGTAACCACTCCTCTGATCTTAACCAACGCTCCTTCCGGTACTTTTTGCTTCTCTTCTTCCTTCTGCCCCTTAGTCTTCGATGGACGATAATGTAATACCGCTTGCACAGGCTCCTGCCCTCTCCCCTCTTCCGAAATTCCTAAAAATGCCAAAACACTTCCCAATACCGCTGCTGGCCAAAAACGATTTTTCTGCCTAAAAGGCTCACCCAAAGTCCGCAACTGATTGCTATGAAAATGACCACATACCCTTCCCTTATGGCTTTTGAAGTACACTTTGATTTCTTGGTCAGACATTTGGGTAAAATCCACTACGGTTTTGGCGCAATGGCCACAGTGCTTCCCTCCTGTTATAGGAGTCATGGCTTCCCAGCTTTCTTGGCAAGGATTGGGGATACTGAGGTGGGGTTTGGAGGAATGAAAAAGTCTCATAGGATTAAATTATTGATTGCATTATTTCTTCAAGGCACTAAATTTTCAGGAGTAATGTAGTGGTAAATCAATCCGACTTCCCAATCCAAGGCAATGGTTCTTCCCAATCCTCAGGTGCTTCTATCAATGCCCCCTGATCATCCCACTTCCAATGGTACTTAACCCTTTCCCATTGATACTTATAAACAGGTTGAAAGCCTTCTTCCATTACCCAGTCTAATTCCTTAATCAAATTATACTCATCTCTTGTATACTCCACTTCCCTCATCTCATCATGCTTATCATAAATCCGTTTTAATTGATGATTAACAGGTCCATATTTAGCTTTCTCCTCACTTGTAATCCAGGTAATTTCTTTTTCTACACTAAGAAGCTTTCCTTCCTGATCATACCTCACTGCTCCAGATGGGTAGCTTTTTCTTTTCAATATACCCTGCTCATTCCAGTGATAAGACGTATCTGCATTTAGCCAATAACGAAGTTGTCCATTCTCATAATACTCTTCTCTTTCCAGATACTCCGAAACCCAATCGGATCGTGAACCATTAGGCTCAAAAGGATTTACATACACCTCTTTATAACTTACTTTCAAAGACTTTTCCCTCAGTAGACGATTATCATCCAATAACAGTATTCGCTTAAACGTTGAGTCTTGTCCTCTGAAACGAATATACTCATAACGCAATATCCCATCTTCAAACCACTGTTGAGTGGTATCCCCCCGCTCATATTCTGCTAATTGTCCAGAAGGAAAATAAACTTTCCTCCACTCTGGCTCTAGAAAATCGTCTGACAGATTGGTTTCTGTAAATTGCTCTTCCATTTCAAGGCTTCCATCCTCCCGAAATGTCATCCAATACCCTTCGATATAACCATACTTGTTTACACGATTAATTACTCTACCCTCATACACCTTATATTTAGGAGGTATGGTATCATAATAATACTCTGAATAAACAATTTCTTTTTGCTGAAAAAATATAGGGTAGTCATGCCCTTTCAATCCTCCTATCGCAAATCGTATTGAAAAACAACAACGACATTCACAGGGTTCTCCTATAAAAGATTCATAAGGTTGTAAATACAAACTACTCTCCTTCCAATACACAACCGGATCAAATTCTGCACAACAATTATCTGTAAAGTTAACAGTGACCCACAACGTGTCTCCATAAAACTCTTGCTGTGAGATTCTATTTTTTAGGCGATAAGGGTCTAAGAATGTATCACAAGGCATACTTTCCCACTTTAGTAACTGTACCTCTTGCGCTTGTGCTATTACTATTTGCTGAAGCAGGATTACAGTAAAAAATAGACTAAAGCGCATCATCATCTTAAAAACAGTTACTACCATTTATTAGAATAAAGTTCCTCATTACTCTCAGCTACATATTCAAACTGATCTTCGATAAGAATACCATGTTCGTCGCAGAATTGGTGAACGCGATAAAGCATAGAGGTCATTAGTGTGAAATTCTTTGACGAATAGATTAGCTCAAACCGATAAGGTTTTCCTTTTAATCGATGAATAACGATTACATCATTCCACACCTCTACCTTTTTGATTTTGTTCGATTTAAATATTCTTCCACCCAAGATCAATCTATTCTCTATAAATTGTATAGATACAATACTTTCTTTTAAGTGGAAAGAAAGAATAGCCAGTAACAACCCACTCGAATATATAATACGCTCAAGATCCGGAGCAGAATAAATAAGCACAAGCATCACAGTCAATAAGCTGAGATAAATAGCCAAGGTAGACTTCTTAGCACGGAAAAATCCATTATAAAAACGGAATTCCTCATTATTAGGATCGTTTTTGTGATTGTTTAAAGGCTCTCCATCTAAAATTCGTAGTAACTGTCTTACAGTAAAAAATAGTATCGGAATCCAAACGGCAATAATTTCAAGATGCTCTTCAAAATATTCCCAAACCATATAGTAGTAATACCCTGTCATAAAAGGCTAAGTATTAGGATTAATTAGAAAAATCTACCCACTCCGTCAACACCCACTCACCATCAATCTTCACAAATACATATTCTACATATATCCCATTATCAATCCCTGAGAAATACAATCTCCGTTTATCTGACTCCACATCATAAGGAAGGCTAAAAACAGGATTGACTGCTTCAGACAAAGGAAGATATTCCCAACTACTGGTATCTATAGAAAACTCTGTCTGCTGATCATCATCTCCCCATGTTTTCTTTTTCAGGTTCTCACTTAAATGTTGTTTTTGATAGGTAGAATCAGAAGTGAAAGCTGCTAGAAACTTCAAGAATTCATAATCCTTGTGAGGGGTTAACGATTGTTCTTCTGTTCCATGGAAGCGCCATATACCCTTATGCTCCACAAACTTTAGTTGAATGCTTTTTTCTTCGTCCAACAAAAAGGTAGTCACCGCTACCGAATCGGTTTCCTGATCCTTTACAGTAATGTCCGTTAAAGTGGGTAACGCCTCATGTACTGAAGGGAAGTTTACCCGCTTCCAATCTTCTCTAGAAGCTAATTTTATCCCATCATAAGTCACAGGGTAGCTTGTATTCTCTTCCCTGAAAAAATCGTATTGAACAAATTGCCCAAAGAATGCATTAAAAGGTATATGTTCTGAATTTGTTATATAAAGCTGTGCTTCTAAAGATTCTTCTTTATCGATCCCCTTCACGACCATCTTTAAGTATTTATAATCAGTGTTATAGCTTCCATCTTCATTCCAAAACTCCTTGGCATACTGTATTTTCAAAAAAACAGTAGAATCATTGACCCATTTAATTTCTTCCGGCTCTACCCCAGGCATCCACTCACTAAATTGAGTTTCTTCCATCACCCGAAACTTGCCCTCTTCGTATTTGATCAACTGAAAATACGTTACCACCTCATAGCCATCCGGTCTAATCGCTATCATATGTGTACCATTTGGGGATCTTAGAGGAGCTTCTACTAAGGTCATTAATTCTTCCCCAGTCATCGCATTATAAAGCTTCGTATCTGACCATTCCCAATAATCAATATTGATGGTAAAGGCATTCCAATCAGGAAAATACTTCCCAACAGAAAGTAGCTCCTTCTGATCTTCCATATAATCAGTAGTTCCTTCTAATATAACTTTCTCCTTTGTTCTCAATGTCACGATTACTGTTGAATCCTGTTCCCTCATATGAAAAGGATCTTCAGAGGATGGCTGAATACTTAGAGTAACACTCTTAGCTAAATCAAAAGAATCTTTAGAAATTAAGCTTAATGAAATCGTATTTCTCAAGTCGATATCATGGACATTCTTATAAAGGATGTCAAAAGACTGTACGCTATCTGAAGCAGCTTCAATCGTTGATATGTGGCTCAAGGAATCAATAGTAGTTTTTGGAGTCTCCTCTTTGGAAGATGTTTCATCTATCGTTGCAACAACCTTTTCTTTCTTTTTCTCATGACTACTTTGTGAAGAACATGCGATCAGAAAAGCACAAAAAATAAGAGGTAAAAAACGCATTTTGGGTAATTGTATTAAAAAAGAACCGTAAAAAACCCTCAAGGGATATGACTTATATTAAAGTAAAGATAAAAATAATACAATGCTGTAATCTCCTCCCTCTATATATCATATTTTTTAAGTCCCCTTTTTAACATAAGTAAAAGAAGAATTCTCCAATATTTCATTTCACTTATTTTTTAAGCATTTTTGTAATGGTACTTTATAAAGAGAAGTACACGATGATTAGACATGCGCATTCAACAGGAATACTATTGCGTACTAATCACGAACGACGAATCACTTACCACTAATTTAGACATAAGACCATATACACCATGAAAGTACATTTTATTGCCGTTGGAGGGAGCATCATGCACAACCTGGCTATCGCCCTGAAATTAAAAGGCTATGAGGTAAGTGGATCCGATGATGAAATCTTCGAACCTTCCTATAGCAAACTGCAAGAACATGGTATTTTACCCGATGAGATGGGATGGCACCCAGAACGTATTACAGAAGACCTGGATGCAGTCATCCTCGGGATGCATGCCCGTATTGACAATCCCGAACTACTCAAGGCCAAAGCGTTGGGGGTCAAAGTATACTCATTCCCAGAATATGTCTATAAGCAAGCTCATGATAAAAAACGGGTAGTGATTGCTGGAAGTCATGGAAAAACGACCGTTACGTCTATGATCGTCCACGTACTCAACGAGAATGGCAAAAATCCGGATTACCTGATCGGCGCACAGGTCAAAGGCTTACCACAATCTGTTAAATTGACAGAAGAAGCGGAAATGATCATTATCGAAGGAGATGAGTACCTCACCTCTCCTATGGATCGTCAGCCTAAGTTTCTGAAATACCACCACCATATTGCCGTCATTACAGGAATTGCCTGGGATCATATCAATGTGTTCCCCACCTATGAAGAATATGTACAGCAATTCCAGCGACTATTGGACCTTACGCCTAGTCACGGTGCCATCTTCTACAGCAAGAGTGATAAAGAATTACTAAAACTAATGGAGAAGCAAAAATTCTCTTCTTCTATCAAGGCAGTCGGCTATGAAGCACAACCTCACGAGATTCAGGAAGGAAATACCGTTTTGACGGGCACCACTCCTCCTACACCACTCAAGGTCTTTGGCAATCACAACCTGGAAAACATTAGTGCAGCCTACCATGTTTGTAAAGCATTAGGCTTATCTGATCAGGAATTCTATCAGGGGATCAGTACTTTTGAGGGCGCCTCATTGCGTATGCAATTACTGGCCGAGAAAAGTGGAACGAAAATATTTAGGGATTTCGCCCATGCCCCTTCCAAGGTAAAGGCAACCGTAGCCGCTGTACACGGACAGTTTGAGGGGCAAAAGCTATTAGCTTGTCTGGAACTACACACCTTCAGCAGCTTAAATAAAGCATTTATTCATGAGTATAAAGGTAGTATGAATGCCGCTGAAGAAGCGATCGTTTACTATAGCCCGCATACAGTAGAACACAAGCGTTTGGAGGCTATCAATCCAGAGGAGATTTCTGAAGCCTTTGACCACCCCAACCTCACCGTATTCACAGATGCCAACAAGCTGAAAGAATACCTAAGGAATTATGAGCTAACAGGACATCATTTATTGTTGATGACCTCTGGAAGCTTCGAAAAAACAGACTTGAAGACTTTTGCAGAAGAACTTACGGCAGGACTGTAGAGACTCCTTACCAAGGCATCTCCCCCATAAACACTATTCTAAGAGTTCAGATTTTATCTTTGTTCAGGAGAATCAATTAAGGACTACTCAAAAAAGATAAAATCGCTCTTAGAATTAATTTTAGCACTAATGGCAGTGATAATGTAGGGTCAAAGAGCGATTTTATCTATGTCGGACTACTGCTTTTTAAGTAGCATAGAAGCCGATAAAATCTGAACTCTTTAACCAGTTTTTTACTACCAACAGCAAGAAGATTATTTATAAAGACTAAATACTATGAACAAACACCGTTCAATAAAACATAACCAATCCCTGAAGGCATTCAATACCTTTGGTGTCGATGTTTCTGCCCAATCCTTTATAACGGTTACTTCTACGGAAGAACTTGTAGCATTAATCAAGGAGGTTAAGCAACAGGAGACTCCAGTTCTACCATTGGGGGGCGGAAGCAATATCCTTTTCACTAAGGACTTTGAAGGATTAGTGATCAAGAATGAGATCGCTTACATTAATAAGGTACAAGAGGACGAGCAGCATATCTTATTAGAAGTCGGTGGAGGTTACAACTGGCATGAGTTCGTATTGCATGCGGTAAATAACGGCTGGCAGGGTATCGAAAACCTTTCGCTTATTCCCGGTACGGTAGGTGCTTCTCCTATCCAAAACATTGGGGCCTATGGGGTAGAGATCAAAGATGTATTTGAATCGCTTCAGGCAGTAGCCCTAGAAGATGGCTCCTTGCACACCTTTACCAAAGCCAATTGTGACTTTGGATACCGCAACAGTGTTTTTAAGAATGCGCTAAAAGGTAAATTCATTATCAGCAGTGTGACCTTCCGACTGAATAAGCCTTCTACCTATCGATTCAATACCTCTTACGGTGCCATAGAGCAAACCTTAAAAGAAAAGGGAATTGAGAAGGTCACCGTAAAGGATATCAGTGACGCCGTTATTGCGATTCGTGAAAGCAAATTACCTGATCCTAAGGAAGTCGGAAACTGTGGCAGTTTCTTTAAGAATCCAGAAATTCCACAAGCACAATACGACACCTTAAAGGCTGAATACCCTGCGATACCAGGTTATCCAACGACCGAGGGAATGATTAAAGTCCCTGCCGGATGGTTGATCGAGCAATGTGGGTGGAAAGGCAAGCAGGTAGGAAATGTAGGCACCTATCCCAAGCAAGCCTTGGTATTGATCAATTGCGGTGGCGCTAGCGGAGAAGAAGCCTATGCACTAGCATTGGAAATCAAAGCCTCTGTGATGGAGAAGTTTGGAGTAAGCATTACTCCTGAAGTAAATATTTTATAAAGAAGATAGTTGCGTGATGCATCACGCAGCTATCTTTATCTTTTTTTAGCCAATGACGACAGAAGCTTCTTTTAAAATAATTTATCAACGGATTATCCGTACCCTTTTTTTCCTACTGACTATTATTGTGATTGGTAGCGGAGGATACCTATTGCTTGCTCCAGAAAAAGCAACGGTATTGGATGCGGTATACATGACCGCTATTACTCTCACCACCATAGGTTATGAAGAAGTCATTGACTTAAGCGACAATCCTGCCGGACGTATTTACACCATAGTCCTGGCATTTACGGGGATTGGTATCTACACCTATTTGGCTACCAATCTAGCTGCCTTAATGGTAGAAGGTGAACTAAGAAATATATTTCTTCAACGAAGAATGAATCGAATGATCAATAAACTGGAAAATCACTTCTTGATTTGCGGAACAGGGAGAGTAGGCTTGCAAGTCATGCATGAACTAAATGCTACGGAACGTTCTTTTGTTTTTGCAGACATCAATGAACACAAGGTCAATAAGCTTAGGGATGAGTTCCGCAATCATCCAGGTATTGCCGGCAACTGTACCCACAACAGCATTCTGGAGAGTATGGGCATTCATCAAGCCAAAGGTATTTTTGTATGCACCAATGATGACAACGTCAACTTGGTAATTTGCCTTTCCGCCAGACAGCTTAATCCAAATATCCGCATTATATCTTCCTGTAAATCGCCGGACTTTGAGCAGAAAATCGAAGCGGTGGGAGCCAATAGAGTCATTTCCCCTTACGAAATCGGTGGAATACGTATGGCCAACGACATGTTCAAGCCTGATTTTGTTGATTTTCTGGATCGAATGAGAAGTGAATCTTCTTACAACATAAGATTAGAAGAAATTCATATTAGCAATAAATTTGAAACCACTACCCTGGGGGATATCTTATCAGACCATTTTGAATACACTATGGTACTCGCAGTCAGAATAGAAGACTCCTGGCATTTTGCACCCAAAAAGCATACGCTCATGAAAGGTGCTAACCTAATTGTCGTTATGACCTCCCCTCAGGAAAGAAAACGATTAAAAGAACTACTACAAGAATAATGGGCAAAACACTCTACTATATCGCCTCTTTCCTTGGTAGTTTAAGTACATTGATCAAAGCAACAAGGAGCGGTCCATTACTCGGTATAGGGCTAATATTTCTATGTACCCTACCTTCTTTGGGGCAGACTGCTTTTATGACGACAGAAGAAAAGCGTAATATGCAATGGCAAAATGTACAAGGCAATCTACAAGTAAGTCTTGATTATGGAATGGGTGTTGCGGTACAATACAAGATGTTACAGTTCAATGATTCCAAAGTCAACATCAGTACCACACTTAGTCCCAACATAGGTTATTTTATCAAACCCCAATGGGTGGTTGGTATACACCTGGATACTTTTGCTTCCTTATTAAATGTAGACTACCAAAACGATTACAAACTTTACTTTATCAGCTCTGGTTTATACACTCGGTATTACACCAAATGGGGGATTTTTGCAGAAGGACGATTTGGAGTGGGAAGTGGAAAGGAGGAGTATACGGTATCAGGTACTTCATTTCCTTTTCCATTAACGACACTGACGGGGAGCTCTGGTCTCGGGCTCAACCATTACTGGCATGAAACAATCAGTCTATACATTATTTTACGTTACCAGATGAATGCCTATTCCCTGGATAATGACTTATTGCGCTCCTATGTATCCGGCGCCAATATTTCTGCCGGCATCAACTTCACCCTTCCATAATTATTCTTCAAGAGAAGAGCCTCCTTGATATCGCAAAAACAACAAACATTTTTTATATATTTCTAACGACAAACTAGCAATTAGACATGCAAGAATTTGGTATTTGCCAACTAAGCGTTATTCCAGTACGAAGAGAAGGAGCTCACAGCGCTGAGCAGATTCACCAACTTATTCTGGGAGATACGTATCAAGTATTGGAAAAAGAAGAAGAGTGGGTTAAAATCAAGGGTGACTTTGAAGGATACGAGGGATGGGTTGCCATCGGACAACATTATGCTATCACAGCAGTGGTTCGTGATGAACTCCTCAGAGAGCAGCCCTCATTCCTGAATGAAACCTTACTGCTACATAATGACTCCCCTATGCCTGTGAGTATTGGCAGTACTATTAACAGTCACATTTTAGGGATTTTTGGAGAGAAAAATCAGGAACAACTTAAAGCGCATGTCCACTCTATTTCCGAGGAAAGCATTGGACAAACTGCAAGAAAATATCTAGGAACTCCTTACCTTTGGGGAGGAAAAAGCTACTTTGGGATTGACTGTTCTGGATTCTCACAGCAAACCTATAAACTACATGGATACTCTTTACCAAGAGATGCTTACCAACAAGTAGAAATTGGAACAGAGGTCAGCCTTGAAAATGCCAAAGAAGGAGATCTTGCCTTTTTTGTCAATCCTAAAGGTAGAATTGACCATGTTGGCATACTTCTTTCTAATACAGAAATTATCCATGCAAGCCACAGGGTACGCATCGATAAAATTGATGAGAAAGGAATCTATAGCGAAGAATTAAAGCGGTATACCCATCCGTTACATATTATCAAAAGAGTATTGAAATAATCATCATTCAATATTCCCAATGAAAATTAAATGTATGACACTCCAAAAAACTTTTATTTTCATTATTGCCTTTACGTGCATTTCCTTCCTTGGAAATGCACAAAGTGCTTTACTTCAAGCCGTAAAAGACAATAACCTAACTAACGTTCGTTTCCTACATAATCAGGGCGCTAAACTCAATGTGCAAGATGGAGAGCTCAAAATCACTCCGCTCATGGTTGCTGTAGAGCAACTACACGTAGAGATTGTGTCCTTTCTATTAGAGAAAGGGGCTGATCCTAATATTACAGATGCCAACAAAAAAGCGCCTCTGCACTATGTATTCTCTGCATTCGACAAAGCTGTCCGTGAGGGAGATCAGGAAAAAGCTTTGAAAAAAGAGAAAAAGACTTTTCAGATTGTGAAGTTACTACTCGACTATGGGGCCAATCCTAACACAGAGCTAGTAGGTCCATCCCCATTGCATTTGGCTGCATGGCTGGGATTACCAAAAGTAGGACAAATACTATTGGAACACGGTGCGGACATCAACGCACAGGATAACCGACTGAATACCCCCTTGCACTATGCCTTATACTATCAATTGAAGTTCAAGAAAAACGACTACACTCAACTCATACGATCGTTTTATAACCATGCGGTACTGCCTTCTCAAATTCCCAATATGCAGGCCAAAATACCAAACCAAATACGATCGGATAACCAACGTCCTGAAGTACTTTCCATTCAAAGTATTACGCCTGAGAAGTCCAAAGCCATTGTTCGCAGTAATTTTGACAAAGGTAAATTCTATCCCATTAACCTTGAAATAGAAGTAAAGGATGATTACGGTGTCCTATCAGTACAGGTAAATCATTCCATTGCCAAGGAAGTACGCCCCAACGTATATCACGCCTCTGTGCTCGTACCTTGGGAAACACAACATGTCACGATTGATGTCATGGATGTATTTTCCAAGAAACACTCGATTCAACACCAAACTTCTTTGACCAAGAATCGAAAACTGGCACTTGTTATTGGTGTAAAAGACTATGAAATTATTTCATCCCTGAAAAACACCCTCAACGATGCCGATAGTATTGCCAATTCTTTAAGCAATATGGGGTTTGATGTCATTCGAGTAAGTAATGGAGTTAAATCTACCATAGAAGAAAAAATACAGGAATTCACCGAGCGCATGAAGTATTATAATGTCACCTTGTTCTATTATTCTGGACATGGCGTACAGGAAAAAGGAGTCAACTACCTTATTCCTAAAGAAGCTACCATGAGTTCCCACGAAAAAATTCTAGAAGAATGCGTCAGCATCAATCAAGTAATGAAAGGTATGAAGTCTGCCAATAACAAATTAAACATCCTTATTATGGATGCTTGTAGAGAGAGCATTTCTAATATGGCCCTAACAAGAACTTCTACCTACCAATACGGACTACAGCCAGTAGAAGCACCCAATGGCTCTATCATTCTATATGCAACTGCTCCAGGAGAGCTTTCTGGTGATGGTAGTGGCAATAATGGCATTTTCACAGCTTCTCTTCTAAAGTTCATTAAACATGACATCTCTATCGGCACGATGTTTGATAAAGTATGTCAAGACGTAGTCAAGAAAACACAAGGCAAACAGACTCCTTGGATCACCAAATCCTTTTTTGAAGAATTTAAACTGAATGTAGCGATGTAATAAATCAATATATTCTTACTAGATGGTACATCTATACGTTATCCTTCTTTTTTATTAACACCTAACTGAAGGAACACATACTTTATTATTTTATACTATCTCTTTAGTGTTTAAATACAATTCAGTGTCTAAAAGCCTTTTAAAATCTTTTTAAAAACATATTTTAACTATGAATAGCACTGTTGGACAAGGTTCTATCATTAAATAATGATAACATTTGAAAATGATGAAAAATTAGTTTTAACGCATCTTTTTCAATAAATTCCACAATGTTCCAAGAATCAAGGAACATAATTTGATTTCGTATAGTTATTGTAATGACTCGCAACCTGCTTCAGGTAATAGTAATAAACGTTAGTCTTAATCTAATAACTTAATACTGAAGCCAATCCATTGCCTTTTATGTGCAAAATTAATTCACAAAACGGCCAGCAGTAATTATTCACTAACTAGTCCAAAAGCATGATTATGCAATCGCAAACCAAAATACAAGAAACGGATTCAGTAGAAAAAGAAACTTGGATCTCGCTAGATTTCACCGATAAACGCTATGAAATTAGCAACATGGGTAGAGTACGCTCCTTTGCTAGAAAATCACAAGGAGAAATCATTAAAGGCAGAGACATTGGAGGGGGCTACCTTTCCATTGACTGCAAAGTAAACGGAACAAAAAAATCATATTATGTACACCGTTTAGTTGCCAAATATTTTCTGGATAAGCCCGATAAAAAAAGTAATATCGTTATCCATAAAGATGGTGACAAGTCTAATAACCAAGTCGCTAACCTAGAATGGTGTAGTTTAAAAGATCGATTCAAAACAAAAAGAAAGTATATTCCAGATTATTCGGAGTCATTTGTACAAGGCTGTAAGAAAAGTCAGAAGACCTACACCAAGCCTGAAGATGGACACGAGTACTTCCAGTTTGGCGATAAATACCATAGAATATCTGACAATGGTTCTTGTTTATTTATACGCGTGAATATGGGAGGTAAATGGAAAAGCCTTGCTATTGCTGAGATTATTCTTGAAAGACATGGCATGGAAAAGCCTTCCAATCAATATAAACTAGGTTACAAAGACTGGGACTATAAAAACCTGGAGCCTTCCAATCTGTTTTGGGAAACACAAGCAGAAAAATCTAGAAGGCTTCTTGAAGCGAGACCCCTTCAAATGGCCCGCATTCGAAAAATGGGACTCTCTCATAAAAAAGGGATTCCTGTAAAAAAACAAGAACTAATCAAGAAATACCTTTTGGAAGGTAAAAGTATAGCCAAAATCAGTCGTCTTTTGGATATTGGCTATACAAGACTCTACAATTATATCAATAAGACACCTGAGCTAGCTCAGGCAGTAAATCGATAACTGATTAATTGTATATCAATACAGTCATTAAAAGCTTATGCATATTTCTTTATGCATAAGCTTTTTTTTTGCATTATCATATCAACCCACCTACTCTTTCAAAGGAAAGAATTTATTTTTGCGAAATTTCGCTAAAATAAATTAAGTAATCATATATTTACAATAATAGATGTAACTATATGATATATAGTTATTTAAATAAAATAAACAACCCTATGTAATATATGAGTTTAAAAAAATAATTTACATTTAGCGAAATTTCGCTTTTATGTAAATTTTCGTTTTACTATATTCGTTTTACAAAGGAACCAATCACAACACAAAAACCATTAGAGCATGCAGCGAACCTCTCAAACTACTTTAGCTGCCGACATCAAGATCATCGGCACTATGAAAGAAGAATACAAAGAAATCCTAACGGAAGATGCCCTGGATTTTATAGCTAAACTTCAATTTAAATTCAATGACCGCCGCAGAGCCTTACTGTACGCTAGAGCAGAGCGTCAAAAGACTTTAGATGAAGGTAGCAAACCTACTTTTCTGGAAGAAACAAAAGAGATTAGAGAGAGCGACTGGACTGTTGCCCCTATTCCTGAAGACCTACAAGACAGAAGAGTTGAAATCACAGGGCCAGTCAATCGTAAAATGATTATCAATGCCTTGAACAGTGGTGCCAATGTGTTTATGGCTGACTTTGAAGATGCCAACGCACCCACTTGGGACAATAACCTGGAAGGGCAAATCAACCTAAGAGATGCTGTTAACAAAACCATTTCTTACACTAACCCTAAAAACAATAAGTTCTACCAACTTAATGAGCAGACCGCTACACTTCTGGTACGTCCAAGAGGATGGCACCTAGTAGATAAAAATATTCAGATCAACGGAGAGGCTGTATCGGGAAGCTTAATGGATTTTGGACTGTATTTCTTTCACAATGCCAAAACATTATTGGCTAATGGGTCAGGACCTTACTTCTATCTACCTAAACTGGAAAGCCATAAAGAAGCACGCCTATGGAACGACATCTTCGTTTTTGCACAAGAAGAGCTAGGCATACCACAAGGTAGCGTTAAGGCCACGGTACTTATTGAGACGATCTTGGCTGCCTTTGAGATGGATGAGATTCTTTATGAATTGAAAGAACACTCAGCGGGACTTAATTGTGGACGATGGGACTATATCTTCTCTTATATCAAGAAGTTCAGAAATCACCCAGGATTCATTCTACCAGATCGCTCACAAGTAACAATGAGCGTACCCTTTATGAAATCCTACTATGAATTGCTTATCAAAACTTGCCACCGCAGAAATATTCATGCGATGGGTGGTATGGCCGCTCAGATTCCTATTAAAAATGACGAAGAGGCCAACACTAAGGCAATTGCTAAGGTAGCTGCAGATAAAGAGCGAGAAGCAAAAGCCGGACATGATGGTACTTGGGTTGCGCACCCAGGACTCGTTGCTACAGCAAGAGAAGTGTTTGATCGTTACATGCCAAACAAAAACCAACTGGAAAAGCAACGACCGGAAATCAACATCGATGCAAAAGACTTGATTGCCGTCCCAGCTGGGAGTATCACCAAAGAAGGTATGATCAACAATATTGATGTCGCTATCCAATATATAGAAGCATGGCTAAATGGAAATGGTGCAGTACCTATCTATAACTTAATGGAAGATGCTGCCACTGCTGAAATCTCAAGAGCACAGCTATGGCAATGGATTAAGCATAATGCTCGCCTGGACGATGGTACCCCTATTACTGCAGAGCTATATGATAGCATGAAGCCTGAGGTAAGAAACCGTATCAAAACATTAGTAGGTGAAGAACGCTATATGCAAGGTAAATACGCAATAGCAGAGGAGATCCTTGATCGACTAGTACTTAGTCAGGAATTCGAGGAATTCTTAACGCTTCCAGCCTACGAACAACTTTAATATTGTATTAAATTAAGCTGAATGTATATAAAAAATGGCTGTTCGAGCCCCCACTCGACAGCCATTAAGTACAAATTTTTCAAAGAAAAACTCTATAAACCCCAAAGAAAATGAATAAACAGGAAAGAATCAATGCTTTATTGAATGATTGGTCCAATAATCCAAGATGGGCTGGTATCGAAAGACCTTATACTGCAGAAGAAGTAATCAAGTTACAGGGAAATGTAGTCATCGAGCATACCCTAGCGAAACAAGGAGCTGAGAAACTATGGAATGGACTAAAATCTGAGCACTTCATGGCTGGTCTTGGAGCACTAACGGGTAACCAAGCGGTACAAGAAGTACAAGCTGGATTAAAAGCCATTTACCTGAGTGGATGGCAGGTAGCCGCAGATGCCAACCTGGCTGGGCAAATGTACCCTGACCAATCACTTTATCCTGCAGACTCTGTTCCTGCAGTGGTTCGTCGTATCAATAATGCCTTGAGACGTGCTGATCAGATCCAGTCTGTAAATGGCGAGGGTGATATTGATTGGATGGTTCCTATCGTAGCGGACGCTGAAGCTGGATTCGGTGGTAACTTGAATGCCTTTGAGTTGATGAAGATGATGATTGAATCAGGTGCTTCTGGCGTTCACTTTGAAGATCAGCTTTCTTCTGCTAAAAAATGTGGTCACCTTGGTGGAAAGGTATTGGTTCCTACCCAAGAGGCCATCAATAAACTTGTTGCTGCTCGTTTGGCTGCTGACGTAAGTGGTGTCCCTACCGTATTGATTGCTCGTACAGATGCAGACGCCGCCAATTTGATCACCAGTGATATTGACGAAAGAGATCGTAAATTCATCCATGGAGAACGCACCCACGAAGGGTTCTACCAGGTGAAAAATGGCTTGGAGCAAGCGATTAACCGAGGTCTGTCTTATGCACCATACGCTGACCTTATTTGGTGTGAAACATCAAATCCTGACATGGGAGAGGCTAGAGAATTCGCTCAGGCGATCAAAGAGAAATATCCAGATAAAATGTTGGCATACAACTGTTCACCTTCATTTAACTGGGCAGCTAAACTGTCTGAGAAAGAGATGTTGAACTATAGAGAAAACCTTGCAGACTTGGGTTATAAGTTCCAGTTCATCACCCTTGCTGGTTTCCATGCATTAAACACGAGTATGTTTGAACTATCCAAAGCCTACAAAGAGAGAGGTATGGCAGGATACTCTGCATTACAGCAAAGAGAGTTTGCTTTGCAGGAAGATGGATTCAAAGCTGTAAAACACCAAGGTTTCGTAGGTACCTCTTACTTCGATGCAGTACAGAACGTTGTAACCAACGGAAATGCATCTACTACAGCCATGAAAGGCAGTACAGAAGAGGCTCAATTCTAAGAAAACAATCTATCATTTTGTTTGACGCACTATTGTAACAATATAGAAAAGCCAATCGTTTTACGGTTGGCTTTTCTCTGTTATATAAAAATACTTTGCAAGGTTAATTACTTTGGTATGCCTTTGGCTGTAATGTTTTTTATAAAAAAGATATTAACCCTAAGAAGTTTTTGAATGAAGATATTATTACTGAATCTATTCCTAATTTTTGGGTTTACAGTTAATAGTCCCGGACAATTATCGGATTATGCCGAGAGTTGTGAGAGCAAGATCAAACGTAAGCCTCCTAAAAGTTCAGCGCATAAGTTCTTCAAAAGTCCGACATATTATTATGAAAATTATTCTTTTGAAGTAACGGCTTATTACAATGCCGACGATGAACTGATCTTAATTAGCGAAACCTCCTCCTTCGGAGAGGAGCTTAAGCAACAATCCCACTATCACATTGATGAAGGGAAGTTATTAGTTCACGAAACACTTTCTGTTGAGAGATATGAGCAGACAAGGGTTTCCAGACATACAAAACATTATTATCGAGATGGGAAGCTGAAAGAGGCTTATGTAAGAAACGGCTCACAGTGGGAAGGATATACTCCTATCTTGCCCGAGTCTGACGAAAAAGTAGACCAACTGATTGACGCAGCCAAAATAGAAGGAGAGTTTGCCTCTCAATTTGCAGGCATTAAACGATTAAATGATGAAAAAATGCTCCTGTTTCATACCAATGGAGTAGTTTGTTTTAAGTTCTACATCAATCATCAAGATCCTATTACACGTTGGGCAGCCAAGAAAGCTTTAGAGCAACATCAGCAACCACATCTTGTAAATTAAAAAGGCGGGAACTTTGTCCCGCCTTTTTTTATTAGTATGCCCATGTCAAGTACATAGACCCCCAGGTAAATCCTCCCCCAAAGGCCGCCAGTACAATCTTGTCCCCCTTCTTAAACTTCTCTTCCCATTCCCATAGGCACAAAGGAATTGTCGCTCCAGTCGTATTCCCATATTTCTCAATATTCACAGTCACCTTCTCCATATCGACTTTCATACGGTTAGCCGTTGCTTCTATAATTCTCATATTGGCTTGATGAGGAATCACCCAATCGACATCCTCCCCTGACAGCTCATTTCTACCCAATACTTCCGCCGCTACATCAGACATCTTGGTAACAGCATGTCTAAATACGGCTTTTCCATCCTGATAAAAATAATGCTCTCGCTCCAATAGATCTTCATTAGATGCTAAAGGCATCGCTGAGCCTCCTCTTTTTACCCTTAAAAGCTCACTTCCCTTTCCATAAGAATATAGCTTAGCATCCTGAATACCATAATGCTCGTCTGGCTCCAATAGTGCAGCTCCTGCCCCATCTCCAAAAAGGATACAGGTAGTTCGGTCATTATAGTTAATCACTGAGCTCATCTTATCAGCTCCAATGACCAACGCTTTTTTATAATTTCCGGATTGAATAAAATTGGAAGCCATCTCCAGCGCATAAACAAATCCTGAGCAAGCCGCTGAGACATCAAAGCTCATAGCTGTAGACTCAATAGCATCGGCAACTATATTAGCGACTGAAACAAAGCCATAGTCTGGTGTAGCCGTGGCGCAAATAATTAAATCAATTTCCTGGCCTGAAATCCCTCTTTTCTCCAAGATTTGCTCTGCTGCTTTCGTAGCCATATAAGAGGTTCCTTTCCCCTCTTCTTTCAGGATTCTTCTCTCTTTAATCCCTGTTCTACTGACAATCCACTCATCATTGGTTTCCACCATTTTTTCGAGGTCTGCATTGGTCAGTTTGTCTGAAGGTACCCAGCCTGCTACAGCTGTAATGGCCGCATAGTTCGGTTTCATTTCTTTGTATACTTGGTTGTTAGTAATAATACGGTTTCTATTATTTTGCCTCTCACTTCCCTTACACAAGACACTCACTTTCAAAAGGGTATCAAATAAAAAATTGAAAGACAAACTTAATTCATTACAAGTTTACCATAAAATATTTCAATTCTTAGTCATTTTCAAGAAATATTCGCTATTTCGCAATTGTAAACCATACACTTATAAACAAATCATATTCTTTCAAACATACGTAACCAGAACACAACAGCATGGCCGATAAAAGTAGCATTTTTGATATGATTGGTCCAGTAATGATTGGACCTTCCAGTTCCCATACCGCAGGTGTTGTACGCATTGGTAGAGTAGGACGTAAGCTTCTGGGATGCCAACCTGAAGAAGCCATTATCACTTTTTACAACTCTTTCGCACGTACTTATGAAGGACATGGCTCTGATCGTGCCATTCTTGCAGGGCTCATGGATATGAAAACCGATGACACCAACATTAAACACTCCTTGGATCTTGCCAAGGAAGAAGGATTAAAGTATACTTTTCGCCCGATTGCCAATGCCTCTGCCCTACACCCCAACTCCATACAGTTGGAGTTAAAAGCCAAAGGAGTCACTATCAAAGTATTAGGCATTAGCCGAGGAGGTGGATTAATTAAAATTAAAAAGATCAATGAGTTCGATTGTAACTTCAGTGCCAACACACATACCCTCATTGTTTTAGCAGATGACCAGATCGGTAGTATATCATTTGTATCCAGTGTACTGGCACACGACGATTGTAATATCGCTGAGATGACTGTTTCCAGAAAAGGTAAGCACGAACTCGCTTGCCAGTTTTTTGAAATGGACTCTGCCCCACGCCCTATCACGGTCAAATACTTACAAAGCCTAAAATGGGTTAAAGAGGTCACTTACCTTCCAGACATCGACCTATAAACTTCCTTATTTCTTCTAATTTTTTGTGGGTTTCTTTCAATAATACAATTATATTGGTCTTTAATTATTGGAAGAAACCCCTATTTATTTCTTCCCTATCGATTTCTTTTTAAAACTATTTTTTACATCTAATAATTACTATCAAAATGAAAAACCTGTTTGCAACTGTCTTTTTCCTACTATTCGCAGTAGGCGTTCAAGCACAATCACCCTCCATTCTAGGAAAATGGAAAACTATTGATGACAACACAGGAGAAGCCAAATCTATTGTAGAAATCTTTGAAAGAGATGGAAAGGTTTATGGTAAAATTGTAAAGCTATTCAATAAGTCTGATAACGAGCTTTGCCTTGAGTGTAAAGGAGACAAGAAAAATAAACCAATTGTAGGCCTTGAAATCATTGAAGGATTAACCGCAGATGGAAAAGTCTATGAAGGAGGTACGATCCTTGACCCTGCAAACGGTAAAGAATACGATTGTAAAATTTGGGTAGAAGATGGCAAGCTAATGGTACGTGGCTACATCGCCTTCTTTTTCAGAACACAAACTTGGTTGAAGGCGGAAGCTATCTAAGAGCTCAGCGCTTGTTTGGAATACTATAAATGCTTAAAGTGACCAGAGAAAGAGGACTAAGAGTCTGCTTCTCTGGTCACTTTTTATTAGAACCATTTTATAAATCTCCTTCTCCTCACCTCTACATCTTCATAATATCCGTAGGTGTTTCCACCAATCTGGCTTTATTTTTCCATACGACAATAGGGCCTCGAATCAAAAAAGGGTGCTTCATTAACACATTTAACCAGCCTTCGGAATCAAACTCCTTTCCTCTAATGTTCTTTTGATAGAAGGGATCTGACTTATTCAGTAATTCCTTAGGTGTCTTGTTCAGCTTTTTCAAGAGATATTTCCATATCGTTGTCGTAAAAGCATCCTGTCCATAACTTGTCGTCACCACCTTACTGCTCATCGATTTTGCATAAGCTACAGTCTGCTTGTGAAGGCTACTACCGGGATGATAAAACACCTCCATAATGTTTTTCTTGTTGGAATACATGGTTTATAATTGAAGTTGTAAAAGATTGGAATAAACCTTAGATAAAGGGCTAAAAGAGACACCTTTATATCCAACTAACAATTGGATAAACATAAATAATTCCCAAAGTGTTTACACTTGATAACAAGTGAACAATTATTCATTATAAACAATTGTTATTGACATTAGTAAAATAATAGTAGTTTTGTAAGTAATATTTAATTCGATTACCAACAAACACACAGGAGTTCAGGTTTGAGGATATAAATATCCCATCCACTAATCATATCAATAAAATAATGGCTGAAGAAATTAAACTCAACACCATTGAGGAGGCAATTGAAGCAATTGCCAATGGCGAGATCATTATCGTAGTCGATGATGAGGATAGAGAAAATGAAGGGGATTTCATTTGTGCTTCAGAATGCGTTACCCCAGAGATTGTCAACTTTATGGCAAAAGAAGGACGTGGACTAATCTGCTGTGCCATTGTAGAGGATCGTGCGGAAGAACTAGGATTGGAACTGATGGTCGGTAAGAATACCGCTGCTTTTGACACTCCTTTTACAGTATCTGTTGACCTTATCGGACACGGCTGTACCACGGGTATTTCTGCAAAAGATCGTTCTAAAACTATCAGGGCTTTGGTTGATCCTGAAACCAAGCCTGAGGAACTCGGTAAACCAGGACACATCTTCCCACTAAAAGCAAAGAAAGGTGGAGTATTAAGAAGAGCAGGACATACAGAAGCAACTGTGGACTTTGCCCGCTTGGCTGGTTTCAGACCATCAGGAGCATTGGTGGAGATCATGAACGATGATGGCTCTATGGCCCGACTTCCTGACTTGGTTAAAGTTGCCAAGAAATTCGACCTTAAATTGGTTTCTATCAAAGATCTTATTGAATACAGAATTCAAAAAGAATCGTTGATCGAGCTGATGGAAGAGGTAGATATGCCTACACAAGATGGACACTTCCAACTAAAATGCTTCAAGCAAAAAAATACGGGTGAGCTACACATGGCCTTGGTAAAAGGAGAATGGAAAGAGGACGAACCTGTAATGGTAAGAGTACACTCTTCTTGTGTTACCGGAGATATCTTTGGCTCTTGCCGTTGCGACTGTGGAGAGCAACTGAAAGGTGCCATGCAAATGGTAGAGAAAGAAGGTAAAGGTGTGATTCTTTATATGAATCAGGAAGGTAGAGGTATCGGTCTTGTCAATAAACTGAAAGCTTACAAGCTACAGGAACAAGGAATGGATACCGTTGAAGCAAACCTTGCACTTGGCTTTAAAATGGACGAGCGTGACTATGGTGTAGGTGCTCAAATCCTTCGAGCAGTAGGGGTTTCTAAGATGAAATTAATCACCAATAATCCTAAGAAGCGTGTGGGCCTAATGGGCTATGGTTTGGAGATTGTTGACTCTGTACCTATCGAGTTTGAGGCTAACCCTCACAATAAAAAGTACCTTAAAACCAAGAGGGATAAAATGGGGCATGATATCATGAAGGAGCAATAGTTCATGATGTTTAATTGAGCTTCGCTCGTTCATAATGTTTAGTTGATACTATACAACTAAATGCTATAAACGAGCGAAGCTCAATTAACATATGCCATGTAGCGAAACGAATAATAAAAACCCTGTTTAAATAAAATAAGAAACGGGATTAGTATTTACCTCAGAGCTATAGCAAGCTAATTCCGAAAAGCGCCCACTGACCCATTGGTATAATAAATCTTTCGTATGTATTTCACTTTCATAGTGTCCTACATCTGCTATCATGATCTGTTGCTCTGCATCAAAGTACTCATGGTACTTATAATCTGCCGTAACAAACACATCCGCTCCTGCTGCCTTGGCATTGTTTAGCAAGAAGCCTCCAGACCCTCCACAAACAGCCACTCTTTTCACTTCTTTTTGAACTGATGGCGTATATTTAATCACCTGCAGGTTAAGCACCTCTTTTAAGTGTTTCAAAAAGTCCTTCACCTCCATCGCTTCTTTTAGATCGCCCACCATTCCAGAGCCAATATCCTGATTCGTATTCTCCAAAGCTTGTAGATAATAAGCCACTTCTTCGTACGGATGGGCATTTTTCAAGGCACTCAATACTTTTCCACTGGCATAGTCTGGCAAGATTACTTCTATCCTAGTTTCCTTCACTTTCTCCAAAGCTCCTTGCTCTCCTATAAAAGGTTTTGCCTCTGTGTTGGGTTTAAAGCTCCCCTCCCCTTCTACCATAAAGCTACACTCAGAATAGTTTCCAATATTTCCAGCTCCCGCTGCAGACAATGCTTCCAATACCATTTGCTGATGTTCCATTGGCACAAAAGTCGTCAACTTCATCAGTCGACCTTTTTTAGGGGCCAAAATACTGGTATTCTCCAAGCCTATCAATGCTGATAGTCTCGCATTTACTCCATGTTTTACATTATCCAAATTCGTATGAATAGCGTAAATACAAATATCATTTTTGATGGCGTTGATAATCGTACGCTCTACATAATTGCGACCATTAAATCGTTTCAGTCCCTTGAATACAATAGGATGGTGAGCTACGATTAAATTACACCCTTTGGCAATAGCCTCTTCAACCACTACCTCTGTGCAATCCAACGAGAACAACACGCCCTTAATCTCTTCCTGTCCTGTACCTGTAATTAGCCCTGCATTATCATAGCCTTCCTGTAAAGCCGTAGGGGCCTCTCCCTCTAAAAATGCGATTACCTCTTTAACTTTCATATTATTTGTTCATAATGTTTAATTGAGCTTCGCTCGTTCATGCTGTTTAGCTGAATCGTTGCATTGAGCTTCACTCATTCCACTTCACCTTCGGTGAAATTCGAGATACTATGATAATAGATTCAACTAAACAACATGAACGCAATTACAAAGTAATTGTAATTAAATACCATGAACAAATATTTTATAATTATGTAGGAGGCTTCACTTTGATTTCTTTTTTCGTTTATCTTTCGGGTATTCTTTTGTTACAAATAATTCCCGATGAACTACAAACCAACCAACCATCTTTTAGAGCTTAATTTAGCCGTACTATTTATCAGTACTTCCGGTACTTTGGGCCGTTATATTGATTTGCCTGCTCCAACCGTCATTGCGCTAAGGGCACTCTTAGCCGGAATCTTATTATTTGCGTTCTGTAAATGGAAAGGCATTAGCCTTCATATTCAAAAAAAACATAGAGGTAAGGTATTATTAGGGGGCTTTTTACTAGGACTGCACTGGGTTACTTATTTCTATTCTTTACAACTTTCCAATGTGGCCATAGGAATGCTCTCTTTATTTACTTACCCAGCTATTACGGCTTTATTAGAGCCTCTGTTTATGAGAACAAGAATGTCTTGGTTTCATATATTTTTAAGTATGGCTGTACTTATGGGAATTTATTTATTGGCCCCTGATTTTGGCACCGATCAAAACACCTTGCTGGCTATAGCCATAGGGGTATTCTCTGCATTTTGTTATGCCTTAAGAAATATATTATTGAAAAAAGTAGAAGGCTACCATGGTTCGTCCATTATGACCTATCAACTGCTCATTATAACGGTACTCCTTCTCCCCTCCTATGGAATGACTACATCTACTGCCTTATGGGATTACCTTCCGGCAACAGCCGTCCTAGCCCTGCTTACCACCAGTATAGGACACACCTTATTTGTTTATAGTCTAAAAGGATTTTCTGCAGCTACCGCCAGCATCATCAGCTGTATGGGACCTGTCTATGGCATTATACTGGGAATTATCTTCTTAGGGGAGGTTCCTGCTTGGACCACCGTAGCAGGTGGTACAATTATTTTAATTGCTGCAATCGCAGAAAGTCTAAAGGTATATCATCTACCTAAGTATAAGGTAGTAGGTAAAAAGTAAAAGAGAAAAGGTAAAAGGTATAAGGTATAAGGTAAGTATACCTTTTACCTTTTACCTATTACCTATTACTTTTCACCTTATACTTAATATCTCATAAATACTTTAAGTCGCTGTCCTATCTGTATCTGGCTCCCATCCAAATCATTCAATTCCTTAATATCGGCCCAAGTAATATTATATTTCTTGGAAATGGTACCCAAGTTATCTCCACTAACGACCTCATGCTCAAAATACATCACAGGTACACCAATACTGAGTTGTAACCCTTCTTGCATCGCTTGTTCTTCAGGAACGCTTTTTTGGTTAGAAGCATAACGAATATTCTCCGTAATCACATCAAAGCGAGCCGCAATATCCAATGCAGTTTCTCCTTGTTGTGTTTTATAAGATTTCCAAAAAATGCCTTTTTCGTGACTGGAGATATTCTTCTTAAGCTGATTAATACGATTTTTCAGCCACTTTAAGTGCTCCATTTGCTCATTGGTAAAACCCTGATCGATCAAAGCTTCATCTATCATCGTTTTTGCCTTATTCAACTGAGGCAAGCTTTGCTGATAAGTACTGAAATTCGTTGCCAAAGTATTAACTTCCTGCACCAATTGATCATAATTTTGGGCAGAGGTTTTTGGCTCAGCCTTCGAGGAAGCCTGCAATTGAACTTCAGTGACACCCTCTACTGATTGAGAAGGAGTTGCCCAATGAAAAATCCCTATAACCCCCAAAGCTACTACCATCCCTAAAGTGAACACAAACGCATATCGACGTAATTGTAACTGTACAGAGGGAACTTTATATTTTATTTCTTTAGGTGAAGTTGTTTCCTGTTTGGCCTCTATAATCGGTTTTTCTGGAATTTTGATACTTTCAAGTAAGGCTGCAGATTCTTTAGAACCCATTCTCTGTGCTTCCTGTAAGAATATAGTCGCTTGAGGAATATTTTTTAATGTTCCCTTTCCATGGTAACACATATAACCCAACATAAACAACAAGCCCTCATCCAGGTCAATCTGGTCTTTATAAAAATAGGTCAATGCTTGAAAAGCGTCTTCATACGCTCCAGCCAAAAAAGCCTCTTTGATTTTAAAAACAGTCTCCTCTGCCTTAAAATTGGCCAAGTCTAAGCTTAACAACAATTGATCAGATAGTCGCTTTTGTTCCAAGAACTTTTTCTCCTCCTGTATCTGTTTTATTAATTGTTGCTGCTCCTCTTCCAAAACTTCCAAAGGAAATGCTTTATAGTTCTTTTGTCCTATAGAAGTTGCTTCTGCTACTATTCTTCCATCTTGCAAGACGACTTGATTGCCTGCCTGAAAGGCTCCCGTTTTCTTATGGCCTTGTTCACATTGAATCAAGTACGGTTTTCCTTCGGAACCTTGAGCAATATAGAGATAACACAAATCCCCTATTGCCAGAGGCATAGATAGGTCAAACAAAAAGTTTTCACGAAATTCTTGAAAAGTCATGGTGCAGTCTTTAGCCTAGTAAAAGGTGATTTTTCTCTTATCTATTCTTCAAATCTAAAAAAATATATCATTTATCGAAGATACTTCTATAATAAAGCATGGAATTCCTATATCGGTTATCGGTTATCGGTTATCGGTTATCGGTTATCGGTTAGATAAATAAAATGACTTACTGTAAGTAACTCCTCCCCCTTTGACTCTAAAAATATAATATTTATAAATATTAACTTTTATTAACTAATTAAAGTAAACCAAGTATTAAAAGTAGAGTGAACACTTTTTAAATGAATAATCACTCATTGAAAAAGTCTATTTTAACAACTAAATAAAACAAACAGAACATCCAATACTAACACTGCAAAAACCCCTCAATACAAAATTTTTTAACAAAAAAAGAAACTCCACACCACATATTTAACACGCATAACATAGCAAACAGCAAATTACACATATTACAATACTTCAATTTCTCTCTTAAAAAAGAACCATTTTAACACTTAAAAAAATGACTTATAGTATTTAAAAATTAACATACAGTTAATGAATGTTACACAAATGCAAGAATTTATTATATTTTTTTAATGTTTTTTAAGATATACTTTTGTCCCCGTAACTAATTCAATAACTACTTAAATTTAAACTTCTTTCAAATGCACGTTAGAATTTTACAATTCGTCTTTACGGTGCTGGGCTTTGTGTATTTCACCGGTACAACCGCAGTGGCACAAAATACTACTGCAGCAATGAATGGTGTTGTTACTGACCGTTCAGGGGAGCCACTTCCAGGAGCAACAGTAATTGCCGTACACGGACCATCGGGTACACAGTATGGTATCTCAACACTATTTGATGGTAGCTATACCTTAAGAGGTATGAGAGTTGGAGGTCCTTACAACATCTCTGTATCTTTTATCGGTTACCAAAAACAAGATATCAATGGACTTTTCTTGAAACTAGGCGAATCTAAAAAGCTAAACATCACGCTGGTAGAGGATGCTGTAAATCTTGAGGAGGTAGAAGTAACTGCCAAACTGAGCAGCGATATCAACTCAGAGAGAACTGGTGCTTCTACAAGTGTTTCCAGTGCACAATTGAAGGCACTACCTACAATTAGCCGTTCGGCATCAGACTTCACTCGTCTGACTCCACAATCAAACGGAAACTCATTCGGAGGTAGAAACAACCTTTACAACAACTTCTCTTTGGATGGATCTGTATTCAACAACTCTTTTGGTCTTGACGTAGCGACTCCAGGTGGACAAGCAGGTGCTCAGCCAGTATCATTGGATGCGATTGAGGCAGTTCAAGTATCATTGGCTCCATTCGATGTAAGAGAAGGTGGATTTACAGGTGCAGGTGTAAACGCTGTAACAAAATCAGGTACTAACGAATTCAAAGGTACAGTTTACACATTCGGTAGAAACGAAAACATGATCGGTAACAAAGTAGCAGGTCAGGAAATCGAAAACCTAGACTACTTCACTCACCAAACAGGTTTCTCTTTGGGAGGTCCGATCGTTAAAAATAAATTGTTCTTCTTCGTAAACGCAGAAGCAGAAAGAGCAAACGAAAGAGCACACGGATTTGTAGCTAACCGTGGAGAAGAAGTAGGTGGTAACATCACTTCAGTAAATTTTGATGACATCACTGCTGTACAAGAGCATTTGATGAACGAATGGGGATACGATGCAGGTGCGTTCGAAAACTATAACCACCAGAAGTCAAATGACAAGCTATTGGTAAAACTAGATTGGAACATCAATAAGGATCACAACCTATCTCTACGTTACAACCGTTTGTCAGCTTGGAAAGATATCCTTCCTCACCCAGAGGCAATCATTGGTAGAGGCCCACAACCTTACCGTTTGCCATTCGCTAACTCTTCTTACACGATCAACAACAACATTGATTCGTGGATGGCCGAGTTGAACTCTCGTTTCGGTAACAAAGCTTCTAACAAAATGCAAGTGGGTTACTCAAGATTCAGAGATTTCCGTAGCCCATGGTCTGAGCCATTCCCAGTAATCGACATTTTCGACAACAACGGTAACTTGGCGATCACTGCAGGTTCTGAGATGTTCTCTACGAACAACGTGTTGGATCAGGATGTATTCCAGTTCAGAGATGACTTCACATACTACACGGCTAAACACACGATCACAGCGGGTACAAACATCGAGGTATTCAAGTTTAACAACTCATTTAACTTGTTCTACTACCCATGGCATATGTTCTTCTCTGTAGAGGACTTCTTGAATACTACAAAAGAAGATATGGACTTCAATGCTCAGGTAACTGCAGCTCAAGAGAACGATTACGCAATGGCTGAAGTAGATGTAGCACAAGCAGCATTCTACGTACAGGACGAGTTCCAGGCAACAGACAACTTCAAGTTGACACTAGGATTGAGAATGGATATTCCAATCTACCTAAGCGAGATTGCTTACGATGCTACTACTGCTGAGTTTGACGGATGGGTTGACGCAGAAGGAAATGCTGCGACAGTAGATCCATCTACTTTCCCTAAGGCTAGACCACTATGGTCTCCAAGAGTTGGTTTCAACTGGGATATCGCAGGTAACCAAACAAAACAATTGAGAGGTGGTTCAGGTATCTTTACTGGACGTATTCCATTCGTATGGTTGGGTAACCAAGCATCTAACCCGATGATCGCTCCAGGATATACATTCCAGGTGAACGATACAGAGGATAACTTCAAGTTCCCTCAGGTTTGGAAAACAAACATCGCTTACGACCACTCATTCGGTAAAGGATGGTTCGCTTCATTGGAAACAATCATCTCAAGAGACTTGAACGCAGTAGTTCATAGAAACTACAACATGTTGGCTCCTTCAGAAAATGCAGAAGGAACTGGAGATGACAGACCAATTTTCGCAGACTTCACTGAGCAAAACATCTATTCAAGCTCACCTGACGCAATCGGATTCCTTGATGCAGGTGCTATCGTATTGGAGAACGTAGACAAAGGTTACCAGTACTCTGTAACAGCTCAAGTGAAAAAGCAATTCCTATTCGGAATGAACATCATGGGTGCTTATACATTCCAAGAGTCTAAAGACTTCACGTCTATTCCTGCGGAGATCGCTGCGGATGCATTCCAGCGTAACCCTCAGGTAATGGGTCCTAACAACTCTCAGTTTGCACACTCAAGATATGGTCTTCGTCACAGATTCATCACTTCTGTAGACTATAGAAAAGAATATGCAGGTGGTAAATTGGCGACTTCAGTAGCACTATTCGGTGAAGTAGCAAAAGGTAACAGATACTCATTCACTTATGTAGGTGATATGAACAACGATGGTATCGCAACGAACAATGACTTGATCTACGTTCCTGCTGATCAAAATGATATCGTATTTGCTGATGCAGCTACTGCAGATGCACAATGGGATGCGTTGAACGCTTTTATCGAGCAAGATCCTTACCTAAGCACTAGAAGAGGTGAGTATGCAGACAGAAACGGTGCAATGCTACCTTGGTTCTCTCAGTTTGATATCAGAGTACTTCAGGATTACAACTTCACTGTTGCTGGTAGAAAGAATACACTACAGTTGTCATTGGATATCTTGAACGTAGGAAACATGTTGAACTCTGACTGGGGTGTAAGACAATTGCCTACAACAGTATCTCCAATCAACTTTGAAGGATACCAGGATGGTACATACATCCCTACCTTCTCTTTCGATACTAACTTGACAGAGTCATTCTCTAACGATGTATCAGTAATGTCTAAGTGGCAAATGCAGGTAGGTGCTCGTTGGATCTTCTAATCCATCGGACTAACAACCTATCTTAACAAATAGATCAAAAAGCCTTGCTCCTCATGTAGCAAGGCTTTTTTTATCTTCTTTTCCCCTTTATTTTTTAACACCTTTAAACACTAACACTTATTAAGGATAAAAAAAGACATAAAATGACCTTTTCTGAACCCTTAATCATTAGCAGTTATTACCACTCTCTCCCCTATTTAAGCATTCACTCTCAGCCCTCTCCTTCCAATAGATATTCTATAAAACCACTGAGACACCATATAATACAACTATAAGCATCTAAAAAACCTACAATTCCCAACGTCATCACCTTCCTATAACAAAATAAGAAATCTACAATACTCTTAGTAAAGAACATTCTTAAAACACCCTTTTACAAACAACACAAGGTATTCATTTTCAAATATTTACAAATTCACAATAGTATTATTTTAAGATCTTTTGACATATTTTTGCCCATGGACAAAACTCCAAAGAATTAAACTCTAACTATAATAAAGACGATGCACATTAGAATTTTACAATTCGCCTTTACTGTAATAGCCTTAGTCCATATCAGTGGCATGCAGGCATTTGCTCAAAATACCACTGCGGCAATTAACGGCGTAGTAACTGACAGAAATGGAGAGCCTTTACCAGGAGCGACAGTCATCGCTATCCATGGTCCATCCGGAACACAGTATGGTATCTCTACACTATTTGATGGTAGCTATACCTTAAGAGGTATGAGAGTTGGAGGCCCTTATAAGATCTCTATCTCATTTATTGGTTACCAAAAACAAGAACTAGATGGTGCTTTCCTTAAACTAGGGGAATCCAAAAAAATGAGCTTCGTACTTGTCGAAGATGCCGTTAATCTGGAAGAAGTAGAAGTCACTGCCAACGCTGGAGCCGACATTAACTCAGAAAGAACTGGAGCTTCTACCAGCGTTTCCAGCGAACAACTTAAATCCCTACCGACCATTAGCCGTTCTACCTCAGACTTTACTCGTCTGACTCCTCAATCCAACGGCAACTCATTTGGAGGTAGAAACAGCCTTTATAATAACTTCTCCCTTGATGGATCCATCTTTAACAACTCTTTTGGGTTGGATGCAGCCACTCCGGGCGGTCAGGCAGGCGCACAACCTGTATCACTGGATGCCATCGAACAAGTACAGGTATCCTTGGCTCCATTTGACGTAAGAGAAGGAGGATTTACAGGAGCAGGTGTCAACGCTGTAACCAAATCAGGTACCAACGAATTCAAGGGTACTGTATATACCTTCGGTAGAAATGAAAATATGATTGGTAACAAGGTTGCAGGTCAACAAATCGAAAACCTTGATTACTTCACACACCAAACAGGTTTCTCTTTAGGAGGACCAATCATTAAAAACAAACTATTCTTCTTTGTTAACGCAGAAGCAGAAAGAGCTAACGAAAGAGCACACGGCTTTGTTGCTAACCGAGACGAAGAAGTAGGTGGAAACATCACTTCTGTGAGCTATAACGATATCATGGCTGTCAAAAACCACCTATGGAATGAGTGGGGCTATGATGCTGGAGAGTTTGAGAACTTCAACCACCAAAAGTCTAATGACAAGCTATTGATCAAACTGGACTGGAACATCAATGATAGTCATAACTTCTCCCTAAGATATAACCGTCTGTCGGCTTGGAAAGATCACCTTCCTCACCCAGAAGCAATCATTGGTAGAAGTGCAACACCTTATCGTCTGCCATTCTCTAACTCTTCTTATACGATCAATAACAATATTGATTCTTGGATGGGAGAACTGAACTCTCGATTTGGCAATAAGGCCTCCAATAAACTACAAATAGGCTACTCTCGATTCAGAGATTTCCGTGATCCATGGTCAGAAGCATTCCCGGTGATTGATATCTTTGATACCAACGGACAGCTAGCCATCACAGCCGGATCTGAGATGTTCTCAACACATAACACCCTGGATCAGGATGTGTTCCAGTTCAGAGATGACTTCACTTACTATACTGCCAAGCATACCTTTACGGCAGGTACCAATATCGAAATATTCAAGTTCCGCAATGAGTTCAACTTGTTCTACTACCCATGGCATACCTTTGGTTCGGTAGATGAGTTCTTGAAGACAAGCAGAAATGATATCGACTTCAATCAGGAAGTAGCGGACGCCAATGCAAACAAGGAAATTGCGATGGCAAAAGTAGATGTAGCACAAGCAGCGTTCTATGTACAGGATGAATATCAAGCGACGGACAACTTCAAGTTAACGTTTGGCTTGAGAATGGACATTCCTATTTACCTTAACAAACTGGCTTACGATTCAACCACTGCCGAATTTGATGGCTGGGTAGATACAGAGGGAAATCCTGCAAAAGTAGATCCTTCTACTTTCGCCAAAAACAGACCATTATGGTCTCCAAGAGTTGGTTTCAACTGGGATATCACAGGGAATCAAGACAGACAATTGAGAGGTGGTTCGGGAATCTTTACTGGACGTATTCCTTTTGTTTGGCTAAGTAACCAAGCTTCCAATCCAAGAATCGACCCTGGCTATACCTTCCAGGTTAACGACACAGAAGAGGACTTCAGGTTCCCTCAAGTATGGAAAACAAATATTGCCTACGATCACTCATTTGGCAAGGGATGGTTTGGTACTCTAGAAGGTATTTTCTCCAGAGATATCAATGCAGTAGTTCACAGGAACTATAATATGCTGGCACCATCGCAAAATGCAGAAGGCACTGGAGACAATCGACCAATCTTCGCAGGACCGGAGGAAAATAATATCTACTCTAACTCTGAGGATGCCATTGGCTTCTTAGATGCGGGAGCAATTGTATTGGAAAACGTAGACAAAGGATATCAATACTCACTGACAGCTCAGTTGAAAAAGCAGTTCCTGTTTGGTCTGAATATTATGGGAGCTTATACCTTCCAGGAGTCAAAAGACTATACGTCTATTCCTGCAGAAATTGCTGCGGATGCCTTCCAGCGTAACCCTCAGGTAATGGGGCCAAACAACTCACAGTTTGCACATTCAAGATTTGGACTTCGTCACCGATTCATCACTTCTGTAAATTATAGAAAAGAATATGCTGGTGGTAAACTAGCTACGTCAGTTTCCCTATTTGGTGAGATTGCCAAAGGAAACAGATACTCTTATACTTATGTAGGAGATATGAACAGAGATGGTATTGCTACCAACAATGACTTGATCTATGTTCCTGCTGACAAAAATGATATCCTATTTGCTGATGCTACTACGGCAGATGCACAATGGGCAGCCTTAGATGCATTTATCGAGCAGGATCCTTACTTAAGCACGAGAAGAGGAGAGTATGCAGACCGTAACGGCGCTATGCTTCCTTGGTATTCTCAGTTTGATGTAAGAGTACTTCAAGACTATAACTTTAATGTAGCAGGAAGAAAGAATACACTTCAACTATCATTGGATATCTTGAACTTTGGTAACTTATTGAACTCTAACTGGGGAGTGAGAGAATTACCAACAACAACTTCTCCAATCACATTTGAAGGCTATCAGGAAGGTACAAATATTCCTACGTTCTCTTTCGATACCAGCCTGAAAGAGTCGTTCACCAACGATGTATCTATCTTGTCTAAATGGCAAATGCAGGTAGGAGCTAGATGGATCTTCTAATATTTTACCATTATTGTTGATCGCTTACAGGATCGTTTCAATCAATGTATTCGTAAGGGATAACAGATACGCTAAAAAGAGTCTGTTTCATAAATAAGTGAGACAGACTCTTTTTTTATTATATTCGTGGCCATCCAGACTTAATGATGGTCTAATCTATAGAAATACTGGTCAAAGAATATAGGTGAATCGTGAAGCAATATAGACTTTTTATAATCATATTAATTACTTTCTTGAACTCGGGAGGAAGCTTCTCTTTTGGACAAGAGCATAAAAAAAACTTTAGCCAATTATCTGGTAATACACAGAAAATGGCTAAAGCAGAGGCTAGATCTTATAAAAAAGAAGGCTTTCAAAATATTCCTGGAGACCCTTCCCTACAAACGCAAGTAGAAAATTTCTATCTGGCTTTAGACCGTCAAGGTCATTCCCTGTATGTCGCTCATAGCGAAAGTGATGACACACATTTTCAGTCCGCCAAGAAAAAAGCCCAACAAGCCTGTATACAAGAGATCTCCCAACAGATAGAGATGGTATTTCTATCCAAAATTGAACGAAATATTCAACGTTCTTCCCTACCTCAAAAAGCAGGAATACTCAAGGCATTGAATACCTACAAACAACAAACTTTACCAAGCACGGTACACCAGCACCTGGAGCCCATTCTTATCCTAAAAAAGGAAGGTATTGATACACTTACGCTATTGGTGGGGGTAAAAGCAGTCATGGAAAAGGTCCATCAACAAATCAATAAAGATCTTTTTGAGCAGCTTCATATGGCATATAACCTAAAAGAAGAAGAGTGGAAGAACATTGTTAAGTAACGGTAATTGTTTATTGCTTATCGGTTATTACCACAAATTAAGCGATAAGCAATAAACGATAAACTTATGTTCAATGAGGTATGTCCAGTTCTTTCCGCACCACCTTATTGATCACATCCTCTACCTCTGGTACCGCATCGTACAATTGTCTGTAAGAATTTATTACAAAGTAATGAGGCTGAAACTTATCCTTGATATAAGGAGTTCTCATAATCGCTTCCACATCAAAGGGAATTCGTTTAGGTTCCTCACTATGAAGGGAAAAATCGGACTCCCCTCTAGAAGATAATATCCCTGCCCCATAAATTCTCAACCCTTCAGGATTTTCAATAAGTCCAAACTCCACTGTATACCAATATAGTCTAGAGATCAACTCAATCACCCATTCATTGTCGATATGTTTCAGCGCTATTGTACTTAATCCTTGTAGAAAGTTGACAAAGTCTTTATTGGTCAATAAGGGAACATGTCCAAAAACATCGTGAAACATATCAGGCTCTTCCAGATAGTCTAGTTCACTACGTTTACGAAACCAAGTAGATGCTGGGAAGAACTTATTCTGCAGCAGCTCAAAGAATGATTGATTATCGATCAACCCTTTAACGACTTCCAGCTGCCATCCCGTTTCACTGAGTAGGACCTTATTCATTTCCTCAAAGTTTGGAATATGGTCTTTACGAAAGCCTATACACTTTACGCCTTTCATAAACGCCTCATCGGCCAACCCTGGCAAAAGTCCCATCTGTCGTTCAAATAGCAAGTTCCACACTTCCATATCCTCGGAAGTATATTTCTCGTATGCTTGTCTCATATATGATATTGATTGGTTAGTAAATATTCCTGTCAATGGAATACCATAAAAATAGTACAAAAAAAATAAAGAATAAACTAAAGCAATTACAAGTACCTCCAAGTTATATCACTGTGAAATTTATTATTTACAAAATAAAAAACTCATTCACAGTCATTGTAAGTATCTTCCATCTCAAAGCCCTTAATTAGAGATAACAAAATAAGAGACATATTACTTAAACCTAATAATCCATTTAGTCAACCTATTATACTCATGTAGATATCAAGAATTTTAATGATAGTGGTAAATTGTTTGTTCATTTGGAAACCTATCGCTCTTTGAGTGCTAGGTTTTTTTTCTATGGTAGATTCTTATATACCTCTAACATTCACTTTGATATTATGTTAATTCCGGAATAATTTATAATTTACAATTATTTAAACGTTCTTGTGGTTTGACATTACTTTACTTAGGTATAGCGCACAATTGCTTTACTTCAAGCATTGACAAACCTATATCAAGAGCATTTTTGATTAACTAAATAAAGTTTAATAACAAACTTCACAGACAGATAAATAGGCATACTTTGAAATTCAGTGAACTAAATCTTGACGAAGCACTTATCGATGCTGTAGAAAGCATGGGATTTGACGAAGCAACCCCCATTCAGGAGCTTGCTATTCCCGCTATTTTAAATGACGAAGATCTGATTGCCTGTGCCCAAACAGGTACCGGTAAAACTGCAGCCTATATTCTCCCTACTCTTCACAAGATTGCTGTTCAAGCGGAAGAAGGAGGTATTCATACGATTGTTATTGTTCCTACAAGAGAACTAGCATTACAAATTGACCAACAATTACAAGGATTTTCCTACTTTACCTCTACCTCTTCTATTGCGGTATATGGAGGTGGTGACAGTAACTCCTTTAGCCAACAGCGTAACGCATTAAAGCAAGGAGCTGATATTGTGATTGCTACTCCAGGAAAGTTGATTTCCCAATTACGCTCTGGAGGAATCAATCTAAGCCACTTAAAACAATTTGTTTTGGATGAGGCTGACCGCATGCTGGATATGGGATTCTTTGAGGATATTATGGAAATTTCTAGCTTTCTGCCGGAAAGCAAGCAGACTATCCTATTCTCTGCAACCATGCCTCCTAAAATCCAAAAGCTTGCAAATCAGTTATTGAAATCTCCTACAGAGATCAATATTGCAATCTCCAAGCCCGCCGAGAATATCACTCAAGGTGCTTTTCTACTCTATCCAAAACAAAAGGTAGAGATGATCAAGTACCTCTTACAGGATGACGATATCGAAAGTACCATCATCTTTACATCTACAAAATCCGCCGTAAAAGAAGTCGCTAAGGCTCTTCAAGGATTGGGACTAAAAGCACAAGGGATTAGTTCTGACTTACAGCAAGATGAGCGGGAAGAGGTATTGCGTCTATTCAGAGCGGGTATCACTCGTATTCTAGTGGCGACAGATGTAGTTTCCAGAGGGATTGACATCGACACCATTGAACTAGTGATTAATTACGATGTACCAAATGATCCAGAGGACTATGTACACCGAATAGGGCGTACTGCTCGTGCCAATCGAGAAGGTGAAGCGATCACTTTTATAAGTACTTCAGACCAGGATAAATTTCTCCGTATTGAAGAATTATTGGAAGCCACAATTCGAAAGGTCAAGAACCCTGCACATATTGGCGATGGTCCAGAGTATGCACCTAGAAAAAAGAGAGCTTCTTCATTCAAGAAGAAACCAAGAAGATCCTCAGGAGGAGGTAATTCTAGAAGAAAAAATAAATCCTAGCGTATCTTTTAAAGATACTACTCAAGCGTGTACTCTTATAAAAAAAAGCTCAATGCAAACGCATTGAGCTTTTAAATATATATTAGGAGAAAACAGATTACAAATCTACCGATTGAGTTATAGTCTCAATCTTGACATCATTAAACATCGGCATACTCTTCAACTGCTTGATCATATCTTCTTTTTCTAATAAAGCTCTCCTTTTATTAGAGATCTCTCCAAAAATATATTTAGAGTAGAACTGAAGATCATTAGGCTTCAAGCGGTACGTATTTTCATCCCCTCCTTTTCGCATGGAATAGGTAATAAATGCCTCCTTTCCACCGATATAAACATTATCTTTTGGTTGCTTGGTCTCTACATCATACAGATTTTCAAAAATCTTCTGTGCATACTTCTCATCGTTAAACCTCGTCAACTTAGATTCCCATATTCCTTTTTCTTGCTGGTCAATCACAGCAATCCCTTGATAATGCCCATCAAAATAGGCTCCATAACGCCCCTTCACATTATTCAACTTTCGGATATCTATACCTATCAATGTTCCTCCTCCCTGATAAGGAACCATATTGAAAAAGTCTGTCACCACTTTTTGAGACAAAATTGATTCCAAACCTCCCATTTTCTTTACAATCCCTTTCATTTTATTGATATCACTAGAGGAATGTTGTATTAATGCATAGTAATTATGCCTTTTATTCGCCAATAAAAGATATCGTTTGTACTCATAAGGTCTTGGAGAAACCACAACCAGGTAGCCATCCCATGTAATACTACCTTTAACTGTAAATTTCTCTGTCTTTTCAAAAGAGTGGCTTCCCGAGTTTAGGATACGAATAATGATCTTACTAAGCTTAAGCTCATTTTCATTTCCTTTGAACAAATGAATATCATAAGAATGTCCCGTCAATCGGTCTTTCATAGACGCCACCAACATCTTATCGACACTCTCTGCTATATCTTTTAACCGAACCCCTCTCGGCAAACGGAGATCCATACGCTTCATCGTAGGAATTTCACGATAATGCTCTTCATCTCCAGGAACAATCAAGGTAAAGTGTTCCAAAGACATAAAAGGAGTCATTGGTATCTGTCGACATAACTCTTCCAACGATTGCTCTAGTTGTATTTGCTTTTTTTTCTCCTCTCTCAAGACATCTACATCGTAAGGAATCACATGTTCCGTTTGTTTACTATAATTTGCGACTTCCAAACTCGTAATCCCCAAACGATCCGTATACTCTCTTTTGATGTACAATACTTCATCAATGCTATCAAATGCGCCTGTCAATACTTTGTACCACTTCCCTTCTTTAGGCTGATCGACACATATCACATAAGCGGGCACCCCCTCTTCCAGCAAGCGTTGCTTAAGACTCTCTGCCACCTCCCAATCTCTACTTTGACCAACCAAAATAGAAAAAGGTTCAATCTCATTGAACTGCCCCTCGCTAATACAAGACGTAAACAACAACAGCATTGTCCCTACCCGAACAATCATATTTCTAAAACACTCTTGTAGAAGTTTCCGTACCATTAGTTAGACTCAATCTAGTTTACACTACGACAATATACTATTGTGTAGTTCCAAAAAATACCTTCTCTAATTCGTTAAAATGTTACAATATAATCTTAAAAAATTAAAAAAATGGAAATTAAATAGGTAATAAAGTTTAATGAATGGTTTTAACAACTCAGTTATCAATTGAGGAAGTTGTTTTAACTTTAAACAATATATCATCAGCATTGCATGGCACCCATCAACATATTGTGACTATAAAAAGCCCGCTAATCTCACCTCATAAATCACATCTCCAATCTCCAGCATTCTAACGACTTCCAACCCTTTACTTACCTGTCCAAACATGGTGTATCTACCATCCAAATGTGGAGCAGGCATTGTCGTGATAAACCATTGTGCACTTTCTGCATCCTTACCAACAGAAGCCAAGCCTACGGTTCCTGTTTCAAACGTATGGGCCGTAAACTCTGAACGGGTCGTTTCATCCATACTTCCAAAGCCATCTCCTCTACTACAGCCTCCTTGCACAACAAAGTTAGGAACTACTCGATGAAACACCGTATTATCAAAGAACTGTTCCTCTATCAATTGGCAAATGTTCGCTACAGTACCTGGTGCTTCATCGACCAATAAAGTCACTTCTACTTCTCCCTTAGAAGTTGTAATGATTACTCTCTGTTGTTTTGGTATCTCTGCTACGTACTGCCAATCAATTGTATTCTGCTTATACTCATTAACAGGCGCCTGAAAAGGTTCTCCCTTAAGAGAAGCCCATGTCTTCTGTAATTCCAGATAAGCCTCTACATCTCTCGGCAACTGAAGCGCTTCCATTACTTGACGAATAAAGTCCGTATTTTCCAAATGCTTGTAATACTTATGTTTGGGATTTCTAAGCGCACGTGCAGCAAAATAAACGGCAGCGATATCTCTGCTCTCTATCGCTTCTTTCAGTAATATGGCAACTTCTTTTTCTACATCAGGACGTCTCTTCAAAAGACGCTTATATTGTGTTGAATGATTTACAAGCATCACCAATGATTCCATAGAGGCTGATAGCATAATAGGGTTAGTCGTTTCCTTAATGACCTTAACGATCAATTCATAATTCAAGGAAGAGGCAGCCATCGCCCTGAGATACATCCCTTGCTCATAAATATTGTTGCTCTCTTGATAAATTGCCAATAGGTAATCATTCACCTGCGTATTGGATGGATCTGTCGTCAATAATGCCCTTAAGTATAGTGCTTTGGCCCTGGCATTAGTAATTGATTTAGCATATCCTAAGAATGACTCTAGCTGACTAGAATCGATTCTTCCCTGAAAATATTCTGCTGCTACTACTTCCACATTTGGGTTTTGGCCTTTTAAGAGTGAAAGCATTTCTTCAAGGTAACTCTCCTCCTTATACACCTCTAGAGCTCTGATACAAGCAATTAGTAACTCATCTGACAAATGCCCTGATTTTAGTTGACTCAACAAAAAGTCAGATACTTTTTGATTCGGCAAAAGGCTCGCCATCGAAGTGATGATATTGGACTTGATTACGTCTTCTGTTTCTTGTAGATAAAGGCGTATCAATTGTGTCTCTTTATTTTGTAACCACGCCTTAGCTTTTACTCTTCCCAAATAATAGGCCGACATTAGCTTTAAATCGTAAGGTACCTCTTCTTTTAAGTAACGTATAGCCCAGTTTACCCCTCCTTCAGACATCAACCCCCTCAAAGCAGCACGGTATAAGCCCCTCATTCGGCCATAATCCAGTTGAGTATTTCCTGCTGAAGCATAACGCACCAAAAAATCCTCTCCTATACTAGAAGCACACTTCCCTATTGCCTCCAATACCTCTTTTTGTACCTCTGGATACTCCTCAAGCTTAGGTATCATGACAATCAGTTGACGTTCCGTTGGGACTCTTCCCATCTGCCCAATAGCAAATGCAGCAGCTTTTCTAACTTCTGGATCAGGGTCTTTTCTCAAAATCTCAAACAAAGACTCCTCCGCTTTAACATCTTGTATAGAAGCTAATGCATGTACCGCTTCTTTACGGTACAAGCTCTTTGGATGAGTCAAATAATAAAATAAAGAATCTGTTTCCCTACGATCCTTATGGGAATGTATTTTCTGTAAATTTCGATCAGAAAATTTATTACTCCCTCCCTGATACGAAAAATAATCCTTTACGGATGATGCTTTTGTACAGCTCCCTAATAACAAAGTAAGTAAGAGTAATCGTAAAAAGTGTTGAAGCATATTACTATATCTTATGATTGTTTGCTTTATAAACACATAAGTGATATTTAATAAGCAATGTTTATTTTAATAACAAATTAAATGAAATATAGTGGAATAGATTGTATCTTTGTACTTATCTAACAATTTCAAGTTAAAAAAATAATCCTGTTCTTCAATTGTTTTTAAGAAGTTGGAAAATTTACGAAAGATCATACATATTGATATGGATGCATTTTATGCTTCTGTAGAACAGAGGGATAATCCTGCTCTTAGAAATAAACCTATTGCTGTTGGAGGCTCCTCTGACAGGGGTGTAGTGGCTGCAGCTAGCTACGAAGCCCGAAAATATGGCGTACACTCTGCCATGTCCTCTGTAGTAGCCAAACGACTTTGTCCTGATTTGATCTTTACCAAAGGACGATATGAGGTATACGCTGAAGTATCTCGACAGATACGTGCTATTTTCTTTGAGTATACAGACCTAGTAGAGCCTTTATCTTTAGATGAAGCCTATCTGGATGTGACTGAAAATAAAAAGCATATGAAGTCCGCTATTGCCATTGCACGTAATATTCGTTCAAAAATCCAATCTCAATTACAACTCACCGCTTCTGCGGGAGTCTCTTACAATAAGTTTCTTGCCAAGACTGCCTCTGATTTAGACAAGCCCGATGGATTGTCCGTTATTTTGCCGGAAGAAGCTATGTCTTTTCTGGAAACCCTGCCTATTGATAAGTTTTACGGGATAGGAAAAGTTACTGCAGAAAAAATGAAACGTCTAGGTATTTTTAGGGGAAAAGAGCTAAAAATGTGGCCAAAATCAGACCTCCTGCATATGTTCGGAAAGTCCGGGCACTACTACTACAATATTGTAAGAGGTATCGATCATAGAATGGTTACTCCTCAGCGAGAACGAAAATCTTTCGGAATGGAAAGAACCTTTTCAGAAGACATTACAGACTTTATTACCTTACAAGAGAAGTTATTTCAAATGGGAGAACAACTTTGGGAGCGCTTCCAGAAAAGACAACAACAAGCAAAAACCCTAACCCTAAAAATTAAGTATAGCGATTTTCATCAAATTACTCGTAGCAAGACCTCTTTAGAGGTTATACCCTCACTGGAAGAAATAAAAAGCATGACAACAGAAATGCTCGCTGAGTTCAAGGAAGATGATTTCCAAATCCGATTGACTGGCATATCCTTAAGTAACCTCAGCTATACCGATGAAAAAAAAGAACCGCAACTCACGTTACGGTTCTAGATAGCATGGTACATATCCTATTAATGGCTAATTAGGATAAATGGTCTTATACAATAAGTGATAAACATCTGATGCAGCCACTTCTTCGGTCTCGAGATTAGAGGAAGCATAAATAGGCCAATAATCCTTAGACTGAGGACGTACTCCATGAGACCCCTTAACAAAGCTTCCTTCCAAAGGGATTACATCCAACAAGGTTCTAAAACCCATTTTCTTTAGCAATAATTTCCCTATTACTTTCGCCTTAGGATACTTGATTTCTGGGTCAATAAACAATTCTGCCGGATCATACCCAGGCTTACGGTGTATATCTACCGTTGGCGCAAAATCGGGCGCTTTTGCATCATTCAACCAATAGTAATACGTAAACCAAACATTTTCTTTAGCTATAGCAATCAACTCCCCTGCTCTATCATGATCAACGCCTAAACTCTTTTTCCCATCAGCATCCAGCACTTCTGCAATCCCTTCTTGTGCTTTCAGCAACTCCCTAACTATTGGGATATCCTTAGCATCTTTGACATAAACATGTGCCACTTGGTGATCTGCTACCGCAAAAGCCCTACTTGCACCCGGGTCTAGTAACTCTTTTCCCAACTCCTCTTTTACCGTAATAAACCCGTGTGTTCTAAGTAATCTATTTAAGGCTATAGTGGTATCTACATTCGTAATTCCATACTCTGACAGCACTACAACCTCTACCGATAGGCTTTCAAAATAAGTAATCAACGAGTGCAGTAACTCATCCAGCTCTTTCAAGTCTTGAGCAATTTTCTGATAATCATGCCCATATTTTTGTAAACAATAATCTAAATGAGGAAGATAAATAAGATTCAAAGTTGGCGCATGCCACTCATCCACCAGCATAGCCGCTTTTGCGATCCATTGACTAGAATTAATCGAGGTATTAGGCCCCCAAAACTCAAAAAGAGGAAATCTTCCTAGTTTTTTCTGTAATCGATCCCTAAGTGATAAAGGATTGGCGTATACATCTGGGATCTTTCTTCCATCCGCTGTATATATCGGACGAGGTGTTACAGAAAAATCTGCTGAAGAGTACATATTATACCACCAAAACATATTGGCACAGGTAAAAGAAGGGTCCTCTTCCTTCAAGCGTTCCCACAACGTAGTTTGTTGTACAAGGTTTGCTGACTGTCTCCAAAACTTCACTTCACATTCCTCACGGAAATACCAACCATTTCCTACGATGCCATGCTCTTTTGGAGCACATCCGGTTAAGTAAGTATATTGAGCTGTGGTGGTAACAGCAGGAAATGCCGGTTGCACTTTTGCATACTTATTATTATCCAGCCATTGGGATAAAAAAGGCATCATGGCTAAAAGATTAGATGAAAGCCCTACGACATTCAATACGGCAGTTCTATTCATAACTATCTATTTTCTGCAGTTCTACATGTTCCAATACCCATTGGATTTCTTTCGCTATTGAAGTTTCCAAGGATATTTTCATATCATCTGGCAAAACACTCCAAGTATAAGTCTCCACCTCTAAATGAGAGCAGAATGGTTCCTCTAACCATAATTGTAATACTGTTATTACCTCTTGCTGAGTGGATTGAAGCAATCCTTTATTTTCAAAAAATAAGGGGACGTGATAATGAATTCTCCACTCCTGTGGTATAGGCATGACACTCCGCTCTTCTGTCAATACTTCAGGAAGATCTTTAAATGCCAATACTTTTCCGGTAGGCCCTTGTACCCTCACCTGATGTAAATACGTATCCTCACGATATGCTCTGAGCTGATCCAATACACTAGAGAACTCTTCCTGCCTTCTAATAACTGCCCCAAGTGCTGCACTTAATTGTATTTTCCCCACCTTAATCTCCTCCATCTCCAATAAAGTCAGTACTTTTTCTGGCTCTTCAAAGACTAATGCAAAATGACAGACATCATAACAAACACGAATATAGTCTTTTACCCATGGGCGAAAGGCAACAGAAGCCTTAGGAAGCAAATACTCATTGAAGAAGTGAATGATTTCGGAAGTGTTTTCCAGTATACCATCTGGTTCCGGTTCAATATCAATATGTATCTTCTTTCCTGTTGCCTTATAGGCTTGATGGCAATACTCTGCCACACGCAAGAAATGTATCGCAGCATTCTCTTTTGCTTGAGTCAGCGCCTGTTGTTCTGGATAGTTATATCGATATGCAATCGGACAAGTAGAAATACTACCCTCTTCAACTTCTTCTGGTAAAAGTGCTAACAAAATATCCACTAACTGTAAGGTATACGCCAACCTATCTTCCGTAGTCCAATCAGGGGCATATACCTTGTCCTTGACAATAGTCTGATGGAATTGACCATAAGGAAAACCATTAATCGTGTAAACGTATACATCCTGTGCTAGCATCCAGGTTTTAAATACTTGCAGATGATCATCATTTAACAAAGTGGCTGCTGCTTTAGCTGAAAGTCTAAGTCCTATTCCAAAAGACTTATCAGGAGCACACTCTTGCTTTACTTTTGGAATATATTTTTGAAGGGCCTCAAAAGTCTCTTCCCAAGTTTCTGCCGCATGAATATTCGTACAGTAAGACAAATGCCCTTTCTCTTTTATCTTCATAATAATGAGTTAATTAATATTTTTCAGCTAATTCCTTTTCTGCATATTCTCTCAATCTATTGATCGCCTTAATTAATAAAGGTGTATCCATACAGTGCACTTCTACTCCCCTTCCGATCTGCTCCAGTAACATAATTGTCAACTCCCCTCCCAAATGCTCCTGAAATTCCTGTAACCCTTCCAATACCAAAGGGAAATCATCCTCCACCAACTTCTCTTCCAAGGCTTTATGATAAATCGGTAATTGCAATACCTGCAACACTCCCATAATTCGTTCCCACTCCTGCTCTGATAATCGTTCTGTAAGGTAAGAGTAAGTGACATCCAAAGCGATCCCTATGGCTACAGCTTCACCATGTCGCAACTGATAATTCGTCATTTGCTCTAACTTATGCGCTGCCCAATGGCCAAAATCCAAAGGTCTAGAAGTTCCTTTTTCGAATGGATCTCCACTCCCACCGATATGCTCCGAATGCAACTCTGCGCATCGATATACCACTCGTCCCATAGCTCCCAAATCTCGATTAACCAATGCTGGAGCTTCTTTCTCAATTTGCTCAAAGAACTCTCTATCCTTGATCAAGGCTACTTTTACAGCCTCTGACACACCTCCAAACCAATCCCGATCACACAAGGTCTTTAGGAACAATGTATCATTAATTACTGCTTGAGGAGGTGCAAAGGCTCCTAGAAAGTTCTTTTTGCCAAAAGCATTAATCCCATTCTTCACCCCTACACCTGAATCATCTTGGGACAATACAGTTGTAGGAATACGGATATGACGCACTCCTCGATGTGCTACAGCTGCAGCAAACCCCACTGCATCAAGAACTGCTCCGCCACCAATGGCAATTACGTAAGCATGTTTATCGATAGCGTAATCATTAATTGCTGATAACACCGTTTTCAGGGGTGATAAGGAATTCTTCACACCTTCTCCACCTTCCAATAATAATATTGGTGCAAGCAATTCCATATGATCATCATACTGATCACAATAATCCATAATTCTTTGCTCTAACTGGGGATGAGCCTCCGCCACTCCTGTATCTACCACAAAAAAGACCTTTGCCGGTTGATCTTTTTGTAGGCTTTCAAATAGTTGACAGAGTAACTTATTGGATATGGAAAATAAATCGTTGGTAAAGATAACTGGGTAATCAAACCTTACATCAAATTGTTGTTGAATGATCATCATGGGTTATAAAGTTTTATATTTCGATCTCGTGAGTAAGTGCTTATTTGAAATCAGAAGAATTTCATTGTAAAAGATATAGTTCTGACGAACTCTAAGTAATAGAAAAGTACTTCCCTAAAAGGTATACTACCGGTAAAAGTGCTATTATGATTAAAGCATGTGTCATAGAGGAAAACCCTGCGACCAAAGCAGCATCATATACCATTAATCCCATAATCCCCATCTTTACTGCCTTTCGAAAGTTCATAGGCACTGGTTCAACAAACGCACCAATCAACGGTAACCCTAATACATAAGTCAGCAACACAATAAAGGGAGATGCTTTCACTAAGCTAAAAGAAGTGAAGAAAGGCATAAATAGTAAATTGAGGAAGATGATCGCAAATACAAGGATTGCTTTTCGAATAGCACCTCCCTGCTTATCCACATATACCTCACTTTGACTGAGCATCGTCACTGCTCCAATGTACGCTAAACTCATCAATGGCAACAATACAGGCCACTCAAAGGAAATAATAAGTGCACTCATGCCAAGCCATAAATTCAAAGCCCTACAAGTCCCCATCAAAAGAGGCCCCCACCATTGATGATGCTTAGCCCATGCATTATAAGCTGAAGCGGAAACAACAATCATCATTGCTAATAGTCCTGATACCATACTAGCCGAAAATGCCGTCATCACTCCAAAAGCCATAAGCGTAAATGCCAATAACATTGCATGCTCGCGCTTCACCTTGCCACTAGGAATGGGACGCTCAGGGCGCTCAATACGATCAAGATCAGCGTCCAATACATCATTCAAGACAATTCCACCTCCATACAATCCTATCGTCGATAGAATCAAATAGAAAAAAGTGGTCCAATGCTCTTGCCCTCCTCCATAAAGACTCTCAGCAATCCAATACCCCGCCAATATATCCGCTACCGAGGTAACAATATTGGCGGGCCTCATCAAAAGCAAATAAGCCTTTAACTGTTTCATCACACGGAAGGGTTTTCAATTTCTACTTTAGGAGCTTGCCCTCTCAACACACTATTTTCCTGATATAATGTGCGTTGATCAATCGCTGACCTGTTTTCCCAATCCTGAGGGTTAAATTGTCCACTCTGTCCATAAGCAGCTATGGCATTTTCATAACATACTTTACGAACATCCTCCATCGGAATACCTCTTTCCAACATTAAAGCCGCGGTTTTAGGTACTGCCATGGGGTCACTGACTCCCCAATCTGCCGAGCTATCTACGATAATGCGGTCTGAACCAAACTTACGTACAACTTCCACCATACGCTCATTCCCCATTTTGGTACGCGGATAAATTGTAAATGCAGCCCAGAAGCCTTTATCCAACACTTCTTGTACCGTCTCTTCATTATTGTGATCAATTACGACCAACCCAGGGTCTAGATTATGCTCTAAACACACTTGCATACTTGTATGTGTGCCTCTGGTTTTGTCTCGATGTGGCGTATGCACTTGTACTGGCAAACCTGCTTCCTTAGCAAGATCCAACTGCATACGAAAGTACTTATCTTCTGCAGGAGTTTGATCATCATAGCCGATTTCTCCAATTCCAACAACCCCCTCTTTATAAATATAGCGAGGAAGTAACTCCATCACCTCTTCTGCCAACTCTTCATTGTTCGCTTCTTTGGAGTTTAATCCTATCGTACAATAATGCTTGATCCCAAACTGACTTGCTCGGAACCGCTCCCAACCAATTAAGGTGTTATAGTAATCTTTAAATGATCCTACAGATGTACGTGGTTGTCCTAACCAGAATGAGGGTTCAATCACCGCTACGATTCCGGCTTTAGCCATTCGCTCGTAATCGTCTGTAGTTCTGGAAATCATATGGATATGTGGATCAATTAAAGGTAGGTTCTCTATCTTATTCATAGGTCAATGGTTTTAGTAGGTTAAATAAAAATAAGCTGGTTTATATAAGCAGGTACCCCAAGTTCCTTAGCGTATATCTATTTCAGTATAGCCGCTACCTGTTTGCTGATAGCCTTTTCGTTTGGGTTTCGCTTTATGGTATGTTTCTCCCAGCTGATCCCAGTTCATCTGAAATGAACGAATCTGCTTAGGACGTAAATCTTTCAAGCCTCTCACTTTTGTCTGAGCACTAATAATGTAAGCAGCTAACTCATCAAAGCCTTCCTTATCCAGTAAGCCTTTGAGAAGAGGAAGATGTTTTTTTCTAAGATAAGGCACTGTAAATCGCCAAAGTTCTGGTGTTACATTTCGAGCCGCACTCCAGCGTTCCATGACATAATCCCTCAACATTTCAAACAAAGTGAAATTGTGTCGTTGATCTACTCCATAGATTTTATACATGGGACGCTCCATGAAAATAGCTTTCAGGATCATCTGATTCCATTGATGATCTTCAAAAAACAAAACAGGGTAAGGGTTCTCCAACGCAACAGCATCAAACACAGTCGTCATATTGGTTCTTAGTCCTTCGACGGCTTTATACACATAACGTGATGGATTGGGTAAAAAAGGCAATGCTTTATACAAAGCGACAAACTCTTTCTCATCGGCCGTATCAAAAAGCATACGGATAATCGTGTCGCTCCTATCCGTGTGGATTGCCTGATAGCGCACCAAAAAATACACTCTTGCTAGCTCCAACAGGGTCCAATTATTGACCCAACTAAAGGTTGGAATGGCAATTTGCTCATCCCCATTCTCTAACATCTTAGGAAGCGTAGAGAATATACGGTAAAACATAGAATCTCTCTCCTGAGATTTCAGCACCTTCCACTTCTCCTCAAAAGATGTCCAATGACCAGGTGATACATGTGCCTTGAGGGTATTACCTAATACCTGTAATGTTTCTCCCTCTGTTGGTAATATTTGTAGTGGTTGCATGAGTTGTGGGTTAATAAGTACGAACAATTGGAACCATACTTATAATTTATGCAACACACTCAGGCAGAAGTGTATAAAAACTGACAATAAATCTAAATGGGAGAACATTACATAAGTTCTCCCCATACATTTCATTACAACTTGCCGTTCTTGGCTTTTTGCTTCATTTCATCATTGGCATAAATAGCCATTTCCACTCTTCTATTCTTTTCCCGATTCGCTTCATCATTAGGATATTTAGGCTGTGTTTCTCCATACCATTTCTCTGACAAACGAGCCCCTGCGACCCCTTGACTTTGTAGATACTGAGAAACTGCTAATGCTCTCTTTTTGGACAATTCCATGTTAAAATCCTCTGGTCCTGAGTCATCAGTATGTCCCTCAAGTAGAATATTCGTATCCTCATATTTCTTTAAAACTTCTGCCACATCCTTTAACTCTGCTTTATAAGCCTCGCTAATTTCTGCCGAGTTAATCTTGAAAGTCAAGCCAGCATCAAAAGTCATATTAATTCCTTCATCTACACGCTCTACCTCTGCGGTAGGAACGGCTTGCTTTAGCTCCTTGGCCTGCTTATCCATTTCCTTACCAATCAGATTTCCCGCAGTACCTCCAATCGCTGCTCCTGCAATAATTCCCCAAGCACTTCCTTTAGATACCGCAGCACCTATAGCTGCTCCACTGGCCGCACCTATGGCTGTTCCTTTTTGCTGATTATTCCAGGATTTACATCCTAAACATAGCGTTATGGCTAAACCTATAGCTAATATGTTTTTCATATCTATTTTGGTTGAATCATTAAATCGAATTCATTAACATGGAAAGTTATTTACAAATCATCGTTGCAAAAAGATCTTTATCCATAGCCTCCCAACCCATACTTAAAGCCTTTTGCAAATCAGTACAGGTTAACTGCTTTTCTTCCTCTGTCATTTTTTGCTTCAACTCCCTTGCCTCTGTGGTACCATACTTATGCTGCAGCATCTTCAAGCGGGCATTACTCCGGATAATGTACATTTCTAAATCTTCCTTCCCCATGGCTACCGCTTTATCATACCCTTCAGTAAAAGCCTTATCGTACTCATCACTATACACATACATATCACCTTTCTGAATATAGAAATTGGGATTATTTGCATCTAACTCCATCGCTTTCTCCAAATACATGAAGGCCGAATCACGCTCTCCCAATTGTCGGTCATAAAGGGCTGCCATCAACGCATAATTGGAAGCCTTTTCTGTAGTGTTCTGATTCTCCTCTGTTAACTCAATTACTTTATTCAAGGAGGACTTTGCTCCTTCAGCATCTCCTACCCCTTCCAATGCTATCGCCTTTTGAAAATGGCCTCCAAGACTTCTGTCTTTGGTCGCTTTCAATGCCTTATCCGCTTCTTCTACCGCTTGATCATATTGTTTTAAACCATTATAGGCTTCAGCCTTAGCGATAGCACCCTGTTCTTTAGCATCTTTTGTTTTACAATCTCCTGAGAAATCTTCCAATACTTCTAACGCTCCTGAATAGTCTTTACTTTCTAAGGACATACGTGCCTGTTCTAACTTCTCCTTACACTTTTTTCCCATAGTAAAGGTTTGGGCAGAAAGATATTGTGTGAGTAAAAAACTAAGAAGTAATAGCGTAATCTTCTGATATCTCATAATGAATAACCTGTTAACAGATTTAAATATTATTACTATCATAAAAGTGCTTTAAGCAGCTAGTTGGTTCCTTTTGATTCATGTTTTGATGATTCAGAAAAAGGATTCATCAACACTACTTCTTTTGATACGGATACTTTTTTCCTTTTCCCTCTCTATAATATGCTCCCACCGCTATCATAGCTACGACTCCAATCGTTACCCATACAAAATCTGGAATAGGCAAAGGATCCCCTGCCGCATAGGAATGCAGTCCTGAAAGGTAATAATTCACCCCAAATGAGGTCATCACAATGGAAGAGAAGGCAAGTACACTGGCAAGATTGAACGCATATAAACTTCTCAAAGACGGAATTAGCCTCATATGTAATACTATCGCGTATACCATTATGGAAATCAAAGCCCAAGTTTCCTTAGGGTCCCACCCCCAATATCTTCCCCAAGACTCATTGGCCCAAACTCCTCCCAGAAATGTTCCTGTGGCCAACATATACAATCCAATTGTCATGGATAACTCACTAATCATCGACAACTCAAGAATGCTCTTACGAAAACGATCATCCTGAACAATCATAAAAATCAGGCACAAAGCCCCTAGAAGGGCCGATAATGCCAAAGGCGCATAGCTACTGACAATGATCGCTACATGGATCTTTAACCAATACGATTTCAATACTGGCACCAGAGAGGTAATTTCCGGATTAAGCCAATCCAAATAAGAAACAAATAACAAGGTTCCGGTAAACAAGGCTACTACTGGAATGATAAAGTCACTTCTTCTTTGAAATAGAAAGCCGAAAAGCAATAAGGCCCATGATACCAGTATCAGCATCTCATAACCGTTGCTCCACGGAGGATAACCTCCTGCATACCATCGCAACCCCATATTGACTGTTTGCGCTATAAACCCAAGCCATACCCCTAGCAAAGCCAAACGAAAAACCCATTTCAACCACTTTCCAAAATAAAAGCGTTTCAGTATCGCCAATACTAATAATGTGATTCCTAAAAGCCAGTACACAGGAAATAGTCTGTTATATATATTCAGCTGATTATATAATAATTCTGCCTTCAATCTATTAGGGTCAGGGATCAACTTCTCCCCCATCACTTCCTGAAATGTCTTTAGGTATGTCAATTTACTATTAGCCACCGTCCAGTCTCCTGTTCGCTGCGCCTTAGCAATATCCTGATAATAAACAGGGAGGATATTCCGTACAAATACCGCGTCTTCTTGCTTGAACCCCGTACTCCCTGCCGCATTAAACCATGTATCCGAAGGATCATCCGGTAATGGAAATATCTTCAGGTAGTTCCCAGAAAGGGCCTGATAGAGAATATTGAAGCGCTCATCTACCTTTATCAACTCATTATCTTGCTCAGAACGCTCGGCAGGCTTTTTCTGCTGTGCACGGCCCACTAATTCCACTAGACGATAATTCCCTTGTTCATCAAGTAAATCTGTGAATGCCAATAATGATTTTGGTTCAATATTCAAGGCCTCGAAAATAGGTTGCCCTTTTTGCAGGTCTATTTTGATCACCTCTATAGACTCCCATAAAACCGGCGCTTGATTAATGGAAAGAAATACCTGATCAGCGTTCAATGTTTCTCCGGAGGCAGGCAAGGTATAAGAGGTTTTACGGGTCAGCTTTCTCAATAACTCAGAAGCCAAGGTATTGATTGGCTTGATTCGTCCATCCATATCCTGGACCAATAACTGTCCAAATACTTCTGCATGTTGTCGATCTACAATAAGAAGAGACGTTTCTGCAGGAGATGCTGCTTTTAGTGTGATAGGTAATACTAAGAGCACAATGATGGGTGCATATTGTAGCTTTTTCAATTGACGACTCACCGCAACAAATCGGGAACCCTTTCCAAAAAAGCTAAATAACATTCCCAGCATCATTAGAAAATAGCCCACATAGGTCACTCGTGTACCCCAATAATCTTGATTGACAGAAAGTACCGTTCCCAGCTCATCCAGATCATAGGATGCCTGAAAAAATCGATATCCCTTATGGTCCAGTACATTATTCATTGAGATCCTAACAGGAAACTCTCCTTCCTCAGGGTCTTTGACAATCAACTCACTGGCATAAGAAGACGGACTTACAGACCCTGGATATCTCTGTAGTTGAAAGTCCGATAAGTATAAATCAAAAGGCAACAGTTCCAATCTAGGGCCATAAGCTATTTGTAATGACTGATCTCCTACCTTGATTTGCTGGGGTCTACTCATTACCCCATCAACTGCTGGGAGAATAATTTTTCGGAACTGATCCCCATCACTAATGGTCAAGAAAAGCAGGTCTGCTGCTTCTTTCTTCAACTCCTTGTCCTCAGTAGACTGATAGCCTAGTTTTTTTCCTTCATATACCTCTTTGACTACAAAACTCAAGTCTCCCGAACGGTACAAGGCCCTCAACTGTAAGGTATCTTCCTGAGTATGTAATAGCCTTCCTTGTTGCTGAGTAGCCATCACCATATATTCAAAATCCTTTGGTGATTCTATAAAATATGCTTCTCCTTTTTGATTGAGGTTCACCGCATTCTCCCTAGGGTTATTCAAGGTAAACGCATACCCATTAATGTAGACAACTCCTTTATTTTCCAGGAAAAAACTCTTTCGATTGCCCTCTGCTACGGCGACAAGTTCTATTACTTGGTCTTCTTTACTTCCCTCCTCTACTCCTTGCACAGCATCGGGCACAAAACGGTCCAGATGAATACTCAACGACCTTTGGGTAAGACCAAGGTCAATTGTTTTATCAAGATTTTGTTCCTGAACGTAATGTAATGGTACTTCTAATACCTTCGTGCCTTCCTCAGACTGAGTATGGATAAACAACCCTCTATCCTGGGCTATCATCACATTGGAACTTTGCCCTTCCCTGATTCGGATCAAACCTTCCTGCCCAAAATAGCGAGTAATTCCAGCTCCTATAATCATCACAATAAAGGCAAGGTGAAAAGTAAGTATACTCCACTTTTCTTTTCGATAGAGTTTATATCTGAAAATATTGGCAAAGAAATTAATACCCAGTATTAGCATTACGCCTTCAAACCACCAGGTATTATAGACTACGTTGCGAGCATATGGGGTGCCAAAATCATTTTCTAAAAAGGTGGCATAGGCCATCGACACGGCAAAAACCAATAAGGCCACCAATGTGAGTTTATTGGATACGATCAGTCCCCATACTTTATTTTTAGGTTTGTTACTCATTGATCGGGTATATTCAATTAGGGTACAATAATACATTAAGTAGAATTGTTCCTTTGTCTGCGAATATGCTAGAGGAACAATTCTACTAAACGTCTGTTACTTCATGGAGACTTTCTCAACATCTCGCTGTGACTCTCTTTTCTTAGCCTCCTCTAACCATTTAGGAATAATATTCTCTTTGAACACTTCTTTCTCCTTCTCTAACTTTTGCATATCCAACCCCACATACTTTTGAGCCTTCTCTTTCGTAGAAATATCTGGAAATGGCACTTCTCCTTTATGTCCAAGCTTGGACAATAACCTCGCTAACTTGATACGAGCCTCCTGTGCTATTCTTGTGGCTGTCGATACAATTCTACTCACCTCTACTGGAGAGTGGAACGATCCACCATGAGAAGCTACCGAGTAATCCCATCGCCACTGCGCATGTCGTATATCTTGCAGAATAGGTTTCATTTGCTCCTCTGTTGCTCCTAACTCCCACGCTTTTCCTGCTTCTACATGTGCTCTTACCAGTAACTGTTCCAATTCGTTCTGTGTGCTCTTAATGCGTCGTTGTCTTTGATAAACATCCTCAATCAAGTCATCTTTTTCTTGTCTATGACACACCTGGCAAGAATTAGCCACATTGGCCAATGGAGAGCGAATCTGATGATCCGTAAATTTCTGACCACCTTCTGCCTTGTAAGGCATATGACAATCGGCGCAGGAAACTCCTCTAGCAGCATGTACTCCCGTCATAAATAACTCATAGCCTGGATGCTGCGCTTTCAGCATAGGTGTTTTACTGATAGCATGCGTCCAATCTGAGAAGTTCATACTATCATAGTAAGCTTCCATGTCTTCTACCCTCGTACCATTTTTCCAAGGGAACGTTAAGTATTGAGAACCTCCCCCAGGAGCCTTTTTATTAAAGTAATACTCCACATGACACTGTGCACAAACCAAGGTACGCATCTCCTGATGGGTAGCATCATTAATATCTTTTCCCATTGCCTCAAAGGCTTCTTTCAAGGCTGGACGGGAAATTTGCAAAGACATGGTTTTGGGATTATGACAATCAGCACAACCAATAGGGTTGGTAATCTCAGCCCCTATATCTGCCCACTTACCCGTATAAAACTCCTGAATTCCTATTTCATTCATCAAACGAGGTACATCCGGGCTCTTACACGTCCAACAAGTACTAGGCATGGGACCTGTTCCCGGGCCAGTTGGTCCTCCTGTACGTAGGGTGTTATAGATATCCGTTACGGCATAAGCATGCCCTCTAGGTTGATTATAATCTTTGGAGAAACCATAGCCTGCCCAAAGTACAATCAAATTAGGATCTTCCTCCAAGGCATCACGCATGGCAGAACCGTTCAGGTAACTGACAAAGGAAGTATCCCTGGTTCGCATAAATGACTGGTATTGCCTTGGAAAATTCTCTCCCCAAACCTCATTCCGGGATTCATGTTCATCAATATTCACTTGGGGCTGATAAGCAAACTGACTTTCAGCTTTCCTGTTGATAATGTTATTGAGAAGAAGACTCAACAACAACACGACAACGACCGTGGCTGCAAACAGCAACCAGTTTTTCTTCTGACTCATGGTGTTGGCTTTTTGGATTCAGTGGCTTTTTCCAGCCATTCAGGTACGAAAAGTTCTTGTTGTTCCTTGATGGGAAGAGGTTCCACATGATAGCCTACTGCGGTAAGGCTTTTCACCCTACCATGGGGCGTTTCCCTATGACATTCCCAACAGGTTCTATCCAAGCGATCACTTAAGTGTGAATCAACCCAAGACACGCTCTTGGCATCAGTTACCTGCTCTTTATGACAACGAATACAATTGTTTTGTACAGCTTCCTGTCCTGCCTCATGCATAATAATCGCTTGTGGCTCTGCCCTTAATGTATAAATCGTAGCATGATACAGTCCATCCTTTGCTTTAAAAGCATATTTCTTAAACACATTATCATGAGGTACATGACAATCATTACAAGTAGCCACTCCCCTATGAGAACTGTGCTGCCAGGTAATATACTCTGTGGTCATCACATGGCAATTAATACATGTTCTTGGATCATCCGAAAGATAGGACGTCACATTCGCCACCTTAGCCGTATATAATCCCAAAGCAACAATAGCTCCCATGAGTACAGCGACCACAGGCTGCCATTCTTTTGGAGGAAGTATTTTGCGTAAAAAACCCATAGACAATCTCTATCTTGAAAAACACAAAGCAGTCCATCTATATTTAATCTCCTGCTTTTCAGATATTATTACAACAAATGTTAAAGGGAAAACAATTTACTTATGACGAATAAAAAATAATTTCCTCCCATCCTGAAATGAAAAAACCTTCTAAAAACCCTTTTGAATGAAGGTTTCTAGAAGGTATCCTCTAGTTTATCACTCCAAAGTGATTTATATACTTGTTTTCCCTTATGAAGTTCTTTAGGTCCTCAACATTAACACTCATTAACCCCAAGCTCATTATATAACCTTATCATCTGTAAAATTCACTTTAGATCACTAAACCACAACCTTAAACCCCCTACACTTATGCCTTTCAAGAGTATCAGTATTGACGCTTACATCACACAGCAAAAACAATTACACCCTACTATCGACACCCTTCAACTAAAAAAAGATGTCGAAACAGCCTTGAACGACTTTCACGCTGACAAAAAATGCTCCTGCGGCAATGACATTTGGGTGTTAGGCTCAGTCGGAAAAGAGAGAACCTGTTTCTCTTGTATGCTTGGAACTACTCCCACAACAAATGACCTAGAAATTGAAGGAGCAGAATACAAGGGATTTAATTGTCGAACAGGCAGGCATATGGATGACGCTCCCCTCGAAGAGTTAAGTGGGTATTTTGATGATGATGGATTTGAGTTGAATCCTGATATAGCTCCCAAACCGACCCTATGTTCCGGGTGTATTCATGATGGACATCCATTTAGAGGCATTGTATGTAAACTTTTTAGAATGGGACAAATAGGAGGTGAGGAATTCCAATGTTGTGATTTTCAAGCAGACAAATAGTCTACTTTTTTCTTTAGAGCTTGTTCATATAGAAGATGAAAATGATTCCTTCAAAAAGTAGTATATTCTCACCCTAATCATAATTTTTTTAGAGATCATATAATCCAAAAATCAAGCAAATAAAACCACACACGATCAACAACAAACAGCATGTATATCACAGAATCATTTCAATATGAAGAAGTATTAGGTTTTAAATTTGGCTACCAGCCTATCGGAAAGCCTAATATGTTTTCCCATATTTATTACGTGGATGGACTACTTATTGACACAGGACATCAAAGAGTAAGAAAAGCCGTAAAGAAAACGGTTCAAGAACTGAATGTGGAGCAAATTTTCATTACCCATCATCATGAAGATCATACTGGCAATATTCTTCCCTTACAAGCAATATATGGCTGTGAGGTATATGCGTCTGAAATGTGTTGTGAGTTGATGAAAAATCCCCCCCAATTAAGCTTTGCTCAAAAAATCACTTGGGGAGACCGAGAGGCCTATCAGCATCTTACCCCTATAGAAAATGTGATTTATACTCCTAATTATACTTTTCAGATTATTCCTATACCGGGACATGCTCCTGATATGGTAGCCTTATATGAACCTAATAAAAAATGGCTCTTCTCTGCTGACCTGTTTATCAATACCTATATAGGTTATTTTATAGAAGATGAGAGTATTCGTGAGCAAATCAACTCCATTCAAAAAATTATAACGCTTGATTTTGAGGTGCTATTCTGTAGTCATAACCCTCAACTCTCCCATGGCAAAGAGCGATTGGTGAAGAAACTCCATTTTTTGGAAAGCTTCTTTGAAGAGGTCGCTTCTCTTCATAAGAAAGGTTATTCTCCTGATGAAATTTTCAAACTATTAGAATTAAAAGAAAACTGGATGGTCAAGATACTTTCCGGAGGAAAGCTCTCTAGGTTAAATATGGTAAGATCTGTCGTCAGAGATCTGGAAAGATCCCTGATAAACAAAGAATAAGAGTGACTTATTCTAATTTTTTATTTTTTTACCTAAACTACCCCTTGTACCTAGCAATAACCCATAAAATCTAAGATGAAAAACCTTTTAAGTACCTTCCTTGTACTGATTATCACTTATAATACCCTATCTGCCCAAACTAATGACAGTACAAAAATTTTGGATAGGTTCTTTATGTCCTCCATACAATTGGGCTATATCAACAATAGGTCAGAGCAATTGTCTGCCGGTTTGTTTATACAAGCATCCGCAGAGTATAGAACCCCTAAAGGCCTCTTTGTCAGAGTAAATTTCGATGACTTTAACTCCAATTATGAATTGAGATACCCTCAGGGAACCATTAATTTCTTGAGTGGTAGAGTAGCATTTAACGAGTTGATTGGTGGACTTGGGTATCGCTATGCCTACAAAAAACATAACTTTCTCATCGCACTACAATCAGGCATACGTTTTTATGGGTATCCATTTATTGAAAGTTCAGGGAGTAACCTTTCAGTAGATACTGACAACCGAACAATAGGAGTTTTCAAGTATAGTATAGGCTATGAATACGCCATCGATATTAAATCACTAGTGGTTGTAGAATTATTCAGCAGTAATGTTTTTGAGAAAAAAGACTTCTGGGAAGATCACAATGGTGCTTTTGGTTTCACGGTAGGGATCAATAGAACGATCTTTTAAAGCCTGTTTCTGTTTTGAATCAAACCATTGCATTTCATGTTACCCCTTAGCAAAGCATCTTAATAAATAATTTATAATGCTTTGCAGGAATAGATATAACCCATAAAACGAATAGCATGAAAACGTTAGTAAGTGTATTGTTTGTTTTGGTATTTCTAGGGTGTAACCAGAAGTCAAGTGATAAGACCGAAGAACAAAATCAAGAAGCAAAAGAAGTCACTGCTGAAAATTTCATTCGGGCAGAAACAGACAATATGTTTGCCCAAATGATCGGTAACGCCGGTGGTACTAATCAATTCTTTCATTTTCGAACCCCAACCCCTCTCGATAAACAGACGGTGATTCGAATGAATCGGGATGTACTATATTCCGGTGGTGTTTTTGATGCCCGAGAAGGTCTTGAGATCACTTTCCCGGAAATGCCGGACGATCGCTACGCCTCTATTTACATACTTGATAATGATCACTATGTAGAGGAAATAATTTACGAACCTGGAGATTATACGGTTGAGAGCAAGACTGATTTTGTCTACATTATTGTACGCATTCAGGTATACAATGCGGATGACACGGAAGAGATTAAAATGGTTAATGACCTACAGGATCAATTTATCGTAAAGTCTGTATCTAATCAGGAGTTCCCCGATTTCAGCTGGGACAAAAGTTCATTGGATTCTTTACGAGCTGTGTATAATGCGGAAAGTGCCCAATATGAAAGCTGGGAAGGAATGCAAGGCAAACGAGGAGAGGTCAATGAAGAAACACGTCATATTGCTGCCGCTGCTGCATGGGGCTTGTTACCAGAAGAGGCCGCCACTTATCTTAATTACAAACCTAAAGATACGAAAGAAAACGTTTGTTATACCGCTACTTATGAGGTACCCGACAATACCGGCTTTTGGTCTATCACAGTATATGGAGATGATGGATATATCAAAACGGAAAACTGCCTTCTAAATGGCTCTAACGTGAAGCTCAATAAAGACAGCACCTTTACGGTCCATTTTGGAAGTGAAGAAACTTGCGGGGATGTACCTAACCGACTAGATGCGCCTGAAGGGTGGAACTTCTTGTTTAGGGTTTATCGCCCTGGGAATTCAGTGCTAGATGGAACGTTTAAGTTACCTGAGGTGGAGGCGAAGAAGTGAGGTGTTGGTTATCGGTTATCATAACCATCCGAATTTAATGAAGAATGAGGAATGAAAAATGAAGAATTATGAGGTACTGGTCGTAGCGTCCACGCTACGACCTAAAAGCGCTTTCGGCGAGCGTCCACGCTCGGGTGGAGGTTGGTGATGGATTGATAGATCGAATAAAAAATCACCTTGTTTCGTAAAGTGACGGGATGAATCCCGCCCCTATGTGATATCACCCTTTCAGGGTTTAGGTAGCATACAATTCAGTTATCTTTGCTAGGGATGGAACACCAAAGTATGTTAGTTCAAGGATATCCTTGGACTAGAAATGACGGAAGCATTTGCTTCCGAATTGTCGTGAAATAAGCGACTCGAAAGCAAATGCTTTCGTCATTTTGGGTACAAGATGAATCTTGCACCAACAAGCTTTATATATGAAAATGGAAGGCTAATTGTAAGTAGAGAGCCTTCTAATATTCATTCGTACATACTCTTTTATTACAACCATTCCTTAAAGCTTGTTTAGAATACATCAACCTATATTGATGGCGTAATATGAATAATTATATAAAGTAAAACCACTTCTTCCCATTCAGGAAGAAGTGGTTTTAAAAATCCTAACATATAGAACACACTACTGACGCAGTGCTGTTCACTTAAGGATATGGTAGACACTGGTCTTTGCGTCCTCGCAAAGACCCTATCATAATGGGAGCGTCCTCGCTCCCGATCTGTAAACTTGAGCGTGGACGCTCAATTCATGTTAAGGTCTTCGCGAGGACGCGAAGACCAGTTTCTACCTTTTTACTTTCGGCTTAAGTTGACCTCATTAGTCTCTAATTCACGGCCAAAAACCGATAAGATATCATTAAGCTTGCTCCTCAATCCACTTTCTAGCATTCACGAATGCCTCGATCCAAGGAGATACCTCATGCGCTTCTTTACCAGGATAATATGCCCAGTTCCAAGGGAAGATTGCTCTTTCCAAGTGAGGCATCATCACCAAGTGACGACCATCTGCAGAACATAGTGCCGCTGCATCGAAGTCAGAACCGTTAGGGTTTGCAGGATAGTTGCTATAGCTGTACTTACCAGCGATATCATACTTATCAGCACCGTAAGGAAGGTCAAACTTACCTTCACCGTGTGCTACCCATACACCCAGTCTTGATCCTTTCAAGGACTGTAGCATGATCGACTTTGTATCCTCTGCAATGCTCATGTTTACGAAACCAGACTCGAATTTATGAGAGTTGTTATGCAACATGCGTGGTTTTTCCTCGTGCTCAGGAACTACCAAATCCAATTCTACCATTGCCTGACAACCGTTACATACACCCAAAGACAACGTATCCTTACGAGCATAGAAGTTATCCAATGCTGCTTTCGCCTTTTCGTTGTAAAGGAATGCTCCAGCCCATCCTTTTGCAGAACCCAATACATCAGAGTTAGAGAAACCACCTACGAAAACAATCATGTTTACGTCGGAAAGATCCTCTCTTCCTGCAATCAAGTCCGTCATATGAACGTCTTTCACGTCAAATCCTGCAAGGTATAAAGAGTAAGCCATCTCACGGTCACCGTTCACCCCTTTCTCACGGATGATCGCTGCCTTCACACCTGAATTACCCTCACGGTCTTGTGTCAGACCAAGATCTGCCAACTTACCCGTAAATCCTTCAGGGAACGTATATTTCAATGGAGTCTTGTCATAGTTCTCGTAACGCTCTAGCGCTAGTTCGTCTCCAGACTGCTTTCTATCCAATAGGTAAGAAGTCTTTGTCCATACATCTCTCAATGCTGGGATATCGAAGCTGTTGGCTGTTCCGTTCAAGACCACTGAAAGGTCTGTTCCTTCTACTGCCTCACCAATCTCGTGGAAAGTAACCCCTGCTGCAGTCAATGCACTGCTTACTACTTCTGCATTGTTCGCCTGAATCAATACCGATGGCTTCTCGGAGAATAGTACGCGGATCAGGTCTTCCTCACCCAACGCAGAGATATCGATATTCATACCTACGTTCTGCTCTGCAAAACACATCTCCAATAAAGCGGTGATCATACCCCCTGCCGAGATATCGTGTCCTGCTACAATCTCTCCTGCTTCGATTAGTTCTTGCAGTGTGTTGAATACAGTCTTGAAGTAAGTAGCATCCTGAGGTGTAGGAACCTCTGTACCTACTTTATTCACGACCTGTGCCAATGTAGAACCACCCAAGTGGAACGCATCGTTTGCGAAATCTACATAGAATACTTTCTTACCTACTTGTGCTACCGGCTCAACGATTTTCTTCAAGTCACTTACTTCTCCTACTGAAGAAATAATCACTGTACCTGGAGAGTATACTTTGTCATCTCCGTACTTCTGTGTCATTGAAAGGGAATCCTTACCAGTAGGGATGTTGATCCCCAACCCACAAGCGAAGTCAGAACATGCTTCCACTGCTTTGTACAAGCGAGCGTCCTCTCCTTCGTTCTTACAAGGCCACATCCAGTTTGCTGACAACGATACATTCGCCAACTTGTCTGTCAATGGAGCCCAAACAAGGTTTGTCAATGCCTCAGCAATCGCATTCTTAGAACCTGCAGCAGGGTCTACCAATGCCGCTACCGGAGCGTGACCAATTGTTGTTGCGATCGCATGCTTACCACGGTAATCTACCGCCATCGCTCCTACGTTGTTCAATGGCAACTGTAGTGCACCTGCTGTTTGCTGCTTCGCTACACGTCCTGTTACCGAACGGTCTACTTTGTTTGTCAACCAGTCCTTAGAAGCAACTGCCTCCAATTGCAATACCTGGTTCACATACTCATTTAATTTATCTGCCTCATAGCTTACGTCCTTGAACGTATTCGCTATTGTTTTATCATCCAATACTGTCTTTGGTGCTTTGCCAAAGAAGTTCTCCAACGGAAGATCGATTGGGTTCTTACCCGTCTTCTCGTCTTTTACGGTGAAGTGTAGATCGTTTGTCGTCTCTCCTACGATATACATAGGTGCGCGCTCACGCTCTGCTACACGCTTCAACGTGTCAATGTTTTCTTGCTTGATCACCAATCCCATTCTCTCCTGAGACTCGTTACCGATGATCTCTTTTGAAGAAAGTGTTGGATCTCCTACCGGAAGCTTGTTCAGGTCGATTACTCCTCCTGTTTCCTCGATCAACTCTGACAGGCAGTTCAAGTGTCCACCTGCACCGTGATCGTGAATAGAAACGATAGGGTTCTCATCAGACTCTACCATCGCTCTGATCGCGTTATACACACGTTTCTGCATCTCAGGGTTAGAACGTTGGATAGCGTTCAACTCAATCGAGTTAGAGAACTCACCAGTCGCTACAGAAGAAACGGCACCACCGCCCATACCGATGCGATAGTTATCACCACCCATTACGACTACTTTGTCTCCTGCGTCTGGCTTGTTTTTCAAGGCATGCTCTTTTACCGCCATACCTACACCACCAGCCATCATGATTACTTTGTCGTAACCAAATTTCTTCGCTTCCTCAAAGTGCTCGAAAGTCAATACTGAACCAGAGATCAATGGCTGACCAAACTTGTTACCGAAGTCAGAAGCACCATTTGAAGCCTTGATCAGGATCTCCATTGGAGTTTGGTACAACCAAGGTCTTTCTTCTGTTGCCTGCTCCCATGCTCTATCCTCTTCCAAACGAGAATAAGAAGTCATATATACTGCAGTACCTGCCAAAGGAATAGAACCTGTACCACCCGCAAAACGGTCACGGATCTCACCTCCTGAACCTGTTGCAGCACCATTGAAAGGCTCTACAGTCGTAGGGAAGTTATGTGTTTCGGCTTTAAGGGATAATACGGAATCAATTTCCTTAGGAGAGAAGAAGTCTGGCTTGTCTTGTGTTTTTGGAGCGAACTGCTCCGCTTTTGGTCCCTTTACAAACGCTACGTTGTCTTTATAGGCAGACACTAGGTTATCAGGGGATACTTGTGATGTTTTCTTAATCAACTGGAACAGAGATGATGGTTTTTCCTCTCCATCCACAATAAAGATTCCATTGAAAATCTTATGGCGACAATGCTCTGAGTTTACTTGTGCAAACCCGTATACTTCTGAATCCGTCAACTTACGTCCCAACTTCTCACTTACCTCTTTCAAGTAAGCTACTTCGTCTTCGCTCAACGCCAATCCTTCGGCAGCATTGTAAGCATCGATATCTTCAATGTACTGTACTGGTTCTGGCTCCAGATCGATCTGGAATACCGTTTGGTCCAGCCCTTCATACAACGCTTGTAGCATCGGGTCAAAATCAGCCGTCTTGTCTGATTCTACCTTGGTGAATTCCTCCATACGAAGCAATCCTTCAATTCCCATATTCTGGGTAATTTCCACAGCATTGGTACTCCATGGCGTCAGCATCTCTTTACGAGGGCCTACAAACCAGCCCTCAAGCGTTTCCGCCTCCAGCTTTTCTGCATTTCCGAACAACCATTTAAGACGAGCGACATGCTCTTCAGTAAGTGTGTTGGTGGCATGAACTGCGAATACGTTATCATGAGCACCTTGAAAGAATAAGATCATTTTAAATGAATGATTTGTTAATTAGCCATCACAATTTTGCGGCAAAATTAAGGGAAAATTGGACAGGAACAATTTTATGAAGAGATAAAAGGTAAAAAACTATTTTCAATTATTGATTAATACGGTTAAAAAGGATTACTCCCTGCCCCACTCCACCTCCTGCTTTCCCTTATCTAACATTGCACTATCCTTAGAAACGATTTTATATTTACAGTTGTTTAACCTTAAGCTGAGTTAATTTACGATGTTATGAAGCTAAGGCAACTTATTCTATTCTCTATTTTACTACTGTATGGCTGTACTGAGGCATTTGATTTCAGCACAGTATCCACAGAACTGGATCAACGTTATCAAAACACGATTCAGAAGCAACTTGCTGCCTTAGAAGAAGGTGAGAAAAATACGAGAACCCTTGATTTCCCGATCTCCTTTGCGCTTTTCAGTGACACTCATATGTCCTTCAATAAACTGGATAAAGCAATACAGATTGTAAATGCTAATCCCGACATACGCTTTATTATTCATGCGGGAGATATTGCAGACAATGGCATTCTAAGGGAATATATTTTATTCCATAATACGATGAAAGGCCTATCGGCACCATACTTTACTGTCATCGGAAATCATGATTACTTATTGAATGGAGAAGATATTTATACACAGATGTTTGGTCCCATTAACTACTCAATAAAAATCAATGGGTTATATATTATATTCTTTGATAATGTACGATGGGAAAGTGGACAAGAACCCGATTTCGAATGGCTGGACAACACCTTGAAAACTATTCCTTCAGAAGCAAAAAAACTAGTCGTCAGTCACCTCCCCCCTTGGTCTGGAGAATTGGATGAACCCCAACAACAACGCTATATCAATGCCATGAGAGAAGCTGAAACTACCTTATCCTTACACGGACATATTGGAAAGTTCACTTTTGGCACTCCTTACCAGGACGATATCCCTTACCTAACAGTAGATATGAATGAGACCGACTATTTTGCGGTTATCCATATTTATGCCGATAGTTTACAAGTCGAAAAAATCCCAATCCCTTAAAATATGTCAGTAAGCTGCTCTTCTTTTATAAAAAAATATCTGCTTCTGTTGTTCTTTCTGGCATTATGGCTATTAGGAAGCAACTCCGTTCAGGCACAAGATCGAAAGTGGTATATTCCCAGTCATGCCAAAGTACAATATGCGGGAATTACTGGTTGGCTTGCTGTTGGTCCGGGGTATGAGATCGGGAAGAAGAACTGGTGGCAAATAGACGCATTATACGGATATGTTCCAGAAAGTATTGGAGGACAAAGAAGCCATCACCTCTCCCTCAAAAACACCTTCAAGCTTATCCAACCTCAACTGAGTGAAAAGTTCAAGCTCTTCCCTACTTTGGGGCTGACTACCAGTTTTGATATCAATGGGGATGCCGATTGGCAATTAGCTTCTCTATTTTACCCAGGGTATTATGACATTACTAATGCCATTGTATTTTACCCCTTTGGAGGTATAGGTGCCGAATATCAATTGTCAGCAAGCTTTATTGATCATATAGGATTCTTTGCCGAAGGAGGAGCCTATGCACCACATCTACAAGATCTATTTATCGGGAATGTCAAGGCCAAAGAAATTTTCAGTTTAGGATTAGGCATCAATCTTTTTTTCTAAAAAATCGCACGTAATAAATCTTTACTATTCTCTTATTCTTCAGGTAAGAGAAGACTTTTTCAACACAACCTTACGAGGCTTTTTTCAAGATTATTTAGGAGACAACTCATAAGACCACTCCTCTAACTGCCCCCTCCCTAAGCCCTTTATAGAAAGACCTATTTCCTCTAAAAAAACTTACACCGTATTATTTTTTGAACGATTAAAGAAAATGATTCTTCGTGGAACAGTGGAACATTTCTGTCAAAAACCAATTGAATTAAATGCCTTAATATTGATCAAGTCATCGCCAACAAACTATTAAATGATCACGAAATTTAACTTCTGGAACTATGAATCATCAACTTCAATTAACCCTATTATCCTGTTTTGGTGAAAAAGTAGCAGAACTGGAGCTTCCTAATTGCTTTTTGGAACTATACTGCTGTGAAGGCTACCTCTTAGAAATAGAGTATGATGAACATAAAAAAGAGATCAAACATATACGAGAACAAACAGACCTGGATTGGCTACTTGCCTATGTGAATAGCCTGCAGCTTCCGTTAGCCTACTAATGTTCATGTTGTTTAGTTGAGCTTCGCTCGTTCATGATGTTTAGTTGAATTGTTGAATTGAGCTTCGCTCCATTACATGGCGTATTAATTAGAGTTGATCTTGGTTGTTTACATATACAATCAACGATTCAACTCAAATCAACGGTTCAACTCAATACAAAGTATTGAAATTCAACGATTCAACATAGATTAACGAGTACTACTATAGCAATAATAGTCATAAGCTGCTTTAACCTTCTAATTTTTCTTGTTGGGCTTTTTATTCAAAGAAGGTTAACATTTTTATACTATACAGCCCTTTCTAACGGGAGTCAAGAAAGGGCTGCTTTTTCATCTCTTAGAGCTTGTTTAGAACACTGATTCAGACAAGTTCTTATTATATTTTAGAAGGCATTTCCTCCAAAGCTTGATAGGTTGAAGTCTTCTGACTGTTGTGCTCTAAGCTATAAACATTACAGCAAGCCCCAAACACTAAAATATCATCTGTCTGGTCCTCATCTCCTTTCCATTGTAGATGTAAACGATCAAGTTCCTGGAATTGTCGTTGCATCGGTAAGTGATGAATCTTCTCTATCACCTTTCGGAAACGACGAGAAAGGAGTTTCTTTCCTCTTCTTCCTCCAAACTGATCTTGATACCCATCAGAATACATATAAAACGTTAAATCTGTACTAAGATCAATCTCATGCACCACGTATTTCCCTTTGTTCTTCTTCAGCAGGTCAAACTTGGTCTTGTCCCCTCTCAACTTGCACATGGTATTCCCTCTAAAATAGATTAATGGAATACCCGAAGATGCAAACCTTAACACACCCTTTTGTCGATTAATCACACAGATTCCCATCTCCATACTATCGAAACTTTTGGTTTCTGTAGGCTTTAGATGCTCTTCCAGTACTTCCCCTACCTTCATTAAGATATCACTAGGATCCTTGAGTTTCTTCTGGATAACACTTTCCCGTAAAATACTATTCCCTAAAACACTCATAAAGGCACCAGACACTCCATGCCCTGTACAGTCCGCTACCACGAAGAAGTCCAGGTGCTCTCCATCAATTTCTTCTGTATGCATCCAATAGAAATCTCCACTCACGTATTGCATGGGTTTGTAAAGGATAAAGTGCTCAGAGAAGCACCCTTCTATATCCCTCTCCAATGGAAGAAGAGCCGACTGTATTGTACTGGCATAGCTTAAGCTATCCTCCAAGTCCTCCTTCTTGATCTGTAGCTCCCGACTGACCTCTTGTAAATGTTGTTTTTGTTCCAACAGTAACTGTTGCTTTTCCTGCAAGTCAATATTGGTGCTACTCAATTCCATATTGGCGATACGCTTTCGTTTATTCTCCAAGTATAATACTAAAGCAAATACACAAAAGATCAGTAAAGAAAAGACAACAATATACCCCAATACCTTTTGCCAAAAGATCACAGACTCCTGTTCTTTGTTCTCCTGTTTAAGGTCTTTATTCTCTTCTTCCTTTTGCTCCAACTGATAAGTATTCTCCAACTTTCGGATTACCCCTTCTTTTTCCTTTGTATAGAGACTATCATTAAGCACTTTAAGTCGATGTAGATACTCAAAAGCTTTCTCATAATTATTTGACTTATGATACAGGTGGTATAAATCATCATAAGCAACAGGCAACAATTCAATCATTTTCGCCTCTTCTGCGATAGCCAATCCTGACTTTAACAATCTCTCACCCTTAGAGATCAGTCCCATTTCACGATAGCACTGTCCAAGAGCGATATCAACTGCAGCCATTCCTCTATTAAAGTGAATTTCCTGCGCTCCCTGCTGAGCTATACGGAGATGCTGTAATGCCAACCGATACTCTTCTCTTAGTCGATATGCATTCCCCAGCTTATACTCCGCCCATACCTTACCATACGTAAACCCATCTTTCCCCCAATAGTCTAAGGCATTTTCAAAACGCTCAATAGCCTTCAGGGTACTATCCTGCATCAGGAACATATTCCCCATATTCACACTAACGGTGGCAAGTGACTGTAAATCTCCCAGTCTTTGGGCAACCTTCATCCCCTTCATATAATAACTCTCTGCCAACATATAATTGGCCCTCACCAAAAATACATGCCCTAGCCCATTATAAGCAGACATAAACTCCTTATCATCAGGTAAGTCCTGACACATCCTCAAAGCCTTATAATGACTTTTTTGGGCTTCGACATGACGCCCTGTGACCCTGTAGAGATTACCTAACAAGTTGTAAGCATGTATTTGAACACTATCTACCGGCCCTTTACCGTATAGTTCCAGTCCCTGTTTCAATAATCCAATTGCCCGATCTATTTTCCCTAGCTTAAACTCCGCCATACCCACCTGTATATGCCCCATGAGTTGACCCTTTTTCCAACCGTGGGTCTCCGAATAAGCAATAATACGTTTACCGTGATAAATACTAAGGGAAGGATTGAACGTAACGTCTACATTTGTTTTCTGATATACAGTATAGACATCAGCCGTATCAAGAATAGCCAAAGAGTCTGCCTTCACCCCTCCAAAAGAAGGGAAGTTTTTCATTAACAATAAGATAGTCAGAACGATTAGTTTTGAATAACTATTGATACGCATTAGGCCATTCTACATTTAAGATAAAAGAAAGGAATATGGAGATGAAATAATACAAAAAAATATTGAAAACCTAATATGACTCACAAAGATTACAGTGATTTATTAAATAAAAACTTATGAAAAAGCCCACAATTTCAAATTTACAATTTCTCTCTGATACATTGTTGTAAGGCATTCTGAAGAATTTTTTCATCACCCTTAGAGAATCTCACCTGTATCGGCTGATAATACATAGGAATATCTTCCAAAATACTCTTATAGGTAGGATTCTGTAATTTCACAGCATCTTTTTCCGTGGTGAGCACCACCGGATTTCTCTTCTTAAACTGCTCGTAAGTATCCTTAATCTTATTGACAGCAGTCACATCATAATGGAAATGGTCATAATACTCTATATGTTCAATAATCCGATACCCCATCGCTCTCAAATCTTCAATCAAAGGGCGAGTATTGGCGATTCCCGACACCAAAATCACATTCTTCTGTATTTCTTCCGGTAGGTCATTCCCATGATAAAGTGGTACCCAACCGCTGTAAACAATACTACTGAAAATCACAGGTACCTCTGAACGGGTATACGCTCCTACAGCATTAGAAATATCTTCCTTTTGCTCATAAGTCAGAGAGGTTGGACATTTGGTAACAATCACCAAGTCTGCTCTTTTAGCACCGGCCCTTCTTTCCCTTAAGCGTCCAGCCGGCAATATATAGTCCTCAAAAAAAGGCCTGTTATATTCTGTCAATAGAATATTAAAGTCCCTATGAATCATTCGATGCTGATAAGCATCATCCAACAACAACAGCTGTAAATCTGTCCAATGCCTTAGCATTTCTGTGGTGGCCAGTGCTCTTTTTTCTCCCACTGCCACTCTCACCTCCTTACCAAACTTCATCCAATATTGCATAGGTTCATCCCCTATGGTCAATGCAGAAGCATGTTCATCGGCCATCCTCACGCCTCTTGTTTTCCTACCATATCCTCTACTTAACACGCCTATTTTATAGCGGTCTTTAAGCATTCTGATAAGGTATTCCACATGGGGGGTCTTGCCCGTTCCTCCCACGGATAAATTTCCCACACTAATAATAGGAATGTGAAAATCTTCCACATCTCTCCATCCTATATCAAAAGAATGATTACGGGTATGTGTGGCAGCATCATATAAGGCTGAAAAGGGGAGTAATATTTTTTTGAAAAGGCGATGCATAGCTTTAGCGATTTGTTTGATTGTAATTACGGAAATAAAATAAGGAAGCCTGTTTATTCATACAAATAAACAGGCTTCCAGAAACTTTATTTCTATCAATCAGAAAAAGGATTAAGCTAAAGCAGCTTTTACTTTCTCTGCTGCTTCTTTCAACGTAATCGCTGACGTTACTTTCAATCCAGACTCGTCAATGATTTTTGCTGCTTCTACAGCGTTGGTTCCTTGAAGTCTTACGATGATCGGAACATTGATGTTACCGATGTTTTTGTAAGCCTCAACAACACCATTTGCAACACGGTCACATCTTACGATACCACCAAATACGTTGATAAGGATTGCTTTTACGTTAGGGTCTTTCAGGATAATTCTGAAACCAGCTTCTACCGTTTGAGCATTTGCTTTACCTCCTACATCAAGGAAGTTGGCAGGATCTCCACCTGAAAGCTTAATCATATCCATGGTAGCCATTGCAAGACCAGCACCGTTTACCATACAACCTACGTTACCATCTAGCTTCACGTAGTTCAAACCAGCTTCAGAAGCTTCTACTTCCGTAGGATCCTCCTCTCTAGTATCTCTAAGTGCAGCCAAGTCCGGGTGACGGTACAATGCGTTCTCATCGATAGATACTTTCGCATCTACTGCCATGATCTGATCGTCTGAGGTTTGAAGTACAGGGTTGATCTCGAACATTTCCGAGTCAGAACCCAAGAAAGCACTGTAAAGTGCACTTACAAACTTCACCATTCCTTTGAAGGCCTTACCTTCCAAACCTAGGTTGAATGCAACCTTTCTAGCTTGGAATCCTTGCAAGCCTACTTTAGGATCAACCTCTTCCTTGAAGATCAAGTGAGGAGTCTTCTCGGCAACCTCTTCGATATCCATACCCCCTTCTGTAGAGTACATGATCATGTGACGGCCAGTCGCACGGTCCAACAATACAGACATATAGATCTCGTTTGGCTCGCTCTCTCCTGGATAATAAACATCCTGCTGAATAAGTACTTGGTGTACTTTTTTACCTTCAGCACTTGTTTGAGGAGTCACCAATTGCATACCGATGATCTCTTCTGCTTTCTCTCTCAGTTTGTCGTAGCTAGGAGCAAACTTCACTCCTCCACCTTTACCACGGCCACCTGCGTGCACCTGTGCTTTTACTACCCAACCTTCTGAGCCAGTTTCTTCTGTCAATTTTTTTGCAGCTTCAACAGCTTCATCGGGAGTAGTTGCCAGATATCCTGCTGGTACGTTTACACCGTATCCTTTAAGAATCTCTTTTGCTTGATATTCGTGAATATTCATAATCTATGTTGCCTTTTGGCTTGATTTGTTAACTGTGAGTTTAATTCATTATTCAGGAGCGAAAATGCTCAAGCAATTGCATGTATCAATTCCTGAAGGCAAGTTTAAAGAAAAGTAAACCAAAAACATAATCGCTTAAACGAATTTAAAAATAAGCTTGCCTTTAAAAAAAAATCTATCGCTTGTAAATGGCTGAGAATCCCTTTGTGAGAGGGATTCTATTTTTTCTTAGCCGTTGTTGTTTTACGAGTCGTCGTTTTCTTTGCTGTCGTAGTTTTCTTTGTCGCTGTTTTCTTCGTAGCCGTTTTTTTCTTGGCTTTTGGATCAGGAGCCTCCTCAATCAATTTAATACAATCCCCATAAGTCAACTTCTCAGCTTCTGTTCCTTTTGGAATCTTATAATTTTTCTTTTTATAAGAAATATAAGGTCCCCAACGCCCATTTAATACTTGCAGATCCGCATCCTGCTCAAAGCTTTTGATCAACTTCTTCGCATCTGCTTCCCTTTTCGTCAAGATCAAGGCAATCGCTTCCTCTTCTGTAACGGTTTCTGGGGCTAGTTCTTTTCCAAGAGAGGCAAACTTTCCATCATGTCGTACATATGGACCAAATCGTCCTACATTCGCCGTGATTTCTTTCCCTTCAAACTCTCCCACTACTCTTGGTAGCTTGAACAACTCCAATGCTTCCTCCAAGGTAATATTCTCAATATATTGCCCTTTGCGCATAGAAGCATACGTCTTGTCCTCATCCTCCTGCTCTCCCAACTGTACAATAGGACCAAATCGTCCTAAACGCGCATAAATGTTTCTACCAGTCTTTGGATCTTCCCCTAACAGTCTAGCTGCAGATACATCTGCACGCTCTACTTCTGAGGTATCTTCCACTTTCTGATGGAAAGAACCATAGAAATCTTTGATCATCTGATTCCACACTAACTTTCCATGCGCAATCAGATCAAATTGCTCTTCCACTCTAGCCGTAAATGAATAATCAACGATTCCAGGGAAATACTTCACCAGGAAGTCATTTACAATCATTCCTGTATTGGTCGGGAATAATTTATTTTTCTCAGCTCCTGTAATCTCTGTCCTGGTCTCCTCTGCAATCTGCCCTTTGGTCAAGGTAATTTCTTTATAATCTCTTTCTTTCCCTTCTCTAGGCTCCTTCACTACATAGTCCCTTTTCTGGATAGTAGAAATAGTAGGCGCATAGGTGGACGGTCTTCCGATACCCAGTTCTTCTAATTTCTTTACCAAGCTGGCTTCTGTGTATCTTGCAGGAGGACGAGAGAAACGCTCTGTAGCGACCATCTTGTTCAGGTCAAGCGATTGTCCTACTGAAAGTGGCGGCAACATCCCTTTTTGCTCCTCATCTTCTTCCTCATCCGTAGATTCAAGGTATACTTTCAGGAAGCCCTCAAACTTGATTACCTCTCCAGATGCCTGTAACGTATAATCATACTCTCCTTCTGCAGGAGAATCTATCGAAATATAAGCAGTGGTTTTCTCTAGCTTGGCGTCCGCCATCTGAGAAGCGACTGTACGTTTCCAAATCAAATCATATAATTTGGCTTCACGACTATCTATACCTTCTAATGTATGAAACTGGAAATTGGTAGGACGAATCGCCTCGTGTGCTTCCTGAGCTGATTTGGATTTACTCTTATAAGCTCTGGTCTGAACGTAATCTTCTCCGTAAGCTTTTGAAATCTCCGCGGATACTGCTGCGATTGCATCATCTGAAAGATTTACGGAGTCTGTTCTCATATAAGTAATATGACCTGCCTCATACAGTTTTTGAGCCACTGACATGGTCATAGACACAGGAAAACCTAGCTTACGGCTGGCCTCCTGCTGTAATGTAGAGGTTGTGAATGGTGCTGCAGGTGTACGCTTTCCAGGCTTCACCTTCAAATCCTGTATACTATAAGCAGCCTCTTTGCAATACTCTACAAAAGCCCTAGCTTCTTCTTCTGTCTTTAGTTTCTTGGATAAATCTGCCACCAACTGCTTACCACCTTCCAGATCAAATACAGCTTGTACTTTATAAGCACTTTCAGGTGTAAACTCTGAAATCTCTCGCTCTCTCTCTACCACAATTCGTACGGCAACGGACTGTACCCTACCCGCAGACAAACCTGCCTTTACCTTTTTCCAAAGGACAGGAGACAGCTCAAAACCCACCAATCGGTCCAGGACTCTTCGGGCCTGCTGTGCATTGACCAGGTCCAAATCCACCTCTCTTGGATTATCTATAGCTGTTAGAATCGCTTTCTTGGTAATCTCCCGAAAGACGATTCGTTTCACTTTCTCATTCTTTAATTTAAGGGTCTCCAGCAAGTGCCAGGAAATCGCCTCTCCTTCGCGGTCGTCGTCCGTCGCGAGCCAGACCACATCCACTTCTTTAGAAAGTTTTTTCAACTCTGACACTACCTGCTTCTTATCAGAGGATATTTCATAGACAGGAGCAAAATCCTGTTCTATATTAATGGCATTATTACCCTTTGGTAAGTCTCTCACATGTCCATAGCTGGACATTACCTTGTAGTCCTGACCCAAATATTTCTCAATGGTCTTGGCCTTGGCAGGAGACTCGACTATTACTAAATTTTTAGACATTTTTGGTCTCTCAGTTAAACAGCTAAATCATATACGACAACGCCAGCGGTGGTTTTATACTACAGATATAAAGGTGGACTCTCTGTTCATACTGTTTAATTGAGCTTCGCCCATTCATATTGTTTAGTTGTTATGGTTCTTTATTACCAATAACTATGATAAGCCGCTCATCTATCGATGAGGTTAAACCTTAAACCGTTCTGTTTTATTGTTGAGCCGCTGAACTACGTTTCACTCATTACACCCATCATGATATGCTGTATGATGGCTCACTGAAACACATTCACATCGATTCTACAATAACCGTAACAGTTAAATTCCAACCTAGAATAATAAACAACAGGATCTCCCTGAATAACTATATACCATAGAACTATATAGCGTTTCTATATAGTATAAATGCTCGCGCACGTTTTTAATATAGGGGAACTTTTTTCGTTTATCCAAGAGAATTTGTAATTCTATCCATCTTTTATAGGTTGTAGCGCTGAAGTTCAAAGAAATAATTTTTCAAATTCGAAGCTGCACTGCCTGTATTTACTGAGGAAGAAAACATTGAACTTTAAGGAGAAGGAGGGGCGCCCCTTGTGGTCGTCCCAGAGAAAGGAGAAAGGAGAAAGGAGAAAGGAGAAAGGAGAAAGGAGAAAGGAGAAAGGAGAAAGGAGAAAGGAGAAAGGAGAAAGGAGAAATTTAATGGCTGTTCATCAAACACCCAATACTTTTTTACCTTTTACTTCTTACCTCTTACTTTTTACTTCAAAAACACTGTGTAGCTCTTACGCTTATCTCCATCAACTTCCTAGGCTAAAGAGGGTTTCTAAATGAATGAAAATTCAATATTCGCTAAAACGAATATGCGATAAATTTGAACCCATTCATTTACAATGACTTACGTCAATGTTCTTATTTTTACTCTCATGGAAGGGGGAAGAATGATTGTAAAAAAAAAAAATTTGAAATATATTAGGGCAACTTTTACTAAATCCAAGATTTTCGGACGGTGTATTAACACTTTTAGGGAATCTGAAAATCATATAGACACAACACTTGTCCATAGTAATGAGTTAAACCTAGAACGATCAACAAACAATATAACCGTTATAAAGAGAAATGGAGAAAACAGCACAATTACACTACGAAGGAAAAGTGTACGAACTACCAGTTATTGAAGGCACAGAGGATGAGAAAGCGATTGACATCAGCAAGCTAAGAGCGCAATCGGGTTTAATCACCATGGACGTTGGCTTCAAAAACACAGGCTCTACAACCAGTAACATCACTTTCCTTGACGGGGAAAAAGGTATCCTAAGACACCGTGGTTATTCTATCGAAGATTTGGCAGAGAAAGCTTCTTTCGTAGAAGTTGCTTACTTGCTAATCTATGGTCACTTGCCTTCAACAGAGGAGTTGGATGCATTCCAAAGTGAGATCAGACGTCACACATTGGTGCACGAGAATATTAAGGACATCTTCCAGGGCTTCCCTGCTTCAGCACACCCAATGGGCGTATTGTCATCTTTGGTTACTACACTTTCAGCATTCCATCCTGAATCATTGGACCCACATAGAGATGCGGAAGCAGTAAACTTGACAATCATCCGTTTGCTTGCTAAGATTCCTACATTAGCCGCTTGGTCTTACAAAAACAGCCAAGGACACCCTCAACTATATCCTGATAACAAACTAGGATATGTAGAGAACTTCCTAAAAATGATGTTCGGTCTTCCTACAGAGGAATATAACATTGATCCTGCGTTGGTAGAGGCACTAGACAAGCTATTGATTCTTCACGCTGATCACGAGCAAAACTGTTCGGCTGCTACAGTAAGAGTAGTAGGTTCTTCTGAAGCTTCACTATATGCTTCTATCTCTGGTGGTATCAACGCCCTTTGGGGAGGATTGCATGGTGGTGCTAACCAGAAAGTAATCGAGATGCTAGAGATGATCAAAGCAGACGGTGGTGACATCCAGAAATATATCGACAAAGCGAAAGACCCTAACGATCCATTCCGTTTGATGGGCTTCGGACACAGAGTATACAAGAACTTCGACCCTAGAGCGAAGATCATCAAAAAGTACTGTGATGTCGTATTGGACAAACTAGGCGTACAGGATCAGACTCTTGATATTGCGAAGAAACTAGAGGAAGCTGCATTGAACGATGAGTACTTCATCAACAGAAAGCTATTCCCTAACGTAGACTTCTACTCAGGTATCATCTACAGAGCAATGGGATTCCCTGTAGAAATGTTTACGGTATTGTTTGCAATTGGTCGTCTTCCAGGATGGATCGCTCAGTGGAAAGAGTCAAGAGAAATGAAGCAAGCAATCTCTCGTCCAAGACAAATCTATACAGGTCCAGCATTGAGACCTTTGGTAAGAGAAGAAGAAGCGGTTACTGCTGAGAAGTAATTCTTCGCATAATTAGCTATTCCAATAACAAGCCTCTGAAGAACGATTCTTCAGAGGTTTTTTCATTATTGTTGAATCATTGATTCGTTGAATTTCACCTTCGGTGAGTTGATTGAATAATGACCAGTAAACAATTCAACACGAATCAAGACACTATGTAACGGATTCAACAAAGCTGGAAGAATCCCTTTCTCAGTAAACTTTAAATAATACAAAGACTGTTACCCTCATAGAGTATTCAAATACCAAGTACATTCATAAAAAAGGCCAAAACATCCTCTTTTTATGAAAATTTAGCATAAGGTATTTGTACAAGGCCTTAAAATTGTTGTCTTCTTTTTATATTACCGTTTTGAGAGAACTCACAGAATATATCCAACATTTTTAAAACCATAAATCTAGTTCATTATGTACAAGGTGAAACACGTAGCCAATCAACTTCTACTTTTTATCGCTATCCTTAGCATTGGTTTAGCGAGCAGCAGCTGTGGTAAAAAGAAAAAACTAGCCGAGGAGCAGTTACGCAATGAAACTGTATTGGTTGAAAAAAGTAAAAGTCAATTAAAAGAACTTTTAGCCAAAGAAAATAAAACGCTTGAAGAGGTGGAGGAAGACCGCAAAGCATTAGACCAGATCAAAGGTGGGTTGATGAACATAGAAAATGTTCAATTGAAAGATGAAGAACTAAAAAGCTTGATCGCTAAAGAAGAAGCTAAACTAGACCAAGAGGCGGTAGAGATTGAGAAGCGTATGGCAGAACTAGCCCAGATTGAAGCAGAAAAAGCACGTAGAGCGGCTATCCGTGAGCAAATGGAGAGCAAGGAAAATAAAGACATCTACTACTATATGGACCGTATCCCTACAGCAGCAGACACTCCTTCTGCCAATAAAATGATTACGGAAACACTTTCATTGTTTAGCTCCCCTGAAGCGACTGTTCTGATTGAGGTGTACAATGATGGCAGTGTAGTGGATTATGACGAGCCAACCACAATCATCCGCTACCTTAACCTATTGAAGGATACTGAAAAATCCCCTTACAAAGTAAAATCTTTCAAGAAAGATGAAGCGGGTAAAATCACTAAGCTTATCGTAACAAAAGTACAGTATTAACCCCAGGTACTTTCTATCGTAGCTAAACCTGATCCTTTCGTAATCAATTTCGATTGACCGTAGATAGCTTTAGCATTCACCTAAAGCAGGTTAGCTATACTATTTAATAGAGACTTCACTAGACTTTAACATATCATTTGTTATGAAAAAATATGCAATTATCCTTTTTGCCCTTTCAATGGCATTTTTCAATTCATCTGCCTTTGCTCAAGGCCCTACACTACCTCCGGGAAGAAAAGCCGCTATTGACTCTCTGGCATTGGAAAAAGTCAATGACCTTAGTAAATACATCACTAAGATTGGAGATAAAGAAACTTCTTTTTCTGAAGCCAACCGTGTGATTGAACGTGCTCTGGAATTATTCAACGAAGAGGCTCAAATTGGCGTATCCTCTCTTAACCGTAAAAAAATCCGTTATTACACGGTTCGTAAGTATTTAGAGACACTCAACCGACTGAACTATAAAAGTGTAAAAATTCAGTGGTTTGATATCCAATATATTTCTGATTTGGAAAGACAGCCTGACGGCACTTATGTAGGGGTTATTACCATTTACCAAAGCTTCGAAGGTACCACAGAAGATGGCCTGACGTATAAGGACACTACAAAAAAGGATATTACGGTATATGTAAAACGTAAAGAAATCCAGATTGACGGGGAAACTATCGGCTTCTGGGATGTATTGCTAGGAGATATCCGTGTGGCAGAGACCAGAAAAGGATAAACGTCTGCTTGGAATACTGATTTAGAAGTAAGCCAATTTAAAGTGTAGAGTGTAGAGTGTAACGTGGTGTATCTACTTTATACTTTACACTCTACACTTTTACACTCCCAAAACGCCAACATGGAACAATTCCTGTTCTTATGTTTATCGTTCTTACAAACATTAGCCTCAACACCTTACCTTTTTGAATATTAAAATAAAAGACCTTCTATGAAAAACTTCTTTGTCCTCCTCTTTCCTTTATTGACACTCTGCACTACTGCCTATACCCAAACCCAACATTATATGGGAGATGAATCTATGATGTATGCTGAGACCAAACAAGTCAATCAGTTTATCAGACGATTCAATCACGAAGAAGATCCTTCCGGCAAAAAATACGCTCCTTCCTCTAAAGAGTATCGTAATAATGCCGAACGAAAAAAGTACCTTAAAGCCCTCTTTGACCGTCGCAACAACCTAATCTCTAACCGCACCAAGGAGCGTTTTATGGAGAGTGTACTCGATAGTAATAATCCCCAGTTTATAGAAACACATGAAGATGAATGGTTCGCAGAAGTTGTCGCAGACTTTATCTGGAAAGGTTCTCCTGTGAAGATTAACTTATTCTTGGAACTAGAGGAAGATAACGGAGGATATAAATGGGTCTTATCCAACCTCTACTTCTCTCCTTTTGTACGTGCGATGGAAAATGCACCAGAGAAGAAATTTATGCACCCTATGAGTCACGAGCTAGACTTTATGAACCTTATCAAGGCACTCAATGATAAAGATAACCTTCCGGACTATGCACAAAAGGAGTTTAAAGCAGATTACCTAACGCTATTCTTCTACGAGATTCAAAACAACAACTTAAAATTTGATAATATTAGTGAGGTGAAATTCCACTTCTTCCAAATTGAAGGGTGGTATTTTGAAATTACAGAATTCAATCGAAATGACTACAACTCAGGCTGGTTGATCTCTAATCTTACTGATCTTTCTGATGCCAACAAGGACGTCATGTTGCGTTATATCCTAAAGCAGGCATATTAAGGTTTATTACCTTACTAAGAAATTTCATTATTTTCGTAACTTCAAGTTAGTGAACGGAACGAAAATTTTCTCTTGAGAAATACTCGTTTCCCTATACATCAAAGACACTTTAGACTATACTGATTGAACATGAAACTTGGTCAAATCTTTTTAACTGTTCTTCTTATTTTTTTAGCAGGAACTTCCACTTTCGCACAAGATAATCCAAAAGAAAATGTGCAGTCCGCCGAGCGGATCAAAGAATATAAAGAAGAAATCACTTATATGATTACTTACCTTCAGGAGACTTTTAACTTCCTGGGGTCAGCAGAAGAAATCGCTGCAGATAAAAGCATTATCATTAACGAAACCTACCTAAAGCTTTTTAGGGATGAAGAAGTACAAATAGAAGATGACTTGGACCCTAACCGCCAAGTCCCTACCAATAAAGATGTTCAAGCCTATCTAAAAGATATAGAGTTTTTCTTTGATAGCGCGACCTTCGAGTTCAGAGTTGAGGAAATCAACCACGGAGTGACAGATGAGGGGACATTGTTCTTCACCGTCAATATGCAGCGTATTCTACATGCTACAACAATTGAAGGAGAAACAATCGAAGATACAAGGGATCGATTTGCTCAAATCAACCTAGATCCCTATGCCGAGGAGCTAAAAATCGTAAGCTTATACACCACTAAGCTTAAGCAAGAAGAAGAAAAAGCGAACTGGTGGAACGGCTTACCCCAAGTATGGAAAGACTTTTTAGGGCAAGAGAAGTACTTACAAGACTCTGTGAGTATGCAAGATGTCCTGGCCGTTCAAGATACGCTATTGTTGCTCAAGGACAGCAGTCAGCTCCCTCTATCCGAGCAGTTCTTTGCTTATATAGATGAGATACGCTCTCAGGAAGAATTAGACTTGAGTACTCACAAGGAGTTGGAAAACTTAGAGCCCGTTAGCAAAATGCGTAAGCTGAAGAAGCTTAACATTGACGGTCTAGCGGTAAAAGACTTGGTTCCTTTAAGAAGCCTGACGCACTTGCAATACCTCAATTGCTCCAATACACAAGTAAGAGACCTCAGTCCTTTGCAATACTGCAATAGCATGGTTTCCTTGAATATTTCTAATACCCTACTTTACGATCTATCAGCCTTAGTACACTTGTCAGAGTTGGAAGAACTTAATATTTCTTACACGCCAACTACCGATCTAAGTCCTATTGCTGCCTTGATCAACCTTCAGAAATTGAATATCTCTGAGGTTAATGCAGATGACCTTAGTCCTCTTAGTAGCCTAACGGTACTAAAGGAATTAGACCTTTCTGGTACTGCCGTAAATACACTTAACGAAGTTGGTAAGGTTCCTTCTTTAGAACGCCTGGACATAAGCCGTACCGGAGTAAAAGACTTATTTCCTATTCAAGCTCTAAAGAATCTAAAGCAACTATTTGCAGACCATACCTCTATAGAGGATCTAATGCCTTTGCAAAATCTTACTGACCTTGAGCGTATTTATTGCGATGGTACCTATGTCGGAAACCGTATGGCGCTTCAGTTTATGCGTCAACAACCTAAAACGCTGGTAATCTATGATTCCCAACAATTAAGAAGATGGTGGAATGACTTATCAGCTCCCTGGGTAAAAGTATTTGCTGATACTTACCAAGAGAACACTGGCGTAGCATTACAAGACTCTTTAACGAAAGAAGCCTTACAACGTATTGCTAATTTCTCTAGTATAGACCTCTCCAACAACAAGGAGATCCAAAGTCTTGCGCCTTTAAGTAACCTTGTCAACCTAAAAGAACTGCATATTGACAGTACCTCAATTAGCAGCCTCAGAGGCATTGAAGGTCTATACTCTCTGGAAACCATTACAGCTAACTACAGTCAAATCAAAGACCTTTCAAGCATCCGTACCTTAACGGACTTGAAGATCCTAGAAGTTTCCAACACTTTAGTGGATGACCTACAGAGCCTAAGGGTAATGTCAGAACTAGAGCAACTTAACGTTTCCAATACCAAGGTATACGACATTATGCCTCTTGTCACCTTGCAAAAACTTAAACTACTTAACCTGGAGGGCACTGAAGTAGTGGAAAAACAAGCTGAGCAATTTGCCATTAGTCACGAACAATGCCTGGTATTATACAGGGAAAAGGCCCTGACAGATTGGTGGAGTAAACTTTCACCTGAATGGAAAGCCATTTTCCAAAAGAAGTACAGCTTAGACACTCCTCCTACGAGCGTACAACTACACCAAATAGGCATGACTCCTTCCCTAGACTTGGGGTACACCAACCTTAAAGATATTTATCCATTAGGGATGCTTCCTAACCTCAGAAAGCTAAACCTTACAGAGCTAAAGCTAACCGATATTTTAGTGATTGCTCAACTTAAGGAGTTGGAAAGCCTTATCTGTAGACGATTGTCCGTAGAGGACCTATCCCCTATCGCGCAACTTCCAAAACTCAAAACATTGGACGTTTCAGAATGTGGAATAGATGATCTGGATTTTGTATCGAGCTTATATACATTGGAAGAGCTAAGGGTATCCGGTAATAACGACCTTAGTTCCTTAAAAGATTTAAAAAACCTTAGGGATCTAAAGAAGCTGGATTGTTCTAGTACCAATGTCAAAAAACTAAAATACCTGTATGAACTGACACAATTGGAGTCTATTAAATGTTATAACAGCAGAGTGAGCAGTAGCCGTGCGGCAGACTTAAAGGCAGCGATTCCTGCATGTGAAGTTAGCTTTTAAGCGTAGGCTTTTTTGTCAAGTCTACAGATTTATATTTTGGTTATCGGTTATCGCTTACACGTAATAAGCGATAACCGATAAACCTTTAACACAGGGTACGTCTTTTCTCTTTTAGAGAAAGAGGTACTTTTCTAATTATTAATAATAACAAATGAGTAATTACTTTTCAGAACAAGAAGTCTCTACCCTAAAAAGCTTAGAGGGTACCCCTATAGAGCATGTGATTTATCATGTATGGACCAATGTGGCTCAAAAAGGAGAACTCTTCGAAAGCCTGGATTGGCTGGAACTACGTTTTCCTAATCAAGAAAGAATATTCCTTAGTGGGGGTATGGAAAGCGATAGTATTAAGCTGGTAGACTTTGACTTACGAACAGAAAAAGAAGCGATTGAAAAACAGTTCAGTGGGCAGGTAGAGATCCGTAGCTATATTGTTAACGAGATGGAGCTATGGAAACCTGCTGTCAACAAACCTATCCGAGAAATCCGTCTAAGCGGTGCTGGAGGGCACTTCTTAAATGACGAGTTCATTATAACCGTAGACAGTGAAGAAGAGGATGAAGAATTTTATCATCTAATGATCTCTTTAAGCTCTGAAGAAGGACTTTTGGTAGAGCTTCATGAAGATATATAACTAATAAACGATTTAATAAAATAACTAACACTTAGCGTCATGCTAATTATTTCTTATGGAAAATCATATAACACAACCACTTAAGCTGGATTTTGAAAAAAGAGGAGGACTCTTACCTGCCATCGTACAAGACATTGACACCCAAAAAGTATTGATGCTAGGATATGTGAATGAAGAGGCAATTAAGAAAAGTATTCTAACGGGATATGCCACCTTCTACAGTACTTCTCGCCAAGAACTATGGACCAAAGGAGAAACCTCAGGAGATCTTCTAGCCGTTACTGAGATTCGTGTAGATTGTGATCAGGATGCTATTCTGATGATGGTCCGCATGCTGGGCACTGGTGCTTGTCATACTAAGAAAGAAGATGGCTCACACCGAGAGTCTTGTTTTTATCGCAAAGTAGCAGATATCGAAAAAGGATTACTCAGCATTTTGGAAGGAGAGGAATAAGATGGAAAAAGCAATTGTTGAAATTCGATATTGTACGCTATGCCAATGGCTTTTTCGGGCCACTTGGATGGCGCAAGAACTGCTAAATACATTCTCTCAGGAATTGGGACAAGTACAGCTTACTCCTGTACAAGGGGGAATCTATGAAATCTGGATCAACGGTACGTTGGTCTTCTCTTTCAAGGAGGAAAGACGCTTTCCTGAGCCTAAAGAGATCAAGCAGATGGTGAGGGATGTGATTGCTCCAGAAAAAAATCTCGGGCATTCTGATAAAAAATAAAAGGTAAGAGGTAAAAAGTAAAAGGTCTTTTTACCTCTTACTTTTCGCCTCTTACCTATTACTTTTTACCTTTTACCTGAAAAAGCCTTATTCAGCATGTAACCATGCTTTCTTTGCCAGTAGTTCATCTTCTTCCTCTACATAGTCAGGATCATCCACACAACAGTCCACCGGACAAACTGCCGCACATTGTGGCTCTTCATGGAAACCTACACACTCCGTACACTTATCAGGTACGATGTAATAGAATTCATCCGATACTGGCTCTTGAGCTGCCTGCCCATCAATACTTGAGCCGTCTTCCATCTCAACTGTATCCAAAGCAGTACCATCTGCCCATGTCCACTCTACTCCCGGTTCATAGATTGCCGTATTTGGGCACTCTGGCTCACATGCGCCACAGTTGATACACTCATCAGTGATAATAATCGCCATAACTCACTCTCTTTTTTTTAATAATTCAATTTGTTCGGCTTCAGTTCCGACAAATATACATTGTCTGTCTCGAAAGATAAATATCTTATCTCAGTTTTATTACAAAAATAAGATTATTACCCTATAGACTTTGTATAGTTTTAATCTTTTTACAATTATTTTTGAAATAACCTAAATATAAGGACTCTCCTAGTATAGGTTTCTAGATTATAACCTTCCAAAAAGAAAACAGTTTAGGGTATAATCCTTATTTTTGTCAAAAAATAGGAGAACTATCATACTTATAGATAAAGCCATTATGACATTAGAACAGAGAGTACAGGCATTTGTGACATTAGGAGAAAAAATTTCCACTCTCCCAACCTATGATATCGATTACCTGGTAAGAGGAGCATCTTCAGAAAATGGATGGTTTGATGAAGAAAGCGTAAAAGCAGCCTTGAAAGGTATCAGTGTCATTCTAGAAGCATCTACTCTTGAGGAATGGGTGAACAAATATACCTTATCCAATACCTTTACCGACAAACACATCCTGGTGATCATGGCCGGAAACATCCCCTTGGTTGGATTCCACGATGCTTTCACCACCCTATTAAGTGGACATAAATTACTGGCTAAACTTGGCTCCCAAGATACTTTCCTGATGAAATGGATCTTGAGAGAACTACAAGAAATTGCTCCTGATTTTACTTCTCAGATCACCTTCCTGGAAGGAAAAGCAGAACAAGTAGATGGCGTTATTGCTACAGGCTCAGATAATAGTGCCCGTTACTTTCAAAGCTATTTTGGGAAATATCCTAATATTATCCGTAAAAACAGGACTTCTATCGCGGTCATTAAAGGAGATGAATCCGCTGAAACACTAGGTCGTTTACAAGAAGATATTCTTCGTTACTATGGTTTGGGGTGTCGAAATATCTCCAAAATCTACATTCCAGAAGGATATGACCTTAAACCACTTCTAGGAGCATTGGAAAAACCGGCAATGAACTGTATCCAAAATCATAAATACAGTAACAATTACGACTATAATAAGTCGGTATATCTCGTCAACAAAGTTCCCCACTTGGATAACGGCGGACTAATGATGAGAGAAACCTCTGAGCTAGTCTCCCCTATTGCCGTAACATTCTATGAAACCTATCAAAATGGGGCAGAGCTAAAGCAAATACTGGACACTCAGAAAGAGAAAATCCAGTGTATTGTTACTGATGGACAATGGTTGGCAGGCAGCTATAACTTTGGAGATGCCCAATACCCCAAAGTAGATGACTATGCCGATGGAGTAGATACGATGGCCTTTTTGCAATCTTTATAAAAGTATAGCCGCTATAAAAGTACGGCCGCGCCACTGGCGCGGCCGTACGTGTTATATAAGCTTTGAAAGTATCATGGCTTTAGGTAGGTAGAAAAAAAGAATTTTAACTATCTTAATAGCTTCATTTTTTACGATCATCAATACCTCATTTTTATGCTAAAATCTATTTTTTACTTTTTAAACAGCATTGGGCTTTTACTTTTTTTGACCTCGACAGCTGTTTCCCAAGAAAACATCAATCCTAAAAAATTAACCGGTAACTGGTACGGAGACTTTGTGTTGGCATCCGGCAATGGGCAGCACCAAATGTTGCTCTCCATAACCGATTATGACAAGAAAGCAAAGGAACTGAAAGGAACAATCCTTTGGCCTGATTATCATTATAGTAAAACTTCTTTTACAGGAGAACTCAAAGAACAGGAATTGATTATTACTGAAGACCACCTTCTTCAGGGTGCCTTAATGGAAATGGGAAACTTCTCATTTTCCCTTAATACCGATGGGCAACTAACGGGAAAAGACCTCAAACATGGGCATACGCTAATACTCAAGAAAGAAAAGGAGTTCTCCAAAGAGGAGCTCGCAACTATTCAAAAGTATGTAGCGGAGCAGAAAGAATACTTCGGTGAAATCATCATAGAACAAGAGGAAATTGACATCAATACCGATGAGCTACTAGCCCCACGTAGTCAAACCACCTATACCGATGATGACTTCTATATGATCGATGGCGCCATGGGAGTAGAAAACATGAAACTTCCCTTTAAAACTACTTTTTCCGGTGCCGGAAAATACATGTATATGGAAGTTGAACTCATGGGAGCCAAGATGCTTCAAGTTCAAAATGAAAAAGAAAAATGGAGTTACAACCCTCTAAATAAGAAATTAGAAGTCAATCCTATTGAAGAAGGTGACGACACTGACGATGAGTTCAGTAATATCCACTTTGGAAGTGATGAAATTAGACAAAAGCTCGCAGAGGGGTATAGAATCACCTCTGTAAGAAATGCTATGGTGCATGGCACCCCTACTTACCGCTTATTGTTTGAGCATGAAGAGGATGCTCCTTTTACCTTTTTCTTTGATAAAAAGAGCAAACTACCTTACCGAAAGGTTTTGGAAGGTGAAAGTACGATGTACTATGATTACCAGCAGCTGGAAGCTGATTTTGCACCTACTCGAATGGTGATGCTTGGTCAGCAAAAAATGACCCTTTCTTTTACTCAGTTCAAAAAGATTGAACTAAGCGACTATAGTTTATTTGAAGTACCTAAATCCTTGGAGCAAGAGAAGGCTCAACGTCCTACCCCTTCACATAAAGACCTTAATGCCCAAGGCAATGCTTTGATTACTGAAGGAAAGACAGAAGAAGCGATCACCTATTACAATAGAGCAATTCAGTTGAAGCCTAACAATTGGGTTTACCTGGACAACCGAGCAGGAGCCAAACTTCAAAATGGAGATCTTTACGGTGCATTGGTCGATATTGAAAAAGCACTGGAGTTAAATCCTAACTATTTGAATGCGATCAATCACAGGGGAGTTATCAAACATAAGATGGGCGATATTGATGCAGCCATCAAAGACTTCGAACTTGCTGCAGAAGTTGATAGCACAGCCGCTCAACCACTTGCCAATCTTGCCTATATCCACATGCAGAAACAGGACTTCCAGAAAGCTTGTGACGTAATGAAAACACTGGTGCAACATCATGACTCAGTAGGCATGTACCATAGAGATTACGGTATTACCTTAGCGCAGGTAAAAGAATATGAAAAAGCAATTGTGCAGTACGACATAGCTGCTGAGATGGAGGGAGAGAATGCGACCATATACAATTACAGAGGAATATCTTACTATCAGTTAGAGCAGTACGAGCAAGCCTATGAGAACTTCTTGGCTGCCCATAAACTGAATCCTAAAGATATCACTATGCTCACGAATGTAGGACAGTTACAACAAGAGCTCGAAAAATATGGGGAGGCTGTGAAATCCTTCAAAAAAATCTTGAAACTGGAAGAAAATAACGAAAAAGCACAATTTGAACTAGCAAGGTCATACCACTTCAACGGGGACTTCGATAAGGCCATGAAAGCCTACAATGAGCTGATGGACCTCAACAGCCAGAATGCTTATTATTACGATGCCAGAGCTTACCTGAAAAAGGATATGGATCTTAAGAAGGAAGCTATTGAGGACTTCACAACCTCTATTGCCCTATATGACGAGGACGCAGAGACTTACTACCAAAGAGGGCTCCTACATGTAGAAGTGTTCAATAACCATAAGGCTTGTCTGGACTTTGAGCGTGCCTTAGAGCTTAAGCACCCTGAAGCAGAGAAGATGTTGGAAGAGCATTGCAAGATGTAAGTAGAATAAGAATTAGGGAAGCTTCAGTTTAAAAGATACATTAAAGTAGCCTATCACTCGATTAACATAAGACATAGGTCAAAAACACAAAGTCTTAGAAGAATCTAAAAAGTGTATTTAATTAAAATCGTGGATGATATTTTTTTACATCTTAAAAGGACTTGTGCTACTAATACAAGTGCATATCACATTAGTTATTGCTTGGTTAATTCTTAGTTTTATTATTAAGTACAATTTTAATCTAAGTGTTTTAACAAGAGAAGATGGTAAGTATTCAAAGAGTAAAGATGTTTCAATCATTATAGATAATAATAATGATAACTTAAGATTGATTAAATATCTTAAACTCTTTAGGGTTATAGTAGTGATATTAAGTTATTCCAGTCGATTTTTTTGGCTCGGGCTATCACTATTAATTCTTTCAGGAATTACCTTCAATTTAATTTTATATTAAAAGCCTCATTCACACACAGTATATCCGAATGAGCAATGTCAATGGAAGGCTAGCTATATCTACTAGCCTTCCATTTTTTATACAAGCATATTGGTGTAAGGAGCATAGTCCTACAAATCCTTTTCAATCTAATGTCAAATCCCATTTATGGACGCCATGTAATGGGATAAACAATTACAGCGATGGGTGCGGACTGCAGGTCTTTCAACCCATCGTCTGCGTAGGAACAGTAGTTATTAAAAGGTGAATAATGAATATCAAAAATTAGAATGATGATTGTTTTTATTGATTTGTAGACGCACCCGACGGGGTGCGTTCACTTACCGTGCCTCACGAACCATACGGTTCATTTATTCAAAATACCAACAATTTACCATTCATAGGTTCGTGATAAACCGATAGATCAGTGCCCATCGAGAGAAGATCACCCCCGTCGGGTGATCCTACAATATTACCCCCAATCCTGTCCGTAGGGGCATTCCTGCAGGAATGCCCCTACGGACAGGATTGGGATTCATATGACCCACCCCACAAAAAAAAAGGTAGCACCCTTCCGAGTACTACCTTCTTTATCATACAGAATTAATCTTCCTTACTTTGATAGACGATCTACCATTGCGTGAGAGATACCTGCTGTAGAGAACCCACCATCGTGGAACAGGTTCTGCATCGTTACTTTTCTTGTCAGGTCAGAGAACAACGTAATTACGTAATCCGCACACTCCAGGGCACTTGCGTTACCCAATGGTGACAACATATCTGCAAAATCAACAAATACGTCGAAACCTGTGATTCCTTGTCCGGCTGTTGTTACTGTAGGGGATTGAGAAATCGTGTTTACACGAACTCCTTTCTTCTCTCCTAGTTTCTGTCCGAAGCTTCTTGCGATTGACTCCAACACTGCTTTCGCCTGAGACATATCCCCATAGTCAGGGTATGCACGCTGAGCGGCAATGTATGAAAGGCCTACGATAGAAGCACCTTCGTTCAACACATCCATTTTGTCTGCTACCTGCATCATTTTGTGGAATGAAAGTGCAGAAATATCGATAGACTTCTGGAAGAAGTCATAGTTCAAGTCATTGTATTCTCTACCTTTACGTACGTTCGGGCTCATACCGATAGAGTGTAGGATGAAGTCAATCTTCTCCCCTCCAAAGTGCTCTGATGCCTTCGTGTATAGGTTTTCAATATCGTCTGTAGAAGTAGCATCTGCTGGAATTACAATTGTATTCAGCTTTTCTGCCAGCTCATTGATTTTACCCATCCTCAAAGAGATTGGGGCGTTAGTCAAAACGATTTCCGCTCCTTCTTCCACTGCACGCTCCGCGACAAACCACGCAATAGAGCTCTCGTTCAATGCGCCTGTGATAATTCCTCTTTTTCCTTTTAAAAGATTATAAGACATATGCTTTGATTAAATGATTTAACTCGGGGTAAAAAATAGCAACCCACTCCAAAAACCGCCCTAAAGTAAAAGAATATTCTGGAATAATCCATAGATAATCCAAGAACTCATCATTAAAATTCAACCCTTTTCAGGCGGCGGAATTACTCTTTCTGTAATAATAATATCTATTAAAGAACAACTTATTCATTATCCTTTTTCGTCTTCTTGGAAGTACGATGCAAACGATCTGGATTGTCGGTTAAAAAGTTACTCCAGGATTGAGCCTTCTTACGATTATCTCCTTTCTGGAAAACATGACACACCGCTACCCCTAGGGCATCAGTTGCATCCAGCATTTCATTTTCCGCAACTTTAAACTTCAGCAAGTTCATCAACATACGTGCCACCTGTTCCTTGGTCGCATTTCCATTTCCGGTAACTGCTGCCTTCACCTTCTTAGGCGCGTATTCTGTAATCGGAATATCCCGAATCAATGCCGCTGCCATCGCCACACCTTGCGCCCGTCCCAGTTTAAGCATAGACTGTACGTTGACCCCATAGAAAGGAGCTTCCAAGGCCACTTCATCCGGATGGTACTCTTCAATTAGCTGTGTAATTCGCTCATGAATTTTCTTCAGTTTCAACGCATGGTTCGCATACTTGGACAAGTGAATTACCCCATACTGTAATAGAGATATTTTACTTCCTTTGGCAACTATCAATCCATACCCCATAACGTTGGTCCCGGGATCTATACCCAATATTACTCGCTCTTGTGTCAATTTTTAATTTTTAATTTTCAATGACTCATCTGTTAATTTTCAATTTTCAATGAGGAGTATTTATGGCTGTTAAAAGGCTAAAATTGATAATTGATAATTAACCATTTTTCATCTTTAGCTGCCTAAAAAACCCGTGTTTTGGACTAAAGAAAAACGCCAGCATAAAAAAGATACCAATCACCGAAGACATTGCTCCCGAAATAGAAGCATCTAGCCATACCCCCAAATAGTATCCAGTAAAAGACGATAGAAAGCCTACCCCTACTGCAATCCAAAGCATATGCGATAGTTTATCTGTCAATAAGTAAGCCACTGCAGATGGGCCTACCAAGAATGCTACTACCATAATTGCCCCCACATATTCAAAAGAAAATACCGTCGTCAAGGATACGATACCCATTAAGGCATATTGCCAGAAGGATACACTAATCCCTACCGTTGCGGCATATACCGGATCAAAGCTAGTCAATTTCAACCCTTTAAACCCGATAAGGGTAAAAAGCAACACCAACAGGAAATTGATACTCAATAAAGTGGTGGCTATAGGCCCCATCTCCATTCCATTCCATTCCCATATATCCAAGGGAACATATTGGATTTCTCCATACAGTACGCAATCCTGATCCAGGTCTACCATCCCTGCCATGGACGAAATCAAGATTACCCCCAAGGCAAATAAAGCCGTAAAGGAAACACCGATGGCGGCATCTTCCTGCATATGGCTTTTCTTGCTTAGAAACTCTATAATTACTGTCACAAGCACACCAAAAAGTGCTGCTCCTATCATCATGGGAATACTATTGATACTCCCCGATATCAAAAAGGCTATCACAATTCCAGGGAGTACAGCATGGGAAATAGCATCTCCCACCATGGTCATCTTACGCAACATCAGAAAACTTCCCGGCAACGCACAACTTCCCGCTACCAGTGTTCCTGTAAGGATAATCCAGAATGCATCCATAGACATCTATAAAAGGTTTAATTTATTTTTAGGCTAATCTAAATTTTTATTCACAGTTATAAAAATTATAGAGGAAAATACATTGAAAACATGAATTATCCCATATTAATAAATGGCTTAGTTTTCTGAGAATTCATCACTTTACAGCTATCCCACAAGCCTTTTATGAGCTTCTTCATTTTTTCCTTGATGAAAAAACGAAGCAAAAAAATCAAGGCTTTGAAGAATTTGCCTAATTTCTAATCGCAAAAGCTAAAAATTCCAAACTCGCTACGCTCAAACAATGGAATTTTCTTAACGCTTTTACGATTAAAAATTTTAACGGCAATTCTTCAAGGCCATTTTTAGATATATAAAGGTACTTTTTAAACAAAAAATATGAGTCACCCCTTAAATGTTAATATGGGATGACTCATTCTTGTTCATATTGTTTAATTGAGCTTCGCTCGTTCATGATGTTTAGTTGTTACGCTCATTACATCAACGATTCAACAAACTAAAGTTTTACACCTAAGATAGTGATATCATCTCGCTGCTCTTGTCCGGATCTATAAATATCCAATCGTTCCTCAAGCAAGTCAATCTGTCTTTGAATAGAGCGTCCTTCCAAGGAGACCAATTCTTCCAGGAATCGTTTGGTTCCAAACTTCCTTCTTTTCCCTCCTCCGGACTGGTCTACAAAGCCGTCTGTAGTCAAGAAAAGTTCTGTTCCTTTTTCCAGTTCAATTTTCTTAGTGGTAAATGGCTTTTTCTCTTTACCGATCCGTTTCGGGCCACCTATCGACCTTCTATCTCCACTTATGTTCTGAATAATATTACCTCCATAAGGCGTACGGTAATACAATGGTCTTTTTGCTCCTGCATAGGACAGGAATAGCTGTCCCTCACGGGTATACTCAATACGGCAAAGACATACGTCCATACCATCTGAGTTTCCTGACTCTGCTTGATTTAAGGACAAGAAGATTCGATGATCTAGCATCTCCAATATGTCACTAGGTTCCTCCGCTAATCGTTTGTTAATGATCTCATTCAAGTGTGTATTTCCAATCATCGACATGAAAGATCCCGGTACACCATGCCCTGTACAATCCACCACGGCCAAGTAAGTGATACGCTCATTCCAACGCTTAAACCAGTAGAAATCCCCTGAGACAATATCTTTTGGACGATAGAGTACATGAAGCTCTGGATAGGCTTCCTCCAACAGTGCTTGATTAGGAAGAATGGCTTGTTGTATGGTATTGGCATAACGCAAGCTATCCGTAATCTTACGGTCCCGGATTTCCAGTTCCTCCACGTTCACTTCCAACTGCTCTTTTACTTCCTCCATCAATTGGCGCTGTGCCTCTTTTTCTTCTACCTGTATATTGAGCTCTCTGGCTAACTGTATCGCTTCTTTCTCCTTGAATTTCCAACGATACGCAAAGAAAGCCGCCAACAATAATACCAAGGCAAATACAACTGCCACTGCTGTCGTATACAATAACTTTTCTTGCAGTTTTGCTTGTTCCTGGGCTTTCTTTTTGGCTTCTGCCTCCAAGCGCTCTTTTTCATTCATGAACAATTGCTGAAGTGTAGTGATATTGGATTTGGCTTCTTTTTGTTTTTTAAGAAAACTATCAGCCATATCATTCAGCTGTAATTCCAAGTCTGTAATCTGTGTCTTGTATTGCTGTTTCTCCTGTGCTGAGATATCCTCTGTTTCCTTGATTTGCTCTGTGATAAAAGCAATTTCTTGCTTGATCTGATTCATGGCATCGTCTACCTCATCTTTTCGCTGTTGAAGGTTTTCAGAGGTCTTGTCAATCTGATCAGTAATTCTTTCCAGTAAACTTACCGTTGTGTCCGACACATACCCTAAGGCTTCCAAAGTTCCTTCTGGATTCTTTGTTACTTCACCTGAAGGAACCTGTTGTGATGAAGAGGATAAGGAAGTAGGCATGACTTCTTCGATCTCCAATTCATTGGCTACAGTCACTAGTACTCCACCTTGCTGTTCTTTCACTGACAAGATGGTTTTCCCTGCAATAGAAAACTTATCCTGATGACTTCTTCTTACGATCCTTGAGCTCCCTCTCACGTTGGTTTGGTAGGTGGTGGCACCAAACTTGATTTCTTTATCCGCTAAAGGCTGTCCGTTCTCTTGCTGAAAAGACGCTTCAAAAGGCACTCCCAGTCGATCAAAATCCGAGATTTCCTTTACAATCAATCTAAACGTCTTTTTCGAGCCTTCTGCAATCCATTCTATATTTTGGACTTTATGATCCTCAATTGTAAAATCTGTGGTTCCTAATAAGGGAGCATCCAAGGGATACATCAAGTCAAAATTCCCTGCTGCATTCGTAGCTGTCTGGAAATCGAACTTCGCTTTTTTTACACTGACCAACACTCCAGATACAGGTCGCCCATTAGCAAGAGACAGCATTCCTGTGATCGCTGTATTCTTTGCTTTCTTGAGCATGATCTGTAAGCCTTCTCTCCTACGGATATAGGAAACCATCACCATATTCTCCTTAATGGCTTCCACGGCAGTAATTTCACCGGGATCATTGATTGTCGCATTTCCTTTGGCATCCGTATTTGCCTGTATCGTTTCATTGATCGTAACAAATACCCCTTCCAAAGGGCGCATTTTCATATCCCTGACAATTAGTTTCAAGCTTTTCTCTTGAGCACAAGTACTATTGGCTATCAATTGAGAAAACATTAAACTAACCCCTATCAATAAAAAAAATCTCACAATAAATTGGTTTTAGTAATTCCGTGGGTATCCCTTTTGTTCATATTGTTGAATTGAGCTTCCCTCGTTCATGCTGTTTCGTTGAATTAAACAGCCTCATTGCAATTGACATACGCCATATAATGGAATAAAAATTAGATGTTAATCATTCTAAGATTTATCAAATAAGCTTACAAAACGCTATAAAGGTACATTACTATAACAGTATATCCAACCCAATTCTAGCGTACAAGCCATACTTTATTGTATTTCATTAACATATATACTATAGATAAAAAAGAGCAAAGTACTACTAACATACATCCGCAGGGAACGGCACCTTAAAGGCTAAAACTCTAGCCCTGCCTTTAAAGGATAAATAAACGCATCCTTTATTCCTTTTGCCCTCACCTTTCGTAAGGCTTTCTCTACCTCCTCCTGTGTATCAAATCGCATAAGAAAGTATCGATGCAGTTGATCTACCTTAGACAAATGCCTACAAACTTTACCAAGACCTTTCAACGATTCAAAGTCAACGGACTCATGCCTACGATAAGAACCCACCTGTATGGCATATCCACTGCGGTAATCAGGCAGATAAACCTCAGGGATCTCCTCTTGCAATTGACTTCTCATTTCTCCCTGAGTAATCCAATCACTGTTAGCCCCCTCTGGTACGGTATATTCTGTTAAACCTAAGAAGGACATTTCAGCCAGTGCTATTTGTGTTCTTTTCATTACAGTAGGATTAGCGATATATACACCTTTTGCGATAGGAACTTGGACCTCCTCAGCTACCGGCCAATACCCTTCTTTGAAAGACTGTATCATATACTCTGCGCCAGCCCTTAACTTCATTCTAAAATAACCGTTAGGTAGAGAAGTCACCGTAAACACCTCTCCTGTTAATGCATCTACAGCCCTTACCTTTACCCCTGACAAAAATAAGAGATCATCTCCTTGAGCTTGTCCTATATATACTACTAACTGTTCCTTGTCACTAACATTTACAGGAAGACAACCCGATTGATCAATGGCATAATCAAAAATCTCCTGATAGAATCCTTGATCTTGTACGGCATCCACCATACCTATCAAACGCACCTCTGTACGCCTGTTGAACCCATGTTCTTCATCCGAACAAAGTACTCCATCTTCACAATGATTTAAGATCTCTGACTCCCCGTAACCATTAGAGATTACCCGATCAATAGCAATACCATGTTCTATGAGGTATAGGGAAATCTTTTTTGCCCTTACAGAAGAGAGTAAGGTATTATAGGTTGCACTACCTCGTGCATCTGTATGGGAAGCAATTTCTACCTTCAGCGTCGGGTTTTCCTTCAATAACTTTACTACCTCATTAAGTCCTGTCTCTATCTCTGGAGTAATGTCAGAACTATTTACACTATAGTAGAAATTTTCTGAGAACAGCAATTCACCATTGATCGGTAAGCGTTCCAATAATACAGGAGGTGCAGGATCCAAGGCTGGAAGCTCTGCTGTTTCATCCAGATAACATCCCGTCAAGTAACCATACTTCATTATCTTGAAAGTATACTTACTATTGGCATCCAAACAAAAACCATAATATCCTTCCTCGTCAGTCACCTCTTTATAAATAATCCCTGTATTGATATCATAGGCCAGCACCATAGCATCAGTCACGGCTTCATTGGTTTCAGCATCCAACACCCTACCTGCATAAGAGAAACAAGGCAACTTATTTTCTTTCTCATAAAGCTTTTGTCGAAGGTACTCCTTGGAAATATCTTTCTTCTGTTCCAACCATACGTCTTCCCGAAAATAAGCCTGATCGGTCTCCATAAAGGCTATACTATAATCCTCATAGAAATTACGATACATAGGGATCTCCACCATCATTGGAAAAGCACCTAACTCTTCATCTTCTGCGAGTAGATTGAAATCTCCTGCATAAGGGGCCCTCAGCCAAAAACGGCCGTCTATATCCGATACAGATTTACTCACTGTATCCTCTGTCGCAACATCAATCAAGCTCACCTGTACACCCTCTTTTCGCAAAGCCTGATCATTCTTAGGATTCCGATCGTGCAATACCACTGTTCCGGAGATTACATAAGAGAAGGTTTTATAGATCTGTAAGTGGTATATATCATCATCCCCCTTAGCTCTACGGTTAGAAGAAAAGTACCCGAAAACAGAAGTGGAATCTAGTACCAACCCAAAATCATCCTTATGGCTGTTCACAGGGAAACCCATATTCGTGGTATTCGTAAAAGCTCCATTGACTACCTCTGCACGGAAAATATCCAAGCCTCCCAAGCCTTTGTGCCCATCAGAAGAGAAGTAGAATAGAGAATCGGCAATAAACGGGAATACTTCATTGCCTGAGGTATTCACTTCTTCCCCCATATTTTCAGGAGTACTCCACAATCCTTTATTATAAGTTGATCGATAGATATCGGTACCCCCGTAGCCTCCAGGCATATCAGAAATAAAGTATAGGGTATCTCCTGTTTGATTTAAAGAAGGGTGCCCTACCTGATACCCTTTTTGGTCCAAGATAAACTTCCCCTTGGATACCCATCGGTCTCCCTTCTTTTGCAGCTCTTCTATTCCTAGGTTACGCTTTTTCCTCCCTTTCTTTTTATTTCGGGTAATCAACATACGATCTCCTCCAGGGAAATAAGTATGTGGACCTTCAAAAATTCTACTATTCAAGTCGCCTTTTACCTTATAGGTCTGTTGAAAATCCTTATAATCTTCTGATTTTTTAGAGTGGAAAAGATGCGTAAACGCCCTTTGCTTTTTCCCTTTTCTATCAGACAGAAAGGACACCCCTTCCTCCGTAAATACCGCTCCATATTCATTGGCATCTGTATTTACGGAAACAGGAGTCACATGGTAAATAGTAGAATCCTTAAGATACATACCCAGTTGGTCCAAGCCCTCCAATATACGACTCACCTTAGGATCTGCTTTTGCATTAAGGTATTTACGATAATATTTCTTGGCGTAGGAGTAACGCCCAGTTTGTATCATGACCTCTGCTAGCAGTTTATAGGTCGTTTCCTTTAAAGCATACCCTTCACATAATAAGGAGTTTAATAAGAACAATGCTTCGTAGGGACGATTGATATAAAACAATGCCTGTGCGGCCTGTTCTCTATACTGTGTATTCTCAGGGTTATTATTAATTAAAAACCAATACGTTTGAAAGGCTTTTTCAAAGTCCTTCTGATGGAAATAAGCTTGTGCTTGCCTGTCTGTACCTTGCATTTGCTGTAGCTGCTCAAAGTGCACTTGCTTTTTACCTTTCAGTATACTATTCATCTCACAAGGACGATGAATAGCATTGTACCACTTTCTCCAAAAGCGAGTACTATACACTGATGTATAACGAGAAACAAACGCATCTTCATGCCCCTCAATCCCCTCACCTATTCCATAAAAAACAATTAGTAACCGCTGGTCTTTCAATGTCTTCATAGGAAAGGTCAGTTGCTTACGGTGAACGCGATTACCGTGCTTAAACACCAACTCAAAACTACCTGAATAAGGAACATGAATGGAAAAATCTCCCGATCCATCAGAATATGCCACTCCTACTTTTTGTCCGGTTAATTGGTCAGTAATTTGTATAGAAGCATCAGCCAAGCCTTCTGGCATTCCTTGAGCAGACACCTGCCAAATTACCGTTCCCTCTACCGTATAGCTCACCTCAGGATTTAGGGACAATTGATATATATCCCTATTCTTCTCCTCTGCTCGATCAGAACTAAGGTAACCAACCTGTTTGTTGGCATCCCATACCCAATGGGTATCATCATACATGGAATTGGCCGGATGCCCCATGGGCTTCACCTCCAATAAGTGTCCTTGATCAAATACTCCTTTATGGACATCAAAGCCCCCTAAGCCAGGTAATCCATTGGAAGAGAAATAAAAGGTATAATCCGATGCGAGATAAGGGGTAACCTCATCTCCAGCGGTATTTACCTCCTTGCCCATGGCAATCACACGCTCCCATCTCCCTTCTTTTTGTTGTATATAATATAGGTCCATTCCTCCCATTCCTTTAGGTTGGTTGGAGGAAAAAAACAAGTAAGTTTGATCAGGACTCCAAACAGGGTTCTGATAATCATAGCCTTCCTGACAAAATGCTAGTCTTCCTTTATCCTTCCATTTTCCGTTGCTAAAAGTAGCCAAGTGCAAGGCTGTATGACCATCCTTCTGTCTATGGGTATAAATGGCTTTCGTATGGTGATCAAAAAAGGCCGCTTCTGTGGTCTGTAAAGTTGTAAATATTTCCTCTCTTTTCAACGGCTCCACGATATTCTGCTGCTCTCCAGTCGCCAAGAATCTCCTGTGCCACAAATGTCCATCCCACTGTTCCTTCATCCCTGTGACCGATGGTCTATTAGAGGTAAAAGAAAGACTGCTATCCTGCAACAAAGGTGCATATTCGTCAAAAGAAGTATTAAAGGATAGTGATTTCACCTGATAAGGTTCTAACGAGTCATGTAACTTTTCATCGTGCTCCAAGGAAAGTAAGCGGTAAGCATATAGCTGTTTATGCTCTGACTTCTCTTGCCCCAAACGATATTGGTATGCTGCTTCCTGCTTATACCCTTCTCTCCTCAACAGATCACCATAAGCCAGGCGATGCTGTTCGCTCATCCCCATATTATTCTCCAGCTTCTTGTACCAGGATAAGTTCTCTGTGGAGTTTCCGAGCACATGATAACATGTTATAATTTGCCTGATCAATAAAGGGTTATTCATATCCGTAAGGAAAGCCTCCTCCATAATGGTTAAAGCCTCTTCATAACGCCCTTGCTCCATCAGTTTTTCCCCTACAAGTACTGGGCTCTTCCCTACATCCCAGATACTTCTTTGTCCCAGAAGACTTCCATGAAAGAGCAAGAGAAGAGCGGATAGTAACCATACTTTCCCAACCCATACATTTAGCTTAAACCTTCCCATTCTTCTATGATTCATTAATTCTAATTATACCATTAAGCATTCGCTGTCTTTGTTGAGGCCACTTACGTGGCTGGTTGAGTAGCATTACGTGCTGTTGAGCTTCACCTTCGGTGAGTTGAGCATTATATTGCGACTACATTGTTTTCCGTACTCCACCCTACCTGCCATGTGCTAAAGTGTCGCCCTATCGATAGAACGAGCGGGGCGAAACACGCTCTTTCCCGATGGCCCCTAACTGAAACTGTAGCATTAACTCATGTGCTACTCCATTCAACGATGTTCTTTGACCTACAGGCAATTCAAATAGGTACCCCAGCTTCCATTTTCTTGATAGCTGAACTTGGGAAAGTCCTCCTATTGTACTTCCCCATTTATAGGTAATCCCCAAGCCCAAGACATCTTTATAAAAAGCGAGCAAGGAATAATCCATCTCAACAGCTGCTCCCTTGGGGAAGTTTAGCATGACAGAAGGCTTCAAGTGCAACCAAGTAGCATACCACCAATCATATAAGGCTGTTACTCTCACTCCAGCCTGTTCAAATACTCGAGAGTTCAGTATCCCTCTGTATTCCATCAACCTAGGAATTGACACCCCCAACTGCATCCCTTTACCGGAAAGGTATATTCCCGTTCCTACCTGTGGCCTCCACCCCTCATAGTACGTATCCTGATAGACGGGGTCATTGGTATGCTGTATATTTAGCCTTTCATAATTCACCGAATAATGATTTCCTCCCAGTAATAAGCCTGCCGAAATATCCCAAGTCTTATTCAAACTCAGGTGGTAGGACACCATCCCTTGAAAAGACATTCTTTGATGTACATTAATCTCTTGCATATGCAATGCCATCCCTAAACCTATACGGTGATAAGGCAACCCAGCGTCAGCCAATAGTCCTATATTCTTAGGTGCTTTGGCATCCCCCTGCATACCCAACCAACTCATACGGTTCACAGAAGTAATATTAAGACTTCCTTCCGTTCCTGCATAAGCGGGGTTTACGATCAATGGGGTAAACATATACTGTCCCGTAGGCAATCCTACCTGAGCCTTTACTACTATAGGGAGCAGTAAAAGAAACCCCAATAGCAGTTTGAAACTTATTTTCATGTCTCACATTTTTGTTTATCGCTTATCGTTTGTTGCTTACCATTTTTAATCGATAAGCAATAAACAATAAGCGGTATATACCTAGTCAGCTACAGCTTAACCAAAAGCCTTTTCACTCTATAATCTCACTTCCAAAAATCCTCTTAGATTGACTGGCTGCCCATTTTCTGCCGTAAACTCAATCACATAAATGTAAGTGCCCTGAACCACTTCCCGCTTATAGGTTCCGTGCCAGCATTTATCGTGATTATTATACCCTTTTTCCTCATATAGAAGCATCCCTTGGGTATTATAAACCTTCACCACATTATCAGGGTATCGCTCGATTCCTTGAATGATCCAGCGATCATTCTGTCCATCCTGATTAGGAGATAATGCATTGTAGACGTTAAGTAACTGTCCTTCTTCCAATGCCAGTGACACTTGTACCTGAATATTCACCGTATCACATTTCCCTTTTTCTTCCTCACAAACTAACAGTTGAATACTATCCCTTCCATAGAAGGTATCCTCTGGTCGATAAGTAATACATACCTCCTCTTGGTCTACCGTTACCGTTCCATGATCTGCCTCATTAATTAATTCTTCAATGACTAGAAAGTCTCCATCAGCATCTACCTGATCCAAGCAAATTTCCACCTCAGACTCACCGACATCCAAATCAACCGAGATATCCTCCAACATAGGATCATCTTCCTGAGCCAATACACTTAGGAGTACCCAAGAAGTATCTGTTAATGCCCCATCCCCTCTATTCAGCTCTTGCACGATATATGAGAAGCGGTCTTCCCCATTGAAATCTGCAAAAGGGGTATACGTAAAATGTCCATTCAAAGATAAGATCACCTCTCCATGCTCTGGCATCTGTGCAAGGGTAAATCCTAGTACATCTTTCTCGGCATCCGTTGCCCAAGCAGTCAAGCTATCCTCTAATGTATGGTCTTCTCTGAGTTGAAAAGATGCTTCACGGGCAACAGGAGACGTATTTCCATCCGTTACCTCTACCTGAATTTTTACCTCAGCACTATTTCCAGAAAAATCCTTAGCGATTGCCGTTATTTCATAATTCCCTACGGCATACAGGTTACTCAACGATGGGCTGAACGTAATTTCTTGTAAACTACAATTATCCGTAGCTGTCACTTTATCTCTCAGCTCCTCCAAACTGATACGCTCCGAAAAATCAGGTAATACCCGTTGATAAGCTGTCGGCGCTTGTAATACAGGAGGTATTTGATCTACTACTTTTACGACAACCGTCCCCTTCGTACGATTGCCGGAATAATCGCTTACCTCCACTGTAATAGGATATTCTCCAATAGTCAGTGCTGTACCTGTTGCCATAGACTGCACCCACAGTAAATCGTTGGCAAGTGTACAGTTATCTGTTGCTGTAATATGAGTTCTGAGATCTGGTAAGGATCTAACACACCCTTTTGTTAGATATAAGGTTAACGTATCCTCATACTGTAACATAGGAGGAGTTACCTCTATCGCATTCAAGAAAATACTTGTTTGTGCCTTATTTCCTGCCTCGTCTTCCACTATTAAGTAGACACTTACAGAATCTACAAATGCCGTTCCCTCAGCCACTGATTGTGTCAAGCTATATGTACCACAATTCTCAAATACCTTCACGTAATCCGAAAGGTCAGGAACCTGAGCATAACAATTATCTCCTTTGACTAACTGTATACTATCTTGGGTAAGTGTCAATACTGGTGTTTGAGTATCTTCTACACGAACAAGGATTGAATCTTCTGACTGCTCCACTCCACTATAAACATTAATCTTGAGCCAAGTACTGTCTTGGATTAATGTACCTTCTCGAGGTGAAATCGTGTAACTGTAGCTCTCACAAGCATTCTGTACCGTAAAATAAGCCGTAAGGTCTGACGGTAATACAGCACTACAATTATCAGCTCCCATTTCCAGTAAAAGTTGATCTACATTCACTTGAACCGACAATGGTGACTGCTTTTTGACCGTTACAGGTACTTTCTTACTGATCGTATTTCCGGCCAAATCTGTTGCTGAAACATCTACTATATACTCTCCAAGGAGTAAGGTTTCTCCTTTACTGATAGATTGTTCCCATTGCAGCTCATTCAAAGGAGTACAATTATCAGCAACTGTAAACGAATCGACCAATGAAGGCATTGTAATGCTGCAAGATGCGTCTGCTATCAACAATGTAATTGGCTTAGTTACCATTGTTGGACTTATACGATCCTTTGCATACACCCAAAAACTTTCTGTAGTCGTATTTAAAGCCTCGTCTGAAGCTGTAATACTTACTTCTACTGAATCTCCTGCTAATAGCACTGTGCCTGTAACAGGAGATTGTGATAATGTTACCGTACCACAAAAGTCCCTTGCGATTGCTTGATCCGTATAGTCTGGTAACGTGACCTCACAAGTAGTAGACGATAAGGTATCTGCTACCGGAATATAAATCCATTGTGGTGGCGTTTGATCCTCTATTTTTAAATAAAGCACTTCCTCTGCTTTATTTCCCGCTTCATCAGTTACACTTATAGTAACTGGATAAACTCCCGCAATAAGGGATACACCAACTGGCATGGACTGCGATAAAGTGGGATTTGCGGTGCAATTATCCGTATAGGTTACGTAACTGCTTAAATCAGGTACTTCTCCCAAACAGTTTGCAGAAGAGTTGATTAGTAAAGTATCAAGAGATAGCGTTAACTCAGGAGCTTCCTGATCGGCTACCGTAACAGTGATCGTTTGCGTAGTTTCATTATCAAAATCATCCCTAGCCGTCAAGGTCACGGTATGTGTCCCTATCGCTAAGGTGCTGCCCGAGGCGATGGATTGACTATACGTCACAGTGCCTCCACAGTTATCCGTAGCGTCCAACAATGGCAATAGATCCGGCATCATCGTCGTACAAGTCCCTGTGGTGGTCGACAGTACCGTATCTGCGGCAGACTGCGTAAACACCGGAGACAAGGTATCCCGGTATACCACCCAGAATGTACGACTGTCACTATTCAACGCGACATCGGTAGCCGTTAAGGTCACTTCTACTGAATCACCCGGCGTAAGCGTCGTACTCCCTGCCGATGGGCTTTGGGTGATCGTCACCGCAGAACAGGCATCCCGAATATCCAGACCAGTAGTATAGTCCGGTAGGCTTAGACCACAAGTGGAGGCATCCGCATCATAGATCTTATCCTCCAACGTACTCACAAACTCCGGTGCTGTAGTATCCTCCACTTTCAGGGTGATGGATGCTGTAGCGCTATTGCCGGAAGCGTCTGTAGCCGTAAAGGTCAATGTATGGTCTCCCACACCCAATAAGGTGCCCGTTGCAATGGACTGGGTAACATTCGCTGAGGCATCACAGTTATCCGTTACAGTCACCAAAGACAGTAAGTCAGGTACTGAGGTAGTACAAGTACTCGAACTAGCGGTTAAACTATATGCTGTTGCCGATAGCGTTAATGCTGGAGCTTCCTGATCAGCTACCGTAACACTGATCGTTTGCGTAGTTTCATTATCAAAGTCATCCCTAGCCGTTAAGGTCACGGTATGTGTTCCTATCGCTAAGGTACTGCCCGAGGCGATGGATTGACTATACGTCACAGTACCTCCACAGTTATCTGTAGCTTCTAGTAATGGCAATAGATCCGGCATCATCGCCGTACAGGTCCCTGTGGTGGTCGACAGTACCGTATCTGCGGCAGACTGCGTAAACACCGGAGACAAGGTATCCCGGTATACTACCCAGAACGTACGACTGTCACTATTCAACGCAACATCGGTAGCCGTTAAGGTCACTTCTACTGAATCACCCGGCGTAAGCGTCGTACTCCCTGCCAATGGGCTTTGGGTGATCGTCACCGCAGAACAGGCATCTCTGACATCCAAATCAGTAGTATAGTCCGGTAGGCTTAGACTACAAGTGGAGGCATCCGCATCATAGACCTTATCCTCCAACATAGTCACAAACTCCGGTGCTGTAGTATCCTCCACTTTCAGGGTGATGGATGCTGTAGCTCTATTGCCGGAAGCGTCTGTAGCCGTAAAGGTCAATGTATGGTCTCCCACGCCCAATAAGGTGCCCGTCGCAATGGACTGGGTAACACTCGCTGAAGTATCACAGTTATCCGTTACAGTCACCAAAGACAGTAAGTCAGGTACGGAGGTAGTACAAGTACTCGAACTGGCGGTTAAACTATATTCTGTTGCCGATAGCGTGAATGCTGGGGCTTCCTGATCTGCTACCGTAACGGTGATCGTTTGCGTAGTTTCATTATCAAAGTCATCCTTGGCTGCTAAGGTCACGGTATGTGTCCCTATCGCTAAGGTACTGCCCGAAGCGATGGATTGACTGTACGTCAGCATGCCACCACAGTTATCTGTAGCTTCTAGCAATGGTAATAGATCCGGCATCATCGCCGTACAAGTCCCTGTGGTGGTTGACAGTACCGTATCTGCGGCAGACTGCGTAAACACCGGAGACAAGGTATCCCGGTATACTACCCAGAACGTACGACTGTCACTATTCAACGCCACATCGGTAGCCGTTAAGGTCACTTCTACTGAATCACCCGGTGTAAGCGTCGTACTCCCTGCCAATGGGCTTTGGGTGATCGTCACCGCAGAACAGGCATCTCTGACATCCAGACCAGTAGTATAATCCGGTAGGCTCAGACTACAAGTGGATGCATCCGCATCATAAACCTTATCCTCCAACGTACTCACAAACTCCGGTACTGTAGTATCCTCCACTTTCAGGGTGATGGATGCTGTAGCACTATTGCCGGAAGCATCTATAGCCGTAAAGGTCAATGTATGGTCTCCCAAGCCCAATAAGGTGCCCGTTGTAATGGACTGAGTAACACTCGCTGAGGCATCACAGTTATCCGTAACGGTTGCTAAAGACAATAAATCAGGCACTGAAGCCGTACAACTGCTCGCACTAGCGGTTAAACTATATTTTGTTGCCGATAGCGTTAATGCTGGGGCTTCCTGATCCGATACCGTAACGGTGATCGTTTGCGTAGTTGCATTATCAAAGTCATCCGTAGCTGCTAAGGTCACGGTATGTGTCCCTATCGCTAAGGTACTGCCCGAGGCGATGGATTGACTGTACGTCAGCATGCCACCACAGTTATCTGTAGCTTCTAGCAATGGTAATAGATCCGGCATCATCGCCGTACAGGTCCCTGTGGTGGTCGACAGTACCGTATCTGCGGCAGACTGCGTAAACACCGGAGACAAGGTATCCCGGTATACTACCCAGAACGTACGGCTGTCACTATTCAACGCAACATCGGTAGCCGTTAAGGTCACTTCTACTGAATCACCCGGCGTAAGAGTCGTACTCCCTGCCGATGGGCTTTGAGTGATCGTCACCGCAGAACAGGCATCCCGAACATCCAGACCAGCAGTATAGTCCGGCAGGCTTAGACCACAAGTGGAGGCATCCGCATCATAGACCTTATCCTCCAACGTACTCACGAACTCCGGTGCTGTAGTATCCTCCACTTTCAGGGTGATGGATGCTATAGCACTATTGCCGGAAGCATCTGTAGCCGTAAAGGTCAATGTATGGTCTCCCACACCCAATAAGGTGCCCGTCGCAATGGACTGGGTAACACTCGCTGAGGCATCGCAGTTATCCGTTACAGTCACCAAAGACAGTAAGTCAGGTACTGAGGCAGTACAAGTACTCGAACTGGCGGTTAAACTATATTCTGTTGCCGATAGCGTTAATGCTGGAGCTTCCTGATCCGATACTGTAACACTGATCGTTTGCGTAGTTTCATTATCAAAGTCATCCCTAGCCGTCAAGGTCACGGTATGTGTCCCTATCGCTAAGGTACTGCCCGAGGCGATGGACTGACTGTACGTCAGCATGCCACCACAGTTATCTGTAGATTCTAGCAATGGTAATAGATCCGGCATCATCGCCGTACAAGTCCCTGTGGTGGTCGACAGTACCGTATCTGCGGCAGACTGCGTAAACACCGGAGACAAGGTATCCCGGTATACTACCCAGAACGTACGACTGTCACTATTCAACGCGACATCGGTAGCCGTTAAGGTCACTTCTACTGAATCACCCGGAGTAAGATTCGCACTCCCTGCCGATGGGCTTTGAGTGATCGTCACTGCAGAACAAGCATCCCGAACATCCAGACCAGTAGTATAGTCCGGTAGGCTTAGACTGCAAGTGGAGGCATCCGCATCATAGACCTTATCCTCCAACGTACTCACAAACTCCGGTGCTGTAGTATCCTCCACTTTCAGGGTGATGGATGCTGTAGCACTATTGCCGGAAGCGTCTGTAGCCGTAAAAGTCAATGTATGGTCTCCCACGCCTAATAAGGTACCTGTTGCAATAGACTGGGTAACACTCGCTGAGGCATCGCAGTTATCCGTTACAGTCACCAAAGACAGTAAGTCAGGTACTGAGGCTGTACAAGTACTCGAACTGGCGGTTAAACTATATTCCGTTGCCGATAGCGTTAATACTGGGGCTTCCTGATCAGCTACTATTACCTGAACCTTTGTACTATCCTCATTTCCAAAATCATCCGTAGCAATTACAGTAACTTCATGTGTCCCTAAGGCTAACACTTCCCCCACTGCAACAGACTGTACAAGAGAAATACTTCCAGCAGATGTACAATTGTCTATTGCCTTTACTAGCGATAACACATCCGGCATCACCGACTCACATGTCCCTGCAGACACATAAACTGTAGTATCAGTAAGGGTAAAGATGGAAGGAGCTGTTGATTCCTTTAGAACCAACACCAATTCTCTAACGGTCACATTTCCATCACTATCTACCGCACGGATAGGTACTTGATGTGTTCCTAAAGTCAGAAGTGAGTCCGTATCTATAGTCTGGTAGGCACTGTCTACCACTCCACAGTTATCATACACCAAGAAGTCTGCAGAAAGATCAGGCATCAATCCCTGACAAGCACTCCCCAAATCAACCACCACTGTATCACTCGGGAAATCAATCTCGGGTGCTTCCGTATCAATAATATTAATGACTATACTTACAGAGTCTTTATTCCCTGCCTCATCTTCTACATACACTTTTACCGTATCGCCTTCTTCTACCAGACTTCCTACAGTAGGAAGTTGCGTAATATTCAAGTCTGCTTCTGCAGTACAATTATCCGTTGCTGTAATGTCAGCTGACAAAGAAGTCAAAACTCCATTACATAAAGCATTCAAAGGTAAATCAAACACCTCGGGAGCGGTAATTACCGGAAGCACATTGTCGGTCACCTCAATCGTAATACTGGAAGTATTCTGGTTCCCAGAGGCATCTGTCACGATCAGTTCAAGCGTCTCCGCATCGCTTACCAATGCCTCCGCTGCATGAGAGAAAGTGAGGGTAAGGCCTGCTGCATCCGTGCAATTATCACTATACGTAAATAAAGCTGAAAGGTCTGCAGGCAAACGTCCTTGACAATCCTCTACGGTATTCAATGCCAATGTCGCACTCACTGCAGTGACTGTCGGTAAGATCTTATCCTCCAGAAAAACCTCTATACTACAAGAGTCCTTGTTCCCTGAAGCATCTTCTGCATATACCTTTACGATATTGCTCCCCAACTGTAGCAGATCTCCTACAGGGTTAACCTGGGTCAAGGTCACTACCTCACAATCTTCATAAGTAATACTACCGGTAAGGTCTGGTACTGCTAACTCGCAAGTGCCATCCGGTGTATAAAATGTGGTATCTGTAGGAGAAGTAGTGATGGTAACTGCGGAGGTATCTATGGGATATAATATCACCTGATAAGGGGTCAGTAAAGCGTTGAATTGAGCTAAAAACCTATCACCATCAGGAACATTATAATCATACCGATAAAAGGTCATTTCATATCCTGTTGAACCTACAACATCAGCATCTGGTGTTGTAGATCCAAAAGGTCCCCTCACATCACAACTCCCCTCTACCTGAAAAAAGGTATTAAAAATACTATCCGCTTTAATATTACGCACCTCACAATTCTCATCCATCGGAAGAAATATGGTATCAGGATGTGTAATGTTGAATGGGAAACCCGGATCAATAATTACTTTGGCCGTTTCAGTAGTGGAGAGTCCATGGGTATCTTTTACAGTAAACGTTACGGATAACGTATCTCTGGTTATCGCATCCAAGTAAGAAGAAAAAGGAACAATCGTTCCTGCTGCAGGGCTTTGAGAAATGGATACGATCCCACAGTCATCATTATAAGAAATCATAGAAGTAAGATCGGGCAAAGCCATCTCACAATCTGTAGCGGTAGGTAAATCCAAGGTTGTATCCGTACCATTTAAAAATGAGATGGTCGGAGGGTTAAGATTGGTTACTTTGACATAAACATCCAGTGTTTGATCCGATACTCCTCCAATAAAACTTTCTATTGTTATTTTAATAACACCATTCTCATCTGTAGTGCTGACAGTACCTGCAGTAGGTGTTTGCTCAAACGTCACCTCTCCCACTGTACATCCCGATTCTGTCACCGTAAAGGCAGTTCCTCTTAGCGCTATAATATCCGGTACGGTACAAGAAATATAGGTATAAGGATTCGTAGAAGTATTATAGGCGGTAGATAACGTAAGGGCACACGCTACATCCTCAGCAGTAAGCTCAGGAGCGTTGGTCCTATATCGATCTTCAGCAGTTCGCCCAAAGATGAAGGATGACAAAAAGAGCATTCCCATTAAAAAGGAAATCCCTTTGCCAGAAGCAAGTTTTCTCATTCTTATAGTAGTTCACCCCAAAAGCCGTACTAGACAAGGCTTCCTGCAAGAGGTACAGATTGTTAATATTAGACGATTGATCCCCCTTCCCAAGCGATAAAAAGTCTATGTATCGTTAGAAGCCTTCTTCTTAGGAAACTTCTAATTGGTTTTTAGCTAAATCTTGAAGTAAAAAATTATCTCTTACAAAATATTCGAATAGAAATAAAGAGATATTAACACAAATATATAACATATATCATTGCTTGACAATATCTTTTATTTAAAAAGTACAGATCAACTGTGCATTTAAATCCAACTTCTTACTGAATATGAAACGATTACTTGCTGTATTAACTTTTATCATTCTTCCATATATCCAATAATTTCCTTGTAAATACATAGAAAGCCAAGAGCGCCATTTATAGCTAAATACGTAATTCCATTTATACCCTTCTCCGTACAATGCTGTGTACCTATTACTATAACGCACTCCTTTTTGATAAAGGTATAAACGGTTCTCATAATCATCCGTATCAAAAAAGACGTAATCAGCAGAAGCCTTAAACATTTTATAGGTCCAATCAATTCTAACGCCAAGCGCTACCCCTTCCTTACTTTCCTGATAACGATCAGGATAAACTGTATAACTATATCGAGAAAGCATGCGTACCTTACAGTTTTTTAGTGGAAACCACTCTATATCAGCCTTTATACTATGTTTAAAGAAAGGTTGATACCCCCTTTGACCATATTGGTCTACCACTGCTTCTTTTTGCTGCCAACGGTATCGACATTGATAGGTCCAAAATCTCTTTTTTCGATTTCTAATGCCCAAAGAAAAATCAGAGAAATACTGAGGCTTATACACTCCATACCGCAACCATGGTCTGGAAAATAGATCCATATAAGAAGTAAGTTGACAATACTTGGAAAGCTTTATCGAAATTCCTGTATACAGTCCTTTTTCATTCGATGGAGTAGCTCCCGTGCCAAATGCGCTCCCATACACTACATGAAAGTTCTTTGCATAATACCGATATACCCAGGAAAGTGCTAATTTCTTTCCTAACCCCCACTGTCCTCCAAGCAAGACAGCATTTCCAGCACCCACCCTAGCCACTTCCCCAAAAGACTGTATGCCAAAACAATCCAGATGAAAATCAAGCGCATACTGCTGGGATTTACGTCCTGTAAAACGTATCACTCCCTTGCTCCCAGAAGACTGAATCGGTAGACTGTAGGCTAAGTTCGCGGTGGTGATCCCTATTTTTAATATATCCCTCCATCGCCAATCCGTATAAACCCCTGCGTATCTTTCCATCAGACGGTCTTTATACGCTAATTCTTTTAACGTACGATGAAGCCCTGCAGAAGGCATACTAACTACCTGTCCATCAATGATTACGGCATCTTTTCGCCTGCTTGACACAAAAGGAAGCACCCTACAGTTCCCCCACTGAAAAGCTGCCGCTACTCCCCTCAAAAATCCTGTTTCGCTCATAGAGTGGTAAGGCCTTATCCCGCGACTATATTGCTGTAGTCCTAGCACAGACTCCATTCCCTTTCCTATAAAATAACTTGCCCCACTTAAAAGTCCTTGCCCCAATTGCAGTCGATAATCCCCTAGCGTCAGCGTCTTTAAACTTCCCACCTTATGTACCGTAACATTCGCCGACCAGAAATCGGGCCCCTTATCCACCGCCTCTCCCGCATCTTTTTCCATACTTACCCCATAACTGCATTGCCCTGCCTTTCTCCCCTTTAACCGAAAAGCCATTCGATCCAGACTTCCTAAAAAAGATTCTGAGGACTCCTCTTCCTTATCCCACGATCTCCCCCATCGCCATTGCAATTCATGTTGCATAGACTGTAACTGTCGCCACTTCTCTTTCCAATGCTGCCGTAAGCTCTCTTTGCTCGTACTGATATAAGGTGCGACTCTTTTAACAGTTTCTAGATCCCATCCCTGAACTGCCTGCAACTCATATACCGACAGTAACACCCCATACTGTTCAATATGCTGTTGTAACGCTTTTTGTTGTGTGAGGGTAATCCAACCTAATTCTCTTAATATCTCTCCCTTTGTTTGATTCAGATCAATGGGATCTTCCAAAAGCTCCATCATCATCTCCACCGATTGCTCGTTGTTCAACCATTGCCCTTGAAGTACCTCCTCTGCCAATACCTGCGCATAGCCTGTATTCATCCATAACAATAGCCCTGAAAAACCAATAAAACGTAGTAATAAGCAACCTTTCAACAACATACTACTGACGATTTATGGACAACTTTTTTAAAGTAAGCCCCAAAGAATGCATGGAAGGAAGTATTCCCCGATAAGCATGGGCATAGCTTACCTCAAACATTCCCAGTTTAAATGTTCCACCTAATGAAAAAGATGCAGGATAAGATTGATAGCCGGCCCTTAACACCACTGATTGGTGCATTTGATAATGCAAACCGACATGTATACTAGCAGGATAGTTTAAGAATTTCTGAATGGAGAATAGTGCTTCCAATTGCTTTTCTAATGCCTCATAAGCAGCTCCCAAAACGATCCCCGGACTTTGAGCAATCCAAAGAGGAGCCTTTCGAGCCGACAAGTTTCTTAACAACACACTAACGTGCAAAGACTCTTCTACCTTCAAGGACGTTTGTATATCCAAAGACCATACAGTATGAGTAAGTTGCTGCTCTCCTCCTATCTTCCAAAAATTAAAGCTTCCTCCTGCTTTTGCCGATCCCAGTCTATGGGCTAAAAAAAATCTTCCCCCTTGTTCATAGTATAATGGATCTCCAAACTGTTGTATGACACTGCCTACTCCCCATTGCCCCGCTTTATCGGTATACTCTCCAAAAACTCCATAATACCCTAATCCTACTAAATTCATAGGCATAGTATACATTGTTTGAAACACCCATTTATTACCATTCAAAACCGACAAAGGCAGGTCGCTACAAATGGTAAAAGTAGAGGCAGCATGAGCATTGGATACTCCTAAAGCTTCAGGTCCAAACAACGCATAGGAGACTTGAGCATTCAAAGGACATAATAGAGGCAAGATAAACACACCGCATAAAATAATTCTTAGAGCCATAGAGAGATAATATCTTTAGTGATAAGTATTTCAAGTTAACTCCCTCTTTCTTTACAAACGCTGTGATTTCACTTCAAAGCTAATACACACTTCTACTATAGTGCAGTCTATGGATTATGAGTAATGAGAAGTATATAAAATAACGGCTAAGCACTCATTACAGGGAAATATTGATGTATTTAATGTTAGAAAATTATTATTTTTTATAGTTTTAATTAAATTGCTTTTTGTAAGATTAGCTTTAGACCAAACAGGAATACTCTTTACGTTAGGTGCAAAACAAGCCACACTGTTTTCAGCTATACTCACAACTAACTACTAACTATTCTATTCTGTATATTTTTATGAATTGCTTCAGACGATTCCTGAGCCTCTTTTTGCTGTGGGGCATTGGTAATTTTTTCTCTCTAGCTCATGCTCAACTAACAATTGAAGAAGTTAGTAGTTGTAGCTTTTCAATCGTTAATGGCTCAAAAAATATCTTAATTTCTGATGTTGCTTCAACCACCACCGAAAGTTATAACCTCTCAGACTTCAAGAATGACATAGCTACTTTTATCTCTTCATCAAGCTGCGAGGAGGAAGAGATATACTGGGTTATTAGCGACAAAGAAATCACCTTCTTTAACAGCCAACCTGATAAAATATTAGATCTTTCTGATCTAGAAAAAACAGTTAATATAATTGTAAAAGATGAGGGCAAATTGATATTCTCTGTCAATTCAAAAATAAAATTGAAAGAAGGTGCATCTCTTTATGTTGAGAAATTAGAAGATGGCTGTCCTAAAACAGATGCTTTATCTACTTCTCCGCCAATACCAAGTACATATATCTACTTTGAAGGCCCCTCTGGTGACATAGAATACACTGATACAGACTTTAACAAAATCATTTGCGCTGGATCTGTCAATGCGAGTGGAATTGGCCAACCATACATCTCATCTTTCACTGCCAACCTAGATGATAATGTCGTTACGTTTACGTGGGAAACATTATTTCCAGATGAGAATGACCTTACATTAAAAAGTATTGAGATTGAAGGTGGAGAGAATGAATTAAATCCTTCAGATTACACCGCCTATTCAAGCCTTACAACCAATACATATACTGGAGATCCCCACACAGGCACCGTCACATATACCGACACTGATAATAACATCACCGATCCTGATAATCACTTTTACAAACTAACCATGACTATCGATAATGATATTGAAAGGTCAGGCACCGATGCATGTGGATGTAGTTATACAATCAATAGTGGAACAGATTTAACCGACTACTCCATCACCCCCCTCCCCGTAGAAATGGCCTATTTCACGGCCTCCCGACAAGGAGGCGATATCCTTTTAACATGGTCTACGACCTCAGAAGAGAACAATGACTTCTTTGAGGTACAGCGTTCTATTGATGGCAAAAATTACACCTCCATTACTGAACCTATCAAGGGTCGTGGAGAAGGAACGCTGAATGGGCAAGACTATCGCTATACCGATATACAAGCACCCAAAGGGCTAGTGTATTATCGCCTAAAACAAGTCGACATTGGCGGGAAGTTTGAGTACTATAACATGGTCGTAAACCCATCTGCCTCACAAAGGACTTTCTCGGTAGACAACTATTCCGGCAATCCACTAAAGGATAAAGACCTGGAATTACAACTGTATAATCCAATCACCCAACAGCTTTATATGGTATTGGTGAATACCCAAGGAATGGTAACTTATGAGCGCCGGATCACCTTAAAAGGAGGGTATACTCGTCTTCGAATCCCTGAGGAGCAGGTTAGTCAGGGAATGTCCGTATTAAAGATTATCTCGGCGAATAAGCAGGAAAGCATTAAGCTTATCAAGTATTAGTTGAGGCGGCTTGCGCCGCTGGTTGAGATGGGCTGCGCCCGTTGAGTTTCACCTTCGGTGAGTTGAGCTTTCTTTGTTGGGGGGCTATCACTTTGTGATAGGTTGGGCTGTGACTCCCCCTTTACTAGTCGTAAGCTCCTGCTTACGACTTTATAGCGTTTTTTCGAGGGTCCACCCTCGTGTTTATAATACATAGCGTAATCATTTTTCGGTCTATATTAACTGGAGGCTGGAGCCTCCAAATTGCTTTTGGGTCGTAAGCTGGAGCTTACGACCAGTATATGGCTCAATGCTGTCAAGTTTAGGAAACAGTACATGTAGAAAGGGAAGTACAAACCCGCTGCAGGTCTTAGGGAGGACCCTAAGACCAGTTCGCTGCTGGGTCGTATCTTATCGTATTATCGGGGCAACCACAAGGGGCGCCCTTGCTACCCTTCTGCTGCTTCTTGTACTTTATCCAAGTCCACTGGGAGTATGATACTAAAGCACGTTCCTTTCCCTACTTCACTTTGCAGGATAATTTCACCCTCGTGATCCTGTACAATTCCATAGGAGATCGACATGCCGAGCCCCGTTCCTTCTCCCACTTTTTTGGTAGTGAAGAAAGGATCAAAAATCTTTTGCATGACCTCCTCGTTCATTCCGGAACCGGTATCTTCAATTTTCACTATAACATACCCCTCTCGCTCTTCGTACAAATCAGTAGTGACGGTGATCTGCCCTTCCTGATCAATGGCCTGAATGGCATTGGACAGAATATTCATAAAGACCTGATTGATCTTCCCGACATTACACTTTACCTCTGGGATACCTCCATAGCGCTTTTCTACTTTAATAATATTCTTGGTCTTATTGGCTAATAAGGTCAAGGTAGCATCCAGCCCTCTTTCCAGATCAGCAAAACTATAAGACTTATCATCTGAACGGGAGAACATTTTCAGCTCCTGGACTATATTAGCGGTACGGGTGGCTCCTTCTTCTATACCATCCAATAAAGCCTCTATCTCTTCAAAAAGGAAATCTCCGTCATAGTGCTCCCAAAGGTCTACCGCTTCCTGCAAGGTCGAAAGCCTTCCCTTAAAGTCTAACAGCAGACTTTTGATATCCTCTATATCTTCCTTCAAAGGTTGTACGTTGTTGTATACAAAGTTGATCGGGTTATTGATCTCATGGGCAATACCAGCCGTTAACTGTCCGAGGGAAGCCATTTTCTCTGCATTAACCAATTGAGTCTGCATATCCTTTAAGTGGTCATAAGCCGATTCCAGTTCTTGTAGGGAACGCTCTTGTGCCTTACTCCTTTCTGCAATCTCCATATTCTTGACTTGCAGCTCATCGTTCTTCTTGCTAATCTCCTCATTGGCCAGGTGCAACCTCTCCGTACGCTGCTCTACTAATTTCTCCAAATGATCTCGATAAATGACCAGTTGACTTTCAATCTCTTTTCGGGAAGAAATATCACGAACAACACTCCACATCCCTTTCAATTGTCCATTTTCATCATTAATCGCATTGACCCGTACTTCTGCCGTAAAGGTGGTTCCATTGCGGCGCTCGTATTCTTTCTCAAAAGGATCCGTATACCCTTTATGTTTTACTTGCTCTATCAAATCAAAACTAACGGCCTTCCAATGTTCTGGAGTATAGTCATCAGCATGCAACCCTATCAGTTGTTGGGGTACGTCATAGCCCAGCATCTGTACAAAAGTGTCGTTACACTCCAATACCCTGCGATCGACATCATAACGAACATACCCATCCCCACTGGTTTCATATAACTGACGGAACTTGCGCTCAGAATTTTTCAACTGCTCTTCCGCATTCTTTAGGTCAGTCACATCTATCACAAAGCATGTCACCCCTATAATCTCTCCAAACTCATTACGGAAAGGGTTATAAAACTGCTCAAAACTAAACTCTCCATATTGCTCTGTGGTGGAAAATGACTCTCCATCCAAAGCTCTAATCAGATGATACTTGAACTTACTTCTGGAAAATTGGTTCTCATCACCAGAAGCTTGAAAGTGCATGTCCCAAGGAATAAATCGGAATACATTTTTCCCTACCTCCAAAGCACGACCAATAGCGGTCTCTGCCAAACGGGAAAATTCTGCGTTGAAGCTTAGCAAACGAAAATCTTGATCCAGGGTAAACATCATTAGTTTCTCGGAGTTATCGAGAATATCCCTCAACAACTCACTGGTATGTTGATACTCCTCGGCAATCTTTTTTCTGCGTACAATCTCTCGTCTCCAGTTATTCACGACAAAAGAAAGACCGAAGGCAATCACGGTAATCATCAAACTCACCATCACCAACACGAAGTTACGTGTACGCTTCGTAGAGTCCATGATCTCGTTCATTGGAATATGTATAGACAATACCCACGGGTTCTGTAACCCATTAATACGCAAAGGGCTGTATACCCCATAAAACTCTGCCCCGTCAGATTCCCGATCATAAATACTAGCAATCGTTTTTCCTGCGTCCAAGGTCCTGCGTACCGAAGGTGAGATGAGCGTTCGCTCCATCATTCCATCCACAGAAGAAGAGTTTACATCAAACTCATCTGATGACAAGATGGCATATCCCTCATTCAATACCTCGGCCTTGGAGATGATTTCCTTAATATGTGAGATCGGTACATCGGCTCCTACCAGTCCTACCGTGACATCATTTATTTTTACAGGAGAAACAAACGTAAACAACTCACTACCTTCCCCCTCTCCATAGACAACTTCAGACATATTGAACAATCGGCGACTTTGCGTCTCAGAGATCACTTGTCTCAGACTTTCACTTTCTGGCATAAACGTCTGTCTTAGTACGATTTCTCCATTAGGCTCTACCGTTTTAAACCAATAGGGTGCAAACCGCCCATCCTGATCAATCCCAGAAGTATGATGATCATTGAAGCCATAAGTGCGATCTTGCGTGAGCGCCCATACTGAGACTACATTGGGGTTCTTTACCAATAAAGTACGTAGCATTTCATTGACCAACTGAAAGTCATCCTCCTCATTATATAGGGTTGTTTCCAGTGCGCCACTCAAAAAATCTACCTGTCCCAGTAGCAGTTCTAGCTCACTTTCTATTCTTTCACTGTGCTTTCCAATCGCTTCTTTGGTCAAGGTAAAGGTCATTTCCTTAGCGCGCTCTGCCGCCGAGGAATACATATAATAGGTCAACACCCCAAAAGAGAGTACGATCAATAATAATATAAACCAGATGGATTCGTCTCTTGCCTTCATGTAGTAATTTTATGCTTGTCTGTTTCGCCTCCTACAAATATTCATATAATGATTGGATTTTCTTCTTTGTAGATTGCAAATAATTATTGAAAAGTTTAAAGCTTTGTTAAGATTTCCCTATATATTGAGTTTTCACTCAGCGCTATTTCAAAACAGTCGCCGGAAAAGCTATCCGGCTTACTTTTTCAGGTTACACCAATTAGTGATGAATATGAATACAGAACAAGTACTTAAAAAGCTAAGGATACCCAATAATGGCCCTTTCTTGCTACTTAATGCTCCTGAGCAAATGAAGGAATCGATACTTCAAGCATTCCCCAACACACATACCTCTGTCACTGAGGATGCTTACGAAGCGATACTTATCTTTGTGCACGAAAAAAAAGAAATCAAGGAATGGGGAACAAAAGGCCTCAAACACATGTCCACAAAAGGGATCCTATGGTTTGCTTATCCTAAAAAGAGTTCAGGCGTAAAAACGGATATTAGTAGAGATCAAGGATGGGATTTTCTGGAAAGAAAGGAATTGGTTCCCGTTTCACAAGTTGCTATTGACGATACCTGGTCGGCTTTACGCTTCCGTGCCGTGAAAGAAGTAAGTCTTACTCGCCGGGTACAAGGAGGAAGGCGCCCTGCCATCGAAGTACCCGATGTACTCAAAGAAGCTTTAGATAGAAACCCGGAAGCCAGTGCTTTCTTTAACAAACTGGCTTACACGTATCGAAAAGAGTATGCCCAATGGATTGGGTCAGCAAAAAAAGAAGAAACGATTCAGCAAAGAGTAGCCAAAGCCATCGAGCTACTCCAAAAAGAACAGAAACTAAAATAACCATTAAGGGCGGCCAATAGGCCGCCCTTAATGTTATCGTAAACTTTCCATTTCCCACTTAATCATTTCCATCTTCAACCAATCGGTTGCAGTTTGCCATTTCCTCTTCTTTCTTTCATCGGATAGAATCATACGCTTTGCTTTCTCCTTTAGTGTGTCCTTTTTCATGTTAATCATGTGTTTTTATGTGAAGTAAATAGGTTAAGTGGTAGTTGTTATTTTGCGTATTTGGTCGTTGGTTATCACTGGGTAATACACATTAAGTGTACTCTTGACTCTTTAAATATAAGTGATTCTTTTCTCATTTTAGTGACGAAAGTCATTTTTACCGGATTTCAGCGAGTGCTACTTGCCGAAAAATGGGATAACATTCATGGTTTATTATCTTTATTTGTTCTAAATAAATGGAATGATTATGTTTGTGTACTCTTAGAAAAAATCTAAATAAATATTAGAATCATTCATTTACATAGCCATAGTAAGCAGTATACTAACATCAGTAAGATCATGAAACGACCGAGCTACATCATACTTTTTATCAGTTTATTCCTTTGGGGGTGCCAAGGAGACGATAATTCACCTAAGGACGAATTCAACCGTGCCGAGATGCTTCAGAATATTGGAGACAATATTATGCAACCTAAGTACAATGCATTTAAGACTGCCAGTACTTCTTTGATGGATAAAACCACAGCCTTCGTTAACAATCCTACAGAAGAGACCTTAAGCAATGCGCAATTGGCCTGGACGGATGCTATGGAAAGCTGGTCTGCAGTGGAAGTATTCTCTACTGGACCTGTTGAGCAAATGATGATCAAAGAAGCTATCTATAGCTGGCCAGTGAAAACTGCAGCCGTAGAAGAAAATATTACGAATGCTCCCAATGAAATCAATGCAGAATACATTAACTCTCTTCCTGCTGTTGATATCAATACAGGCTTAGCCCTAAGCCAAGGGCTTGCGGTTGTAGAATACCTATTATTTGGAAAAGACCTTAGTACTACAGAAGTACTCGCAAGCTTTTCGGACGAGCAACGTCTAGCTTACTTGCAGACACTGACAGAAGTTCTTGCTGGTCATGCTACCTCTATTACAGAAGCACTACCAGAGTTTCTTCCTCTATTTGTGTCGGCAGACGGGAAGGACGTAGGAAGCTCTACCAATATGATCGCCAATGATCTGCTGATCATGATTGAAACAATGAAGAATGAGAAGGTAGGCATTCCTTTAGGTAAAAAGAGTTTGGGACAACCCCTGCCTCTTAACGTAGAGGCCCTTTTTAGTCGACACTCTCTTCCTTTATTAATGATTAGCTTAGAGTCTACACAAGAGTTATTTATTGGTAAAGAAGGACTTGGATATGATGACTATCTAAATGAAGTAGATGCTCGTATCAATAATACACCACTTTCAGAAGTCATTCTTGCGCAATTTCAGGCTTGTAAAACCGCTGCAGAGGCCATCAATGATCCTTTGGAAGTGGCTATTACTTCTGAAAAAGAAAATGTAGAAAACCTTTATAATGAACTGAAGAAACTGGTTACGCTAACCAAATCCGACATGATGTCACAACTTGGATTGTCCGTAACTTTCAGTGATAACGATGGAGATTAATTATATAAGGTAACAAGTATAAGGTAATAGGTAAAAAGTAAGTGGGGGTATTTTACACTTCACATTCAAGTCAAACGCTTTTCACCTGTTACCTATCACCTTTTACCTTTTACCTTTTATATGCTAAACAGACTGACAAACATATTAGCGCGACCAACATCTATCACCCCTCTGGTGGTGTTCAGGATTCTATTCGGGATCATGATGGTCTTCAGCACCCTAAGGTTTGCTTACTACGGGTGGATTGAAGCTTTTTATGTAAGTCCGGCCGTACATTTCCCATTTTATGGATTTGAATGGGTTACGCCCTTCTCCGCTACCGGAATGTATATCTTGTTTGGCATTATGGGCTTTTCAGCCCTAATGATTGCCTTAGGTGCTTTTTATCGTATCAGTACTACCCTATTCTTTTTGAGCTTCACCTATATAGAACTGATTGACAAAACCTATTACCTCAACCATTACTACTTTGTTAGTCTGGTAGGCTTCATCATGATTTTCCTACCGGCGCACCGCTACTACTCTATTGACGTTATACGCAAACCATCATTACTCCTTAAAGAAATTCCATACTGGACCATTTTCATTATACAGTTCCAGCTAGCAGTAGTTTACTTCTTTGCAGGCTTGACTAAGCTGAATAAAGACTGGCTTTTAAATGCCATGCCACTCAAGATATGGTTAAAGGCCTTTCTGGAAGTCCCTATTGTAGGGAAGTTTATGGGTACGACCACTGCGGCTTATCTATTTAGCTGGGCAGGTGCTTTTTACGACCTGACTGTTCCTTTTTTCTTGTGGTACCGCAAAAGTAGATGGCTGGCTTATATAGCCGTTATAGGCTTTCATATCATGACCTGGATGATGTTCCCTATAGGGGTATTCCCATGGGTGATGATTGGTTCTACCTTGATATTCTTCTCTCCTGATTTTCACCAAAAAATCTTAAGGGGATTACAAAAGATTTTAAACGTTCACATCACTGACAGACCGCGTTCAGAAAGTTTTAAAACTTCTTCCCTGCTCAAAGGGGGGGTAGCCTTGTATATCGCTGTACAACTATTGGTACCCTTACGCTTTATGCTATATCCGGGGTATCACTTGTGGACAGAACAAGGCTTCCGTTTTGCATGGAAAGTAATGTTTATTGAGAAAGTAGGGTATGTAACCTTCCATGTAAAAGATCCTGAAACCGGAAGACATGGGGAGGTATATGCCAGGGATTTTCTCACTCCATTACAGGAAAAAATGATGGCTACACAGCCTGATATGATTCTGCAGTTCGCTCATTATATAGAAGAACACTATAAAGCGAAAGGCATCAAGGATCCTATTGTGATGGCCGAGGCTTACGTCACCCTCAACGGCAGGGCGAGTCAGCTCATGATTGATCCCAATAGGGATTTAACCAAAGAAGAAGATAGTTTCGCTCATAAGGATTGGATTTTGCCTTTTAAGGAATAGATATATATGAAAAAGTTTTATACACTTTTACTACTACTCGCACCTTTACTAAACTACGGACAATATACCTTGAAAGGGCGTATTACCGATGCTGAAAATAAAAGCACTATACCTGCAGTAGTTGTACAGGAAAAAACATCAGGAAAGCAAACAAAAGCGGATGCCTCAGGCACCTACCTATTGGAAGGGCTGTCAGAGCAGCGTGCCCAACTGACGTTTTTTGCTTTTGGTTATAAGACCGTAAATAAAACCATCACCCTATCGAATAAGGAAACTACCTTCAACATCCGTTTGGAGCCCCTATCCGAGCAAATGAATGAAGTGGTCGTCAGCGAGGAATATGAATCCGATATTGTTCGCTTACAGGCCGTAGAAAAATCCGCTATTTATGAGGCCAAGAAGAATGAGGTAATCCTTGCCGAATCCCTTTCAGCCAATAAAGCCTCCAATAATGCCCGTCAGGTATATGCGAAAGTACCGGGCCTCAATATTTGGGAAAGCGATGGAGCCGGTATCCAATTGAGTATTGGTGCTCGTGGATTGGACCCCAGCCGTACCTCCAACTTCAACGTAAGGCAAAATGGTTACGATATCAGTGCCGATCCACTAGGTTATCCGGAAAGCTATTACACCCCTCCAGTAGAAGGACTTAAGAAAATTGAAATCGTAAGAGGAGCTTCTTCTTTGCAATACGGTCCTCAGTTTGGTGGAATGGTCAACTTTGTCATGAAAGACGGTTCAGACAGCAATAAACCTATACACGTACAACTAAGGCAAAGTGGTGGAAGCTACGGCTTCTTTAATTCGTTTAACGCCTTACAAGGAAAGCAAGGAAAAATCCATTACTACACCTTCTACCAGCATAAACAAGGAAATGGGTGGAGAGAAAACTCGGACTTTGACCTGGATATGTACTATGGTACACTCAGCTACCACCCTACAGAAAAACTCTCCATTAAAGGTGAGTATACCCATATGTCCTACCTGGCACAACAGGCAGGAGGATTAACCAGAGTTCAATTTGAAGAAGACCCTCGACTTTCCTACCGTAACCGAAATTGGTTTCAGGTAGACTGGAACTTGTTTGCCCTTACGGTAGACTATAAATTCAACCAAAACCTTTCCCTGAACTTAAGAAACTTTGGATTAATCGGTGGTAGAGACGCCCTAGGCAACCTGCAACGTATTGATCGCCCAGACAATATTGATGAGAACCGTAACCTGTTTGCTGACGATTTTGCCAACTTTGGGCAGGAACTTCGTTTACTGTATCGCTACCAAGTGAACGGTAGACCTGCAGCCTTCCTGACGGGAGTACGTTACTTCCGAGGTAACACACACCGTATGCAAGGCGATGCTTCTCCAAGCGAGAAACCAGAATTTAATTTTCTACACCCTAACAATGTAGAGGACTCTGATTTTGACTTTCAAGGAACGAACCTATCTTTCTTTGTGGAGAACGTCTTCAATGTCACTGATCGTTTGAGCATCACACCGGGAGCACGTTTGGAGTATATCGCTACAGATGCTAAAGGATATTACCAAGACAAGATTTTGGTACCGGACCCAGAGACTGGTCTAGCAATGGATTCTACCTTCAAAGTATACGAAGACAAGCGATCTACCCGCCCGGTACTGATTGGAGGTATAGGGGTAAGTTACCGTGCAAACGCCGCATTAGAGGTGTATAGTAACTTCTCTCAAAACTATCGCCCGATCAATTTTAATGATATCAGGGTCAACAACCCTAACTTAGTGGTGGACGAAAACATCATGGATGAAAGAGGGTATAACTTTGACCTGGGGATTCGTGGAGGAAACAAGAAAGTGACCTTCGACGTAAGTACCTTCTTCCTGAAATACAATAATAAGATCGGTAATATATATGTCGTAGACGAGAACTACGATGCTTACCGCCTCAGAACCAACGTAGCCAACTCTATCCACGTAGGACTGGAAGCCTTCGGAGAAATCAACTTTATGGAAGTGTTCAACGCCCCTTCTGCCGACAAGCAAAAGGTAAGTCTTTACACCAACCTATCGTTGACCAACGCTCGTTATGTCAATACAGACAATAATGCCATCAATAACAAGCAAGTAGAGCAAGTTCCTCCAATTAACTTAAAAACAGGGTTACTGTACAAGTACGATAACTTTAAAACATCCTTGCAGTTTGGGTATACGCACGAACATTATACCGATGCCACCAATGCCGAGTGGACTCCTACTGAAGTAGAAGGTCTGATTCCTTCTTACTATGTAGCAGATTTATCCATGAGCTATCAGTACAAGTTCTTAGTGATTGAAGGCAACATCAATAACCTAACGAACAATATGTACTTCACCCGAAGAGCCACTGGTTACCCAGGCCCAGGGATCATTCCTTCAGAGGGAAGAACGATGAGTTTGACGTTGGAAGTGCATTTTTAATTTTCAATTTTCAATTTTCAATTTTCAATGATTAATTTTCAATAATCATTTTGGATAATGAATGAAACAGGGATACCTCAGGAGGGGTATCCTTTTTTTATGATTACCTACCTAAACTACCCGACACTGGTCGTAGCGTTCCGCACGTCATGTAATGATACGACCTAAAAGCGCTTTCGGCGAGCATCCACGCTCGGGTGGTAGGAATGGGAGATAGAGGTTGGTGATGGATTGATAGATCGAATAAAAAATCGCCGTGTTTCGTAAAGTGACGGGATAAATCGCACCTTAGTTCTGCTTGTTAAAACCCTCCATAACTATCTCTAGATGTTAAATCGTTGAGGCTCGCTGTGCTCGCTAGTTGAATCGTTGATTTGTTTTGATCGAGTAGGGTAAAGTTAGGGACTCTCCCTAACTTCATCCCTCTCACAGAACCGTGCGTA
>NZ_BAABJX010000033.1:0-181296 GCF_039543525.1 Algivirga pacifica
AACGCAAAGTTAAAATTTTTAATGATCTAAAATTTAACTCCAGTTATATTGGGGGCTAAGATATCTATATAGATAAGTTAGTATTAGATATTGAAGGTACTCAAGTTAAAGTTGAATGGTCAAGAGAAATACTTTTGGATAGCCTATTAAATAAGTATCAAATACAAAGTAGAGAAGAGAATAACATTCTTATAGAAAAATGGATCAACAACTATCAATTTTTAATAAAAATAAATGGTAAACTTATTAAAGTTTCTATAGAAAAAGATGTCATAAAAGATGAGCTACTTAATTAAGTCCATTAGCATCTAATATATCCAAAGATAATAAGAAGGCTAGCTCTGTTTACTAGCCTTCCATTTTTCATAAAAGCATGTTGGTGCAAGGTTTACCTTGTACCCAAAATGGCGGAAGCATTTGCTTGCGAGTCACCTATTTTAAAGCAATTCGGAATCGTTACACGACATGTATGCTTTCATCATTTCCAGTCCAAGGACACCCCTTGAACTAATGTCCATTGATCACAGCTAATAAATATCACCTCTAACGGGGTTGTATGCTACCTAAACCCTGAAAGGATGACATCACATAGGGGCGGGTTTATTAAGTTTGAATAATTAACCGACACAGTAGTTATCTCCACCCTCGCCTAGGGTTAAAACCCCAGGCTCTTTTAGAGATACCGCTTTGCGGTTATCAATTCAATCTTTTTGTGAGAGATACGTTAGAATAGATCGCCACGAAGTGGCACTTCTTGAAGAGCCTAGGGCTTATTAAGGTTGAATATTTAACCGTCATACTGCTAGTTCGCTTTGTTGAGTGGCACTGCGTGCCGTTGAGTGGAGCTTTGCTCCGTTGAGTAGCCCTTCGGGCTGTTGAGAAAGAGTAGTACTGCAAAATCTCAACAGCCCGAAGGGCTACTCAACGGCACATAGTGCCACTCAACCAGCGGCGTAAGCCGTCTCAACTGTCGGTTAATTATTCAACCTTAATCAACCCGTCACTTTACGAAACAAGACGATTTTTATTGGACCTATGAATCCATCACCAATCTCTTTTTTCCACTCATACCAGCCGAGCGTGGACGCTCGGCGAAAGCGCTTTTAGGTCTTAGGCTGGAGCCTAAGACCAGTGTCGGACCAGTGTCGTCATAGCGTGGACACCACGACAGTGTCCCATAATTATTCATTCTTCATTAATTCGGATAGTTATACCCCCCCTACACACCTTCTTCAATATTCTCCACAATCCTTTCCAGCAACAATTGCCTAGAAGCACTACTTCCCCACGCAATATGAGGCGTAAGTAGCAATCGCTCTTTCTTTTCACATTGATAATAAGGGTGCGACAAAGGAAGTGGCTCTTGGGTGAACACATCTACCGCTGCTCCTGCAATCACCTCCTGATCAATCGCCTTCACCAGATCGTCTTCGTTGACAATCCCTCCCCTTCCTGTATTGATTAAATAAGCCGTTGACTTCATTTGCTGCAATCGTGAGAAGGTTAATAGATCTTCTGTATGTGCATTAAGAGGTGCATGTATACTCAAAATATCTACTTGCTCCAAAAGATCATCCAGCTCCAAACGTTGGTAAGCCTTACTACGGTCTTCTCCTGATGAAGAGTAGTATACCACTTTCATCCCAAAGGCCCCTGCCATTTCGGCTACTCGGCGACCAATATTCCCCAACCCTATAATTCCTAGTACTTTATCTTTTAGCTCAAAAAATCCCGGACCTATATGGGTGAACAAAGGTTGCTCTGCGTAATCTGTCCCTTGCATATACTGTCGGTAATACCCCGTATTATTGACCAGCTCCAACAGTAAGCCTATCGTAAACTGAGCGACACTCTCGGTAGAATAGTTCACCACATTGCGTACAGGAATTCCTGCAGTTTCTGCTGCCTGAAGGTCTACGTTATTCATTCCTGTAGCGGCGATACATATTAGCTTCAACGCTTTGGCTCCATCTATATGCTTCTTCTCTATTCTTACTTTATTGGTAATCACCACCTCAGCACCTTCTATTCGCTTTTCTACTTCATGCGGAAGGGTGTGGTTGTACAGTGTCAAATCTCCTATTTTCTCCAAAGAAGAGAAATCAATATTTCCCATTGTTTGGGCATCTAAAAAAACAATTCTCAAAACTTTTTACTTTTATTGTTAGATCGTTCTATTTGTGATTGTTCATAATGTTTAATTGAGCTTCGCTCGCTCATAGTATTTAGTTGTTTTTTTATTCAAAAAAAATAGAGAAAAGAACAACTAAACATCATCAACGAGCGAAGTTCAGCTAACATACGCCATGTAGTGGTATGAACAACGTTGGTACACTTAAGTTTTATATCTATGACTACTAAAGTGATTCTATTTGATGGTGTTTGTAATCTTTGTAACGGGACCGTCAACTTTATTATTGACAGAGACCCTAAAGGTAAATTTCAATTTGCTTCCTTACAATCAGAGGAAGGAGAAAAAGTATTGCAGCAAAATGGTATAGCAGAAGTCTCCTTGGATAGTGTGGTATTACTCAAAAATGGTCAACTCTATAAAAAATCTACCGCTGCCTTGCATATCGCTCGAGAGCTGAAGGGAGCATGGCCGTTGTTTTATGGTTTTATCATTGTCCCACGTTTTATACGAGATGGGGTCTATAACTGGATTGCAAAGAATCGGTACAAATGGTTTGGTAAAAGTGATGCTTGTCGCATACCGACACCGGAGTTGAAGGAGCGTTTTTTATAAACTTTCCCCTTATAATCATGAAAACCCATTGATCGACGTTCTGCGATGCTATCATGGTATTTTCTCACCCTAGGCCATCTAAAACAGCCTTTTTTTCGACAAATGACCGCTTTTATCACGGATTCTACCTTGCTATCTCTGCCTTTTCCCAAGAGTTTTGTAAGAAATATTTTTCTTCAAACCTAAACTTCAAAAGCCAATGGGAACTGTTGAATTCATCCTTTTATTTTTTGTCAGTGGTATACCTTTTACCAAACGATTACTCATCAGGTATATTCCTGCAAATTATCTTCTATTACTACTGGGCGTTTTTGTGGGCTTACACCTACTCATTGATGGTTACCGCTGGCAAATGATCCCTGCCTATATCATGAGTGCTATCCTTGGGTGGCGTTTGTATCAGCTCAACACGGAGGATACTCCAAAAAAATGGGGACTTAGAATTGCGGGATATGCGTTGACTATTATAGTATTACTAATCGGCTGGGTGCTGCCCATGGCCCTACCCGTATTCTCATTACCCGAACCCAGGGGACCGTACTCCGTAGGAACTTCCTCTATTTATGTTCAAACAGAGCAAGAGGAAGAAATCACGGCTGACCCCAACGACAAAAGGGAGTTGCTATACAAAATATGGTATCCTGGGGATGTTGATACAAAAAGCATAGAGCATGAGCCCTATGTCGACACAGGAAGTAGGGCCGGCTTCGCAACGAAATATGGACTACCTCCCACCCTATTGAATTACCTCGATAAGGTGCAAACGTATGTTTACCCAGATATTCCGGTTAAAGAGACCTCATTTCCAGTCTTAATTTTCTCTCATGGATATGGCTCCAAAGCAACCGGGTACTATGCCCTATTGACAGAGTTAGCAAGTCAAGGATATATCATCATTAATATGAATCACACCTACGAAAGCTTGGGAGTAACGCTTCCTGATGGAAGGGTGCATTATTTCGACTATGCTTACCAACAGACCATTGGTGCTGATGCCATGGAGGTAGTGGGGCCTATTATTGATGCTTTCAAAAATGACTTGCCTTACGAAGAAAGACATCCGATCGTTAGAGAAGCCGCTAAAAACTACTTCGAAGGTCGTATACAAGATCGTTGGGCCAATGATATGGTCACGACCTTAAACCTGCTTGAAAAATGGAATACAGAAGGAAAGTTCAAGCACAAACTTGACCTGACCCGAATTGGTGTTTTTGGGCACTCCGTTGGAGGAGGAGCCGCAGGGAATGTTACCCTAAAAGATGGACGTATTAAAGCTGCCGCTAATCTTGATGGCATACAATGGGGAGATAAGATTGACCGCAACTATAGCGTTCCATTCCTCTACGTTTCTGCAGATTGGCCCGCAGATCATGAAGATATCAATGCCCATATTTACAAGAAAAAGAGTACCGATTATTTTTATGAATGTACCTTACTCCAATCTGGTCACCCCAACTTCATGGATATTCCATTTATGATTCCCATCCCCTCTGTTGCAGGAACAGGAGCTATTAATCCTTATCTAGGTATGGAGATCGTCACTAAGTTGCTTACCTCTTTCTTTGATCAACACTTAAAAGGAGACAATAGCATGAGTATACAAGCTGTTGGCGAGCAATATGACTTATTAAAAATGTTAGTTCATCAAGGAGATTCCGTCAGGTCGCCTCTTGACAGCATGGAGACTACAGCTAGGTCAAAATAATAGTAACTCCCAGAACTTAGAGCTTGTTTGGAATACGTCTTCAGATAGAAAATTCCTCTAATCACTGGTCAAATCGACTCAAATTTTCGACAAATAGAACCACTATTATTCTCAAATTTGAATCAATTTGAACAGGTTATAGAAATTTTCTCTATCTAAATCAGTATTCCAAACAAGCTCTTACTCAGGAAAATGGTAAGTTCTGGGTTCATCTAATCCTATAATTCTTTATTTCCCCAATGTACCATAGCCACTGAAAAAGGCGGCATTTCCAGAGTTCTCCGACAGGTTGTAGAGATATTCTTCAGGGAAGAAAAGCCTGCTGGATGATGTGCTAAATCATCAGAATAAATTTCCACTTTCTTTTTTCCAGAAAACTCTCTGAAAGAGCATTTGAAGGGTTCATTTCCAAAATTGACCAACACCATTTTCTTCTCTCCTTTTTCATTTTCAAAATACCATCCCCTCACGCCTTCTATCGTCTCTCCCCTATCGTTTTCCAATAACATATTAGAGGAAAACTGTAAAGGCGCTCCTGCGGTCATATCTGTTGTTGCCTCTGCAAAAAGAGCCGTTGCTATTCCTCCGGCGGTCAGTTCATACAGAGAGCCTACTCCTGGCTTTTTACGTACATCCCGGGTATAGATCTGGCCGAAGAGGTCTCCTATCAGGTTATGTACATTGGTTATCTCAACCCCTGCCTCCAAAAACTCAAAATAGTAAATGGATAAGATTAAGGCTTGCGCCCAACTGTCCAGCACCAAGGAGTGATCGTCCCTCATATTAAACTCTGTTGCCCAGAGAGGAAGATCCTTTTTGAGTTTCATCTTTTGATACGTCAGCACATTATTTCTTGTAGTGATCCACATATTAGCCTGTGCTTTTGCATCCTGAAGCAATACCCGCTCCCAATCCTGATGTGTTGCGAAAGAGTCAGGTCGTGTTCTACTTGCTGTCGTATGATCTGCTAGTCCTTCTGATCCTGCACTAATACGGACACGTTCCTGTCTTCCATCCAGACTGGAAGGACTATATTTATGGAATGTCACCGCATCAGCCAAGGGACAATGCGCCAATACCCTATTTGTCCAGTCCTTCTGACGATCATGTCGACGCATAGTCGTGCCTACTACGGCAAAACGGGCATCGGGAAACTCTTTCTTGAGTGCTTCAATCCAACGTTGGCAGGTTTGTCCATACTCTTCTGGAGTAGGATATACGGTACGGGGTAAAGGCAAGTCAAAATACAGCTCATTTCCCAACTCAATGTATTTAATATCCAACCCCAATGCTTCTGCCTTCTTCAAGTTTCGAATGGAATGTCCCAGGTCTTTAGAAAGCATATTAAGCATAAATACAGGACTGGTCTGTGTCTGCTGTACCAAAGAGGCAAACTTCTCTATGGTATATCGAGTCTCTTGCTCACGTATGCCCTGTGTCACTACCCAGCGGATCATTACACTGTCCGGAATGCTTGTGTCTATCCAACCAGTATCCCAGTCCCAATAATTACCTATCGTTCCGCCTGGGTAACGAATGGTCTTTACCCCTAAGGTCTTGATCGCCTGAATAAGTTTAGGGTTATTTTGAGGGTCTGGACAACTGGTCATATTGGCATTCACGCCAATCATTAAAGGGTTGATTTCCCTAAGCGCTCCCAAGGTAACTTTTTGGGCAAGAAGCAACGTCCCACACCCTACCCATAAAGCGACTACTAATACATATCTCTTCATTTTATTCAGCAATTAGTAAAGTGGAATGTTCACTGATCAGCGGAGAACTGAAATTAAGTACTGTCTCCCATTGGCTTTGATGCGGATGTTTTTCAGGGTGCTCTTTTAACCCTATACTTACCTTATAATCATCATGCACACAATCCAGACGAATCATCAGGCGATTCACTCCTTCTTTCAAATCCAAAGACATATAATCCGTGGAAGGCCATCTTCTTTGCAATCGGGTATTATGATGTATGTTCTCCCCATTCAACCAAACCGTAAGCCATTGACTGCTTCCTACACAAAGCCATTTCTTCACTTCACTTTCTGAATAAATATCCGTAAGTAAATATAAGGTTCGTTCGCCTTTTCCGTAGAAATATTCTCCCAGATCTATTTCAAAACTATCAGGGTAGATTTCCTGAACCATAAAGGATTGTTCTGCTGGAGACTGTAGTATCTCTTCCAACATCTCAAAAGAAACAAACTCATTGTCAGATAACTGACGGTCATGATTCATGTAAACTGCGGAGGGCATACTGCTCAAGCCATGATCGGGATACGTCCCATCCATTGGCTCCAAAGCAGGATCATCCTGAATAAAAGGGCCTAAAAGGGTCCAGCTCCCATAATAAGGGATCCCTCTCTCAAATAATTGCTCCTTACCATTGGAGTCTATTACTTCCACTTGATATGGAATATAGCAACCTTCAGGAGTATACTCCTCCTTCAAGACTATTTCAAAAATACACTCTTGCTCCTCTTCTGCTTTTAGCAATACCTTTGCCTCATCAATTTGAGCAAATGCATCAGAAGTTAATCGGATCGTTAATGATTGCTCTTTTTGCTGTTGACTTTCCACTCGTACCGCAATGATCAATCCTGTGTCTTGATGTCCAAAAGTCGGCTGCTTTCCAAGTTCCGTGATTAAGGTATAAGACCGCTCAAAAGTAATGCATTCTTCCGCAACAATATTGATCATGGTTTTATTTCCGAAGTAATGCTGGAAAGTCCTGGCCACCTGACAGGTTTTCTCTGTCAATGCCGTAACGGTATCAGGCACCTCTACCCCCTTAATTTCAGGACTCACCATCAAATCATTGCCAATTCTCGTTTTCCATAGTTCGGGGATTTCCTTCGCTCCTCTCACAATTCCCAACAGTGCTCCTGCCGTTGCCACAATACAATCGCTATCGTGCCCGAAATGCAAGGCTTGAATAAGCTTATCGAAATCACCTTCCGATAGTAGTAATGACAATACCGTATAAGCCACATTCATAGGAGCAGAAGTAAAGTCCGCATCCCCGTAAGCACTTTTGATCTTCCCACTAGTCACCTTTACCCCATAGGTGTTATACCATTCCATTACATCCTTCACCAGATTCGCACAAACACTTTCCTTAGGAATATACTTCAACCCTTCTTGAAGGATGGTCGGTATATCCTCCATCCCAAAAGCAAGTGCAGCACAAGCTGCCCAATACGCCTCTGCATCATCTGAAAAACCATGGTGATCCAATTGAGAATCAATACGGGCATAAAAAGCAGCCTGAGTTGGATGAAAGGCACAAAGCATTCCCCACAACTCACTTCGAATCGGTGACCCCATGCTCTCATTCCAATAAGTATTATTGATACGACCTGTATCAGGATGATCTAAACCTACCCGAATATTCCTGGTAGCAATTCCATACTCATTCCAAGGAAAATCTACATGGTTTTTCCAATGCTCCCTGAAGTCTCCTCCCCGAATCTTCACCCCTTTCTTGGCTGCCATATCCAACCATAGAATCTGTAGATCCAGATCGTCATTCGGATAATTGCTTTCAAATAATGAATCGTCTAGCTGAATATCATTAAAACGCTTATATCCTTCTATAGGGGCTCCCAAAATACCTCCGGCACATTTCCCGATCCATCCACCCAGTACCTTGTCATAAAATTGATCTGCTGTCAGCATACTATCTATATTTTTGTTTTTGAACATATTCTCATGAATACCTCCAAATTAGGCACTGTAGGCTCCTTTAGGCTATGGATTTAAAAAAGTAGAGTTTTTAGATTCTATGTCCTGATATTTCTTTCTTTGAAATTAAAAATGCGAAGGGAAGGCTAATGAAAAATGGGAATGTTTACCGTGTAGTTTTTAGAAATCAAACCGAATACCACATGGAAATACAAACATTCAATCACGTCGATTATTTATGGGATGAAGCAAAAGCTGCTTCTATGCAAGGAGATGAGGTCGCATTATTTTTATATCGCTCAAATATCTTAGGGGCAGACCTACGCATCACCAATTATGGAGGAGGCAACACCAGTTGCAAGACCATGGAAAAAGATCCTTTGAACGGTGAAGAAGTAGAGGTACTATGGGTAAAAGGCTCTGGTGGAGATATTGGTACACTCACCCGAAAAGGTATTGCAGGGCTATATACTGATCGTCTCAGAAATCTCAAAAAAGTCTATAGAGGCATTGAGCAAGAAGACGAAATGGTTGCACTTTTTGATCATTGTATCTATGATCTGGAAAGCAAGGCTCCTTCTATCGATACGCCACTTCACGGGTTGCTTCCCTTCCAACATATTGATCACCTGCATCCTGATGCTCTGATCGCTATCGCTGCGGCGTCAGATAGTGAGGCCATTACCAAAGAAATCTGGGGAGACCGCATGGGATGGGTACCTTGGCAACGTCCTGGCTTTGACCTGGCACTTCAACTGGAAGAGTGTTTAGAGAAAAACCCGTCGATCCGAGGGATTGTACTGGGAAGTCATGGTGTATTTACATGGGGCGATACCTCTTACGAATGTTACTTGAACAGTCTGGAGGTGATCGAAGAAGCTTCGGCTTATATCGAAAGTAACCTTGGGAAAAAACGTCCGGTATTTGGAGGTGAGAAGATGACTTCACTTCCTGCTGAGCAAAGAAAAGCACAAGCTGCCAAAATAGCCCCTATCCTCCGTGGACTATGTTCCAGCGAAAAAAGCATGATTGGTCATTTTACCGATGATGAGCGTGTACTGGAATTTGTCAACAGCCATGATCTGGAACGTCTTGCCCCATTAGGTACCTCTTGCCCAGATCACTTCCTGCGTACTAAGATTCAGCCACTGGTACTTCCATTAGAGAAAGATGAAGATCTGGACGATGCTCAGGCAATCAAGGATAAATTACTAGCAGCGTTTGAAGCCTATCGTACAGAATACCAAAACTATTACAACACCCACAAAAGAGCAAACAGTCCTGCCGTAAGGGATGCCAATCCTGTTATTATCTTGTATCCTGGGGTCGGTATGTTCTCTTTTGCAAAGAACAAACAGACAGCAAGAGTTGCCAGCGAGTTCTATATCAATGCCATTAATGTAATGAAAGGAGCGGAAGCGATCTCTTCTTATACTTCCCTACCTCGTCAAGAAGCCTTTGATATCGAATATTGGTTACTGGAAGAAGCTAAATTGCAACGTATGCCAGCAGAAAAGCCTCTGTCTCGCAAGATTGCTTTTGTGACGGGTGCTGCAGGAGGGATCGGTAAAGCCATCGCAGATAAGCTAGCCCAAGAAGGCGCTAATGTCGTACTGGCAGACATCTCGGAAGAACGTTTGCAAGAAGCCCTCGACACTTACCCACAAGATGTAGCCGCTACAGTCGTTTGTGATGTCACCAACCCAGTAGCTATCACACAGGCTATGGAAGCCACTGCACTAGCCTTTGGTGGTGTTGATATCATGGTGCATTCGGCAGGACTCGCTATCTCTAAACCTTTGGAGGATACCTCCGAAAAAGACTGGAATATCCTATCAGAGGTATTGGTCAAAGGACAGTTCAACCTAGCACAAGAGACGGTAAAAATACTGCGTAAGCAAGACATGGGAGGAGACCTGATTAGCATCGCCTCCAAGAATGGCTTGGTGGCTGGTCCAAATAATATTGCTTACGGCACCGCCAAAGCAGCTCAGCAACATATGGTTCGATTACTGGCAGCAGAATTAGGTAAAGACAAGATTCGTGTCAATACCGTTAACCCCGATGGCGTGATTGTGGGCAGCAAAATATGGGAAGGTAAATGGGCCGAAGGAAGGGCTAAAGCATACGGCATCACGGTGGAGGAGCTTCCTGCACATTACGCTAAACGTAACCTGCTACACGAGATTATATTACCGGAAGATATTGCGAATGGGGTATTCTCATTGGTAGGGATTCTTCATAAGAGTACAGGGAATATTATCAATGTCGATGGGGGGATGGCTGCTGCTTTTCCGAGGTAGTGGGGCTAGAAGGCCATAACTATCGTTGAGGCCGCTTGCGCGGCTGGTTGAGTGGGCTGCGCCCGTTGATTAGAGCTTCGCTCTGTTGAGTAATGGTAGACACTGGTCGTAGCGTCCACGCTACGACCTAAAAGCGCTTTCGACGAGCGTCTACGCTCGGATGGTAGGAATGGGAAATGGAGGTTGGTGATGGATTGATAGATCGAATAAAAAATCGCCGTGTTTCGTATAGTGACGGGGTGAATCCCACCCCTATCTGAGTTACCTAGTTGGAGTTTTGATAAGTAACCCCAAGGATAAATGTAGTGTACAAGAGACTTGCAGTGATGTGTCTGTCTTATTGAATGATGCTAGTTCAAGTTTCAACTTGGACTAGAAATGACAGAAGTATGCACGTCGTGTAACGATTCCGAATTGCTCTAAAATAGGCGACTCGAAAGCAAATGCTTTCGTCATTTTGGGTACAAGATGAATCTTGGACCAACAAATATGTTTTTATAAAAAGTGGAAGGCTAGCTATTTTACTAGCCTTCCATAATATTACCTATTCAGGTATACTGTGTGAAAACAGGTCCTTAAGACCCTGTTCTGACAATGGGTGAAAAAGAAAGGCTAACTGTTTATAGCTAGCCTTCCATTGATATTGCCTATTCAGATATACTGTGTATGAATGGGGTGAATGAGGAAAATCCTATTGTAGTAAAGGGAAGATCCAGTATATAAGTGTTTTATATAGAATTACACACAATATGATACATGCAACTATATCAAAGCCTATTATAAATACACTTTCATCAATCAGACCTCGAAATAATGCTTGATGTATAGCAAATGGGATGAAGTTAAAGCCACACGATGGTAATAACATTCTCCATAAACAGCCTCCTGAAATGAGGATAGAAATTATCAATGCCAAATAATTCATGAATGTTAATTTTTTGGAACAATTTTACCATTGACAACTTGATATTCGCCTTCAGGTAAGTTTTGAATTTGATTAAAAAAATCGTGAATAGAATGTCCTTGACTTTCATCACTACTTGTGTCAGCTTGAGCAGCACCTTTTATTGGTTTATTTCCAGCTAGTATATCTTTTGAGTGAGAATACTGAATTGTAGGGATCCCATCTACAGCTGTTTGTTCAGTGGGTTGAAATGGAGCAAAGTCATACTCATAAATATTGACACCTACAATATCATGCTGCTTTATGTATGCTAAAAGTGCCTTTATATAGCCTTTTGCATACGCTCCTCCCATACTATGAGATATAATCCTAATAGCTTCAATTATAGCTCCATTTTTATCTCTTTTTAAGTTATTAATGATGGTTTCAGCCTCTTTAAGACCAGCTAAAAAACCAGTGTTTTCTCTACTTGATGGGCTTAAAGAATTATTAATATTAAACGGAGCATATCCACCTAGGGCCCCATCTTTGTAGATACTATTATAATCATTGAAATGATTCATTACTGCTTGATCAAAACCAACTCCAACTTGTTTTTTTCTGTAGGAATAGGATCTTTGGGCTCCTAAGTATCCATGTCTAACATTCTTATATGTTCTCCAATAATTACTTTTACCACCATCCCCAAAATGATTACCATTAATAAAAATTACGAGTTTTCCATCTGGGTCTATTGCATTTGTGGGCTGATTTAAAACATATGAGTACGGAGAATTAGCATAATACATTTCCGCCAACGGATCCACCCCAAACCATCTCCCCACACTAGCGTCATAGTTACGAGCGCCATAATCCAACCAACCAGTCTCCTCCTGCTCCTCCTTCCCATTATAAGTATACTTAAAAGGCTCAGAAGGCTTACTAACAACAAGACCAGTGATATTCCCCCCGAATGGATTTATATGGCTTATGCAAGCGAGTGACTATAATTTTTGTCATATTTCACATCATCCCTCACACAAGCAAAAACTCTTAGAATCAATTTATTTTTAATGGCATTGACCACACTCATGTGATGCTTCCCCTCCTTAATTTTCCTATAGTAATATTCCTGTAATTCACCGGGTATCTGTATCACAGACCGGACGCCCATATAGAGCAAGCACTTCAATAACTTATCAGACTTCTTGGAGACCTTTCCAGTGCCTCTGATACTACTTCCTGAGCTGTATGAAAATGGAACCACTCCGGCGTAACAGGCAAGTTGCTTTGCATTTTGAAACTTGGTAAACCCAGCGGTAGCAATCAGTAGTGCTATTGCTGTAGTTTCTCCTATTCCTGGCACGGACGTCGCTAACTCGACCAGTCTCTTCAACTCTTCATCATTCCTGATTAACTCTTCCAGTCGTATATCTAACTTCTTTAGATCCGCCTCTAATGCCTTGATGGACTTGTTGAAGTTTCGCTTTAGGTCGTTACCCATTTGCTTCGTAGTCCCTTCTGATAAGCTATCCAAAGATCGTAACAGACAATGTCTCGCTTTTATGAGTGCTTTTCGCTGCGCCTGATACTTTTTAAGGTACCTCATGGTCTTAGAAGGCACTTTCCATAGCTTAGCCTTATCATGATGTCTCATGCAGAAATCAGCCATTCTAAACGCATCCAGTGGATCACTCTTTCCTCTCTGGGTACCGCTGTTCAACTTCAACTCCAATGGCGTAACCATCCAAAGCTTATACTTTTTACTGGCGACCGTAATACTCAGTACATCACTGTAACTACCTGTGTGCTCCGCAATGAACAATGTATTTACCGTCGTGACACCTTGCTCCTTTAGTGCTTCCAATATTTCACGAACCCCTTTCAGGTTGTTGTTTACCCTTCCTTTCTTCAACTCTTTTCCTTCCTGAATCAGAGAGAAATCCAACCAACTTTTGGAAACATCAACTCCTACAAAATACGTGTATTCAGTTTTCATTATCCTGGGTTTTAATGATGAGTAACTGGCACACAATCGGATAGACATCAAATCTTCGATAATGAGTTGCGAACTCCAATTTATATATGATCCTGCTCCGAAAAATTCCTATGAGATTAAATCCGTTCCTATGCTGAAAACGCATAACACCTAATATATAATTTGCTCAAAGGAATGGCCAATATTTTCAATTAAGAGAAGATAATGATTCTAAGAATACTCCTATGCTACTAATCTAGAAGACACTATATGAAACACCAAAAAAAGAACGAAAAAGCTACCTCATTTCACCAAGGCACGTGAAAAACAGGGCAGAAAAATAACGATTTTCTGTCAAGGTATTTGAATTGCTTTCTTCCTATCCTGATTACATCACCTTGGTATTAAAAAAGGGTTACCTCCAGAAGATAATTATATCCGTTAATGAGTTTAGCAATAGCAGAGACGCCATGCAATGGACTCTACACTATATGTGACCTTGCTCCAGAAGTACTTCCCTGCGATTAAATCCGTAAATGGGCTTGGGTGACTGATTATTCACTTGTCCCTGATAGTTAATGTAATCTACAGAGGAAGGGTGCAATTTCCCTTAAGATACGAAGGATAGGGGTAAAGTGCTATGGTTTTCTTAGGAAAATACAAGGCTATAGTAATATCAACATACCGCAGTGTCACGATACGCTGCCTACCCCTTCCTCACCTCCGTAGGGTTCATGCCCATTTTTTGCTTGAACAACCTGGAAAAGTAATGAATAGAGGAAAATCCTAAGCTATAAGCCACTTCTTTTACCTGTTTATTCTCCACCAGTAAAAGCTCTTTGGCTTTTAGTAATTTCCAATGCAAGTGATATTGATGAGGTGAAAATCCGGTATACTCTCTAAAGCTCTTTCGAAAATAGGAATAGGATACTCCTTCTTCCTGACAAAAGCGCTGCATATCTACTTCTTCCTGTAAATGCTGTTTTAATAGTATCTTTGCTTTCTGAATCAAGGCTGTCTTTTGTCCAGTTTCAATATTATCTAACTGATTCGCGGCAATGACCTGTCCCAGAAACTGCAACAATAATCCCGTTGCTACTTGTTGGTACCCAAACTGCTCCTGCTGCACCTCTTCAAAGAGCTGGTGTAAAGTTCCAAGAAAAGGATAGGATGGATTAAGACACAGGAGGTCTACTTCATAAAAAGTCTGCTGTGTCAGTAATGCTGTGGCTTGCTCACCATCAAAACCTATATAGTTTTCAGTCCAACCCACCTGTGAATCGGGACGGTACCTATGCCACTGATTAGGACGGAGCAGTAATAAGCTTCCTGCTTCCACCTCATAATGACGGTCCTTTGTTTCAAAAACACCCTTACCAGCCGAAATATAATTCAATTGGTACTCCTTGAGTATCCTTCCTTTTTCCCAATCAAAATAATAACCGGAAGGATGTTTTACATCAGGATAGAGTATGTGCTCATTAATTCTCTTTGTCCCTGCTACGGTTAAGTAAACAGGCCATTTCTTGTCTTCCGGATTGGGTAGTAAGTATTTAAAAAAATCTTTCATGGAAGTGTATTGTTTTGATCATGATCCCTTCTCCCCTTCTATCAACAAGGCTCCATCAAAAAAAGAAACTAAATCATTTTGTGCAAATCATTTCCCATTTTATGAATCTCTCTTGTGAAAAATCTATCTTTATTTGTATAAATGTAAAAACGACACGAATTATTCTATTTCACCTGTAACTGACTATTTTTTCATGCCGCATATTGGTTTATTTATTCCTTGCTACATTGAGCAATTTTACCCACAAGTAGGCGTCGCCACCTACGAACTTCTAAAAACTTTAGGGTATCAGATCTCTTTTCCACTTCATCAAACGTGTTGTGGGCAACCTCTCGCTAATAGTGGCTATGCTTGTGAATCAAAAAAGAGTGTTACCCAACTTCTTTCTCGTTTTGAGGCATACGATTATGTGGTGGGTCCTTCTGCCAGTTGTGTTTATCATATCCGTCAGCATACCGCCTCCCTACTGAAAGACCATAAACCATTAAAAAATACCGCTCAGAAATTTTTAGATCTAACAGAATTTATCTTCTCCCAAAATAGGCAAAATGATATTCAAGGCTTCTTTGATGGGCGAATTGCTCTCCATAAAAGTTGTCATGGATTAAGAAGGCTAAAACTAGGTAAATGCTCTGAATTAATGGGGAAAGAAGAAAACCAACAAGCGGTATTATTACAACAAATAGAAGGAATTGAAATTGTTACTCCTCAACGAGCCGATGAGTGTTGTGGATTTGGAGGTACCTTTGCCGTTACCCAAGAAGTATTATCTACTCGAATGGGCATGGATCGATTACAAGACTACCTAAATGCCGGAGCAGAAATCCTTACGTCAGGTGACATGTCTTGCCTGATGCACTTAGATGGATTAATTAAAAGAAATCATCTCCCGCTAAAAACAATGCATCTGGCTGAAATTTTATACCAAGCCGTTCAACAAAAACAATCCTCTGTTAAATCTTCCGCATATGTCCAATAGTATCAACCACGCTCGTAATGCTGCCCAATTTAACCAAGACCCTCAAAAAGTAACTTGGCACGACAAGGCGCTATGGCACGTGCGAGAAAAGAGGGATAGCAGTGCACAGCAAATCCAAGAGTGGGAAACACTAAGAACTCTTGCCTCCCAAATCAAAGCTCATACCCTAAGTCAATTAGGTGATTACCTGGAGCTTTTTGAGAAGCAAGCACTTCAAAATGGTATTCGTGTCCACTGGGCTGCCGACGCCCAAGAACATAATCAAATTGTATACAGACTTCTCCAAAAACATCAGGTTTCCAAGGTGGTAAAAAGCAAGTCCATGCTTACGGAAGAATGTCAATTGAATACCTTTCTATATCAAAAAGGCATACAGGTAACAGATACAGACTTAGGGGAACGTATTGTGCAATTGGCAAAAGAGCCTCCGAGCCATATTGTGCTCCCAGCCATTCATAAAACCCGTGAGGAAGTCGGTGAACTATTTCACCGAACCATGCAAACGGAGGCAGGAAACAGTGACCCTACTTATCTGACCAAAGCTGCCCGCAAAGACCTAAGGGAAAAGTTTTTAAATGCCGATGCTGCCATTACGGGAGTGAACTTCGCCGTGGCAGAAACCGGAGAGTTCGTAGTCTGTACCAACGAAGGAAATGTTGACCTTGGGGCCAACCTTCCGAACTTACATATTGCGTGCATGGGTATAGAGAAAGTGATTCCAGAGCAAAAAGATTTAGGAGTGTTCCTGCGATTACTGGCCAGAAGTGCCACCGGACAACCTATCACCACGTTTAGTTCTCATTTTAAAAAGCCTTCAAAAGGTCGAGAAATTCACCTTATCCTAGTAGATAATGGACGCAGTGAACAGCTCAATCGAGAGGATTTTCGTTCGAGTCTGCAATGCATTCGATGTGGGGCTTGTATGAATACCTGTCCTATTTATCGCAGAAGTGGAGGACATAGCTATGAGGCCACCATCCCGGGACCTATAGGGGCAATCCTTTCACCGGGTAAAGACCTTAAAAAGTACAGTCAGCTTCCTTTTGCCTCTACCCTTTGTGGGGCCTGTAGTGCGGTTTGTCCTGTCAAGATTGATATTGACACCCAACTCTACAAATGGCGACAGATCATTGGAAAAGACAAGAGTCTATTCACCAAGAAAACCCTGATGATGAAAATAGGTGGTAAAATGCTGGGAGATTACTCCCTATACCATTTTACCGCACAACTCGGAAAAAGAGCCTTACGTCTCCTGCCTTCCTGGCTGATTAATAACCACTTTAACGCTTGGGGCAAATCTAGAGAGATCCCCGAGGTTCCTGTTCAAACGTTCTCTACTTGGTTCAAAAATCAACAACACCATGAGCACAAGAAATAAACTACTCAAGAAACTCAAGAACATTTCGGTTCCTTCCGTTTCCAAACCGGACATTCCCACCTTTGAGCAATCGCTTCCTATCACTGCTGTGCGAGAACAATTTGTGCAACAACTCAAGGCTGTAGGCGCCAACGTTCAACTCATCACTACTACACAAGAACAGGTGCAATGGATCGAAGCCCTTGTTGGTCAATCTTCCTATATTGACACCTTAGCTTCAGATCATTCTTTTCTACCGCTTTCAGAAGTAGAAAATTATCAATGGGTCATTCTTCAAGGGCATATAGGGGTTGCTGAGAATGGTGCCATTTGGGTGGATGACAACTCTTTACCTACTCGAGCCTTAACGGCTATTTGTGAGAAAATGATCATCGTACTTCCTCAATCTTTGATTGTTCAAAATATGCATCTGGCTTACGAAATGGTCTGTAAAAAACAATACGGATACGGTGTATTCATTGCGGGCCCCTCGAAGACGGCAGATATCGAGCAAACCTTGGTTAAAGGGGCACATGGCGCTTGTGAACTCACGGTAATCATAGATATCAGTCAATAAATTTCTTCTTGAAGTCCAATTTTTATATTTTGAAAAGCTACGCAATACAACTATCAAACTAATATCACACAAAACTACTTTACTACTATGGCACTTGTACTATTCTTCTGGTCCATGATCCAAAGCACGATCACGGGCCTGGCAATCGCTACGATCAAAAAGTCACCCCAAAACAGAATTCTTTCTGCAGTCTTCCTGACGATGGCTTTCAATACGTTTTTGCAATACCTCTTTCGGTTTACCAAGCTCAAACTCGATATTCCAGAGTTGCTATTTATCTCAGATGTATTGGACTTACTTCTTCCCGGCTTGATCTTCTGGTATATTACTTCCTTGTTTTCAGGAAGTGAGCAACGAACCAGGGATTACTGGTACTTTATCCCTGCCAGTATCGCTCTATTGGTTTCTTCCATCTATGTATTATCTATAGACAATTTTTCTTTCCCTACCTTTATAGGATCTCCATTTCATATTGCGCTCCTGTTTTCCATCGTTCTTTGGAAGAGCTATATCATATTTAAAACTCACCAAACCATCAAAGCGGCCAGTAAAGTAGCCAATGCCAAGCAAAAAGAAGAGTTACGCTGGCCCAAGGTGCTCACCATTTTCCTTGGAGTATCCTTATATGTAGCACTGTTGTTATTAATCTATCATACGGTGATTCATCCTTTCTCTACCAACGTACTACACCAGCAGATCAGGGAAGTGGTAGAGCTAAACTACATTGTGTTTAATAGCAGTATTATCTTCGTTACCATGTTCTTTGCCTTGAAATATCCTAAGGCACTTTCTCGCTCTACCATTACCTTGGTGACGGACAATATGAAAGAAGAGGATACTTTGATGCTACATTACGAAAAGAAACTGGCACAACTCGTAGAGAAAGACAGTATACATCTAGATACGGAGCTGAATGAGAAAATGCTTGCCGAAAAACTACAGATACAATCTTATTTACTTTCCAAGCTATTGAACTATCATATCGGCAAATCTTTTAGTGTATACATTAATGAAAAGCGGGTAGAACACGCTAAAAAAATATTGTCCAAGGATATGGAAAAATCGTTAACCAACTTTGCCGTAGCGATCGACAGTGGCTTCCGCTCAGAATCTGTCTTTTATGTCAACTTTAAAAAGTATGCAGGCATGACTCCGCGGCAATATCGATTGAAGTGTATTCAGATGGAAGAGGCAGTGTAAAATAAACATGAATCATCCCATATTAACAAATGACTTAGTTTTCTGAGAATTCATCACTTTACAGCTATCTCACAAGCCTTTTATGAGCTTCTTCATTTTTTCCTTGATGAAAAAACGAAGCAAAAAAATCAAGGCTTTGAAGAATTTGCCTAATTTTTAATCGAAAAAGCTAAAAATTCCAAACTCGCTACGCTCAAACAATGGAATTTTCTTAACGCTTTTACGATTAAAAATTTTAACGGCAATTCTTCAAGGCCGTTTTCAAATATATAAAGGCACTTTTTAAACAAAAAAACATGAATCCCCCCTTAAATGTTAATATGGGGTCATTCATGTTTTTTTTAATGCATGGAAATCACCTTCGTATTTGCTTCCTCTTCCTTCTTGTCTTCCTCCTTTTTCCATCGGTGACTCATCACACCATAGGCAAGGATATACAAATAACAACACAAAGGAACTATAAATGATAGCTGTACGCCCATGACATCTGCTGCGATGCCTTGTAGCAGAGGAATTAAGGCTCCTCCCAAAATAGACATTACCAACAAAGACGCCCCTTGGCTAGTATACTTTCCCAAGCCGCTAATCGCAATCGTAAAGATATTGGGCCACATGATACTATTGAAAATGCCAACGCCTACCAAAGCCCACATAGCAATACTTCCCGTGGTTAACATAGCTAACACCAACAAACTGATAATGCCTGCAGCAAAAATAGCCAATGTTCTTCCAGCAATACTCTTCCCCAGAATAAATGCAGCATAGTTCACCAAAATAACCAACAAGTATGGCCATGCCTCCGCTATGCTGATGCTGGCAATACTAAAGATCAACCCAAAAGAAAGCACCGAAGTGAAGATCATCATCAAATATTTTCGGGTGGTCTTCATTTCACTTAAGGAAATCGCTCCGGAGAAACGTCCGATCATCGCTCCCCCCCAATAATACGCCAGGTAATTTTTGGCGGTCGCTTCTTCCAAGCCCATAATTTCATTTAGTCCAATAAAATTGATCAGGAAACTTCCGATCGCTACCTCTCCGCCTACATACACAAAAATGGCTACCGTACCCCACGATAAATTACGAAATTTCAAAACTTGCATCCCTTTCAGAGTCGTTTCTTTGTTGCTGAATTCGGGCAGGTTGATCAACTTAAAAACAATAGCCATTAGTAGAAAGACTGTTCCAAACAATAAATACGGGATTTTCACAGCTTCTCCTCCTAGACCTTCCGAAAAGAAGTATTCAAATACCAAGTACCCTCCTAAAATAGGTGCTACCGTTGTTCCCAAGGAGTTAAATGCCTGTGACATATTAAGACGAGAAGAGGCAGTTTCCTCAGGCCCTAAAATAGAAACATAGGGATTGGCTGCAATTTGCAGCATCGTAAAACCTAAGCCCAATACGAAGAGCGCCATCAAAAAGAAAAAATAAACTCCATAGAGCGCTGCCGGATAAAAAAGAAAGCATCCTACACTTGCCATAAATAACCCTAATACGATGCCATTTTGATAGCCTATCTTATTGATCGGATCTCCTATCCTGAGAGAGAGTAAAAAATACAGTAATGAACCAATAAAGTACGCTCCAAAAAAAGCAAACTGTACCAACATCGCCTGCCAGTATTTCAGTTCAAACATCTCCTTGAGATAAGGGATAAGAATATCATTCATGCAGGTCAGAAATCCCCACATGAAAAACAAAGCGGTCACAACATATAATATTGACCTATAACGGTTTTCCATAATTGTTTTGTTTAATGGTAAATAGGCTGCTTCTATTCAGAAACAGCCTGATGATATATCCCTCTCAATTAAGACAACCCTGTGGATTAATCTCTTGTGATTTTCAAATGCGAATAAATTAGATGAAGGATGAAGGATGAAGGATGAAGGATGAAGGATGAAGGATGAAGGATGAAGGATGAAGGAAAATAATCCTTTATCCTTTATCCTTCAGAAAAAATTTACTTCTTGATCATTCGGAAGACTTCCGTTCCTACTTTCACTACATACATCCCTTTTCGGAGTGCCGTAAGGTCTATCGTTGTCGTTTGTGATACTTCTAGACTTTTCACGACAATACCCTGTACGCTGATCATAGAGACAACCTGTGGTCTATCCACCTCAATGGTTAAGTAATCTTCTACCAACGTCGGATATACTTTAGATGCTTCTTTGTTTAGCAAGCCAAAAGGAGTCTTATTGGTATCCAGTCTATTGCCAGAAGTCAGCGTATAACTGCTCCAGCTAATATCATCTAACTGAGGGTCAGCATTATTGAACCCCTTGAATGATACATTGACAGTGCCTTCTGTATCGATATTACTCAATGTGAAGATGTTTGTACCTGAATTCACCTCCATCTCAAAAGTCCCTTGCTGCACACCATTGATCCATACTTCTACTCCACTCTTCTGGGCAGTGCCTGTAGGAGCAGCCTTGAAGCTTAGGCTACTTATTCCATTAGGGATATCAGCGGAAAGACTTCCATTGACACTATTGGATAGCTTGATCGTATTGCCGTTGATAGTAGACGTACGCTTGGCTTGCACATAGCTCCATACGATATTATCATTTCCGGTAAAGGAACCATCTGTCCACTGATTCAGGGTCGGTAAATTGTCGAAGGTTTCTAGGCCATCATCTGATGTCACCGAGATTGGCTTATAGGTAGCTGTAATTGTTACTCCATGTGCCGGCATGGTTAGCGTAGTTGTCGCATCGAATTTATTATTCAGATTACTTACTCCTCCTGTCCATTGGTCAAACTCCTCTCCCGCTGCCGGAGCATCCGCCACTACTGTAACAACACTACCTTCCTCATAAACACCGGAACCTGTACCTCCTGCTACTGTCAAGTTATAAGTAGGTTGTACCACCTCAAAACCGGTCCAAGAAATATCATCCAACTGTACATCGGAGGTATTCATTCCTACCAACTGTAAGGCTACGTCCCCTTCATACTCCAGGTTATTAATGGTGATGGTCTGTACTGCAGATGCCTTCTCGATAGTATATTGAAAAATAGAGGTCCCATTAATGAATACCTCTACTCCACTTGGACTACCTGTCCCAGTAGGTGCGGCTTGAAAAGACAAACTACTCATTCCTCCCGGAAGCGTTGCAGATAGACTTGCCCCTGCACTATGATCTAGCTTGATTGTATTGCCGTTGATCGTAGACGTACGCTTCACCTGCACATAGTTCCAAGTAATATTATCATTACCGACAAAACTACCATCCGTCCACTGGTTTAGGATAGGCAAATTGTCAAAGGTCTCTAATCCTCCACCAGAAGAGGTCTCTACTGCCTTATACGTTGCGGTCACTGTCATACCATTGGCAGGCATGGTTACCGTAGCCATAGGGTTGAATGCATCATCCAGATTATTGACTGCCCCTGTCCATTTATCGAAGACTTCCCCCGCTGCAGGTGCATTGGCAGAAATACTAATCGCTGTACCTACTTCATACTGTCCTGAACCAGTACCATTGACTACATTAAGTGTATAGGTTGGTTGAGGGGCTGTGCTATAGTTGGCAGTAACACTCACATTCGCTGCTGGCATGGTCAATGTTGTCGTCAATGCACTGGCATCTGAAAGATAAGTAACATCTCCTGTCCATCCCTCGAAGACTTCACCTTCAGCAGGGGTATTAGCAATAATGGTCACTACCTCTCCTGCTTCATAGTTTCCACTTCCATTACCGTTTGTCACCAAAAGCGCGTACATCGATGCTGTACTTTCACCATACCCTACCCAGCTGATATCATCCAACTGCACATCTGAATTATTGAATCCTACAAACTTTACGTCAGCGACTGCCGATTCATTGATTCCATCAATCGTAAATTGCTGAGGAGCTGCGGCTTTATCAATATTGAATTTTCCAACCGAAACATTATTGACAAATACCTCTACCCCACTTGTATTTCCGGTTCCAGTAGGGGCTGCCCAGAATGACAAGGACTCTATTCCTGACGACAAGGTTCCTTCCAAGGCTCCTCCTTCACTATTATCCAACTTGATCGTGTTGCCGTTGATGGTACTCGTCTTTTTGGCCATTGTAAAGTTCCAGACAAATCCTTCATCTCCTGTAAATGCCCCCGTGGTCCAATCACTTGTATTTCCTAGCAAGGTAAAGGTCTCGTTTCCTTGCACTGGGTTGCCATTGGCTTTAGCATCCTGCATCACTGTAATCTGCTGCTCCCCACAACCCGTAAGCGTCACCACTGCAGTTCGTTCCTTGTAGGTGGTATTGGTGGCTGCGGCTACCTGTAACTGATCACCCGACAACGCCGCACTCACCCAAGAGGCACTTGTCGTGATCGAAAAGCTATCATCGGAAGTTGCTGTAACCGTCGTAGCCCCTCCTTCTGCCCCAAAAGATGCCGTTGTTGAAGATAACTCAATAATACAAGAGGCTGGCGAATTCTGTTTTACCGTAATGATTTTCGTTTCACAACCATTAATCGTTACCTCAGCGACTCGTTGTGCCCCCATATTTTCCGTTACCGAAATCGATACATAATTACCACTTCTATTGGCGGTCAACCATGAAGCTGTGCTACTCACCGTCCAACTTTGATCCGAAGTTACAGGGATAATCGTATTATCTACTTCATTCCCAAACGTATGCTGTGCCTTACTTACTTCTAGACAGGAAGTTGCTAATTGTCTTCTCCAAGGCCCTGTACCTGCTAAGGCAATATAAAAGTAAGGTGTTCCATTCTCTATCTTTACCCTTGCCTGATTGGCCGTTGGGTTTTCGATCATACGGTTATTGCCTGATGCCATACTCCAGTCTCTCCAGCTTACCGTTCCATCCGACTTAATCTCTCCTAAGAAACATCCTAGCCCTTTCTTGTGTGATGTCACCTCCGTAATGGCAACAATATACTGCTCATAAGCAGCCAAGCCACGAATAGCAATAGGCTCATTCGGCTCTATCCACTTCTCTGGTCTTAGCTCCAGAGACTTTGCTATATCAAACCCTGTGTACTCCCAACTACTAGCAGCACTCCAATTGGTTGCTCTTGGGTTTTTGTTCAAGTGAATCCCATATTGTCCATTAATTGTACCCGAAGCCACCAACCAAGTCTGTCCTCCATTTTCAAAAACATACATGTCGTTGATATTCTGCAAAGTCGCTTCTCCGTCCGTCCATGCGTATGTTCCATCGGTTTGTCGAATCCCTTGGTAGATACTTCCGGCACTTCCTGACCCTGCCGATCGAGCATAAATGTAATTGCTGTTATTAGGGTCAGCATAAACATCCCTGATATCACGGTAAGCCATATTACTGCTAGAGATCTTTCTCCAAGAACCTGTTCCATTAAACGTAGCTACCACATCGTCTGTGACATACACTCCTCCTTCAATTGTTTCTCCTCCCCAGTTCTTCCCTCTGGTTGATACGTATACCCTACTCACATTATTCGGGTCATAAGACATCGCACGATAGTTTCGGGAAGGTAGGCCATTGGTGGTTCCCACAGTATTTGGGATATCCCCTCCAATCAATACCCAGTCTGGAGTATCCCCTATGGTTTGCTCATCAATGACTTTGGCATATAATCCTCCTGCCGACTGGCTCGGTGCGCCATATCCTTTACGGGCATCAATCAATACTAATGCAGGGTTGGTAGGTACTGTCAAGACAGACATCACATTGGTAATTCCCTGAGGACCATGCTCAGAAGTCCAAGAGTACCCATGATCCAAGCTCTGAAGCAATCCATGATCGGCATTTCCTTGTACCATATAACTACCATAGCTATCCACATCGTAGCTATAAGGAGAGGCAAAACCTCTTTCACGTGACATAGCCAACCCATTATGATAATAGATCACTTCTCCATATACTTCTTTCCAGGAAGAACAAGGGTATTCCGGTACATCTACATCCGTTAGGAAGACATTCATTCCACCCATGGAAATCACCTGATGCTTACTCCAACTCGCTGGAGAATAGTCGAATGTTCTTACGATGAAATCCCTTACCTCCCAGCTTGGTTCAAAGTCATAGCAACGACCTGCTTTCGGCAAGTTGAGTACGTCAGTCCAATTATGAGCTGTAATATTTCCTGAAGCATCCAGGTCTACCGTACCTTCCCATAATCCCAAACGATTGGCATTATCATTCCAGACCGTCCCCAAAAGAATCTTATGTTGAGAAGTCGTAGAACGAGGATCAACTTTAGGGTCATACCACTCTGCTGTTTCCGGAAGATTGTTTATAATTTTCTGCCAACTTCCCGGTACGCCACTGGCGTTCAGTTTTGCAGCGTAGATTGCCCATCTTTTTTCTGCATAGGTAGCACCACCTTGTGTTTGGTAAGTCGCATAAAGATATTGTCCATCTGGAGAAACTGCTACCCCTCTAGCTCCTCCGTCCGGTCTTTTGGCAATCGTTGTAGCATTCCCGGGGTCTCCCAAAGCATCGGTCGGTTTGGTCACCTCTACAAATGAGTCTCCTCCATTCGTAGAATAAAACACTCCTGCCGCTGCACCTATGTAAATATTATCGGTGGTAGGGTGCATGGCTACCCCAAAGACATTTCGGTACCCCGTACGAGTGGTATAGTTGACCGTACTCCAGGTCTGTCCAGCATCTTTTGAGATATATAGGTCTCTTGCCCCGTTGAACTTATCTGTTGTCAGGTTTTGTACGGGACTAATCAAAGATGCCTGCCCCTTTTGAGGATCTTTATTTTGCCATCCCGGAGCCAGAATGACCGTTTGATTATCAAAGGAAACCCCTATAGAAGCAATCGCATCTCCTCTGGTTTCTTCAATAATGTCCCATGTTACATCGTGGTAATCTGGTGCATTGGAGTTCGTGGAGACATGTGCTCCATATAGTCCCCCTTGATATGTTTTTGCAGTAGAGGGATCTCCTTTTTCCTGTGCTATCACAAAAGCCATTCCGTGACTCAGGTCTTTACTTACGAAATTCCAGGACTGCCCAAAATCATCCGACCGGTATACGCCTTCCATATCACTAGAGAACCATATACGTCCTTCTACATTTTGATCAAAATAAACATCCTGAATTTGTCCTCCCCCTCCCGGGTTAAGGCTTTCCCAGCGATCCTTTTCCCCCCATTGAGAAGGAGGAGCCGGTACTTGTGCATTGGTTGTTCTAATTGCTAACAAACCAATTAGCAATCCTAGTACATGTGTCAGTTTCAACAGTTTCATTTAAAGCAAATGATTTAAAATAAATAATTGATAGGTGAAAAGTGTGTGTGTGTGTAGAATGGGTTGTTTTCGCCTATACTTTAGTTGATCGTGTTGAAACTACGCTTATCTACCTACGAAAGGGTTTATTTTTCAAAATCAAGAGAAATAGAATTTTCTCCTAACACTTAAAATTAAAACACAAAACATTGATTATCAGATAAATAAATTCACGAAGGTGTTTTATACTGAAACACTAAAGATCTTCTTACAGAATTGCTTCATTTAAGAATCAGGAGAAAATTGAGGGAGAAATAGAGGGGGAGTTGTGAGTTATGAGTTATGAGTTATGAGTTATGAGTTATGAGTTATGAGTTATGAGTTATGAGTTATGAGTTATGAGTTATGAAATTTATTTAAACCATAAGCGATAAACAATAACCGATCAACCTAATAATGAAGATAGTATCAACTTTCCCCCCTATAATTTTATCCATGTTTTTTAATCCAAAGTGATCTCAACGCCCTGTAAGCGTTCTTGAAACTATAAGTATTAAGGTTGATGCTATCCCAGTGGATTAAGGTTGAATAAATAACCGTCATACTACCCAACAGCTTTGTTGAATCGTTGAATCGTTGAATCGTTGAATTTCACCTTTGGTGAGTTGATTCGAGTTGATAAGTTGTATGAGTACATATATTTATTATCAATCAACAGTTCAACTCGAATCAACGAGCGAAGCTCAATTCAACGATTCAACGGTTCAACAGAGCTGGCTAGTAGTATGACGGTTATTTATTCAACCTTAATGAACTGCGGCCATGTTTATCAATTATTATTTCTAAACGATAAGCGATAACCAATAAACATTAACCTGTAATACTATTCATCAATTATTTTTTCATGAACCTTTAAATCTTATGAGACACAAAATTATATACGTTCTCGCCTTATTGTTTTTTTGCCAATGCAATGTATTGACTAATACCTCTAATGATCAGACGACTACTAACGATCAAAAGCGACCTAATATTATCTGGTTAGTGGCAGAGGATTTAAGCCCAAGATGGGCCGCTTATGGAGATTCTTTGGCACATACTCCCCATATGAATACCTTATCGGAGCAGGGTGTTGTCTTCGATAATGTTTTTTCTGCCGCGGGGGTTTGTGCTCCCAGTCGTTCTTCTCTTATTACGGGCATGTATCCAAGCAGTATTGGCACGCAGCATATGAGACAGTCCAAGAGTGTGATTCCTATGCCGGGTGTCCCTAACTATAATGCCGTTCCTCCTGCCGAGGTCAAGGCTTTTCCTGAGCTCCTTCGAGCTGCTGGATACTGGACATCCTCTTATCGTAAGCTAGACTATCAGTTCGGAAATCCTTTCACGATATGGGATGAGGTCTCTGATTACCCTTCTTGGAGAAATCGCAGCAAAGAAGATCAAGATCGTCCATTCTTTATGTATTACTCTTTTGAGATTACACACGAAATCAATATTTGGCCAGACAGTACCAAGGAGAAGTTTTTCAAAGATTTTAATATTGACGTCACAGCCCTTGCGCCTGACGTGCAAAAGCGTCCTCCTTTTGATCCTGCCTATACTGTTAATCCAAAAGATGTCGACGTTCCTCCTTTCTTACCAGATAATGAAGTAAGCCGCTCGCATATTGCCCGACTTTATGATAATATCAGTCGCATGGATGTACAGATTGGTAAGATTCTCCAAGAGCTTAAGGAAGATGGATTAATGGACAATACCATTATTTTCCTCACCTCTGACCATGGAGATTGCTTGCCAAGAGCCAAAAGATGGATCTATGATAGCGGGATCAAGTGCCCATTGGTCATTTACTTTCCGGAGAAGCTTAAGCCTACCCGTTACCAGCAAGTACAAAGAGACACTGCCTTATATAGCTTCTTAGATTTTGTCCCTACAGTACTGGAGTTAGCTAATGTGGAAATACCTAAATATATGCAAGGAAAATCGATGATCAGTACACTAAAAGAGCAGCCAAGAGATTATATCTATGCTGCCCGTGACCGTATGGATAATCGTTATGATACGCGAAGAGCTGTAAGGGATCATCGCTACAAGTACATTCGTAACTTCCAACCTGAAGTACCCTATAGTCAGCCTATCAAGTTCCTAAATCAGATGCCATTGATGCAAAATATATTTGCCTTAGAAAAGGAAGGGAAATTGAATAAGGCACAATCCTATTGGCTTTATCACCCAAAAAACACAGCAGAAGAACTCTATGATTTACAAAATGATCCTTTTGAACTCAATAATCTAGCAGCTGACACTACGCAGTATGAAAGCGTACTAAAACGTATGCGAGGAGCATTAAAAGAGTGGCAGCAGGAAGTCAATGATCTTTACTTGGAAGAAGAAGTCGTACAAGCCGAACGTATGTGGCCAGGAGGTAAGCAACCTGTTACCGATTCTCCTGTTTACGCAATACAGGATCAAAAAATCCACCTGACTTGCTCTACGGAAGGTGCCACGATCGCCTATCAATATCCCGACCATAACAGGTGGCATATCTACACGACTCCATTACCTCTAGAGGAACTAAAAAATGGCGTGAAAATAAAAAGTATACGTTATGGTTATCAGCCGAGTGAAGAAGTACAAGTACAGTTGAATTTTTAGTGAAGAATGAAAAGTGAAGAATGAAGAATAGTGGTATTTATTCTTCATTCTTCACTTTTCATTCTTCATTAAAAACTCTTCATTTCTTTCAGCCTTTGCTGCAGATACATTGCACGCTCTTTCTCTTGAAGCATACGATTATTTTGTTCCAGCGTATCTTCCTGTAGGTTATAAAGTTGTCCTGTTTCCACTCCTTCTGGTTCTACGATACGAGGTTTACTGAATCCCCCAGACCCCAAATGCTCAATCCATTTCCAGTTCCCATGCTGTAGCGCAAAAGTACCTACCTGAGAATGATAAACGGCCTCTGTTCTTCCCTGCCAGTTTTCTTCTCCTGATACTACTCCGGCAAAGCTATGGCTATCAACCCCTTCTCCCTTCTGTAAGGAGATATTTAATAAGTCTGCCAATGTCCTCATCACATCATTCAGCATCACTAGCTCTCCGCTTTGACGCGCTGGGAGTTGGTTCCCCCAGGTCATAATCAGAGGTACTCGGTGTCCCCCTTCGTATAGATCTCCTTTCTGCCCTCTCCAACCCGCATTGGCGGCATGTCCTTCTCCTCCATAGCTATCAATTCCCTTGAGTGGTGCTCCGTTATCAGAACTAAAAATAATAATCGTCTCCTCCTGCAAGTCCAATGCTTTTAATTTAGCTGTGATCTCTCCTACACTCCAATCAACCATTTGCACAAAATCACCATAGGTCCCTACTCCTGACTTACCCTGAAAATCTTTTGTAGGCAACCAAGGCGTATGGGGAGCTGTCAATGGAACATATAAAAAGAAAGGTCCATCCTGATTACGCTCAATAAAAGCAGTCGATTGCTCTAGCAGTTGCCCTAATACTTCTTCCGGCTCAAAATCAGGTGTTGCAGGACCTGATCGCCAAAAGGTATTTTGGGTAAGGGTCGTATCTTTTTTTGCTTGCAATGTAGCGGTTAAGGATCCCGTATAATGTCCATTTTCTACAAATCCGTAGGGAGGCATATCCAAAGAAGCACTAATCCCATAGAAATAATCAAAACCGATCTTCTGATGCCATAAGGTATCTGTAAAAGGTGCATCCAGTACCACATCATTTTCCTTTGCCAAAACCTGAAAGTAAATTTTCTCTTTCGTTCGCTCTTTATAATCGGAGTCCTCCTTCAACTGCCAAGGAAGCCCTAGATGCCATTTCCCTATCATTCCGGTTTGATATCCCAATTGCTTGAGCATCTTAGGGATGGTCATTTTCTCAGGAGTAATCAAGGGTTGGTCATACCCAAAAAGCACTCCGCTTTTGAGTTTGGAGCGCCAACTATATTCTCCTGTCAACAAGGAGTAGCGAGAAGGTGTACATACTGCCGAGGCTGCATGCGCATTGGTAAAGCTGAGTCCTGATTTGGCAAGGCTATCGAGTACAGGTGTTTTTAAGGCCGATTGTGGTTGATAGGCACTGATATCACCATACCCTAGATCATCTGCCAGGATTAAAATCACGTTGGGATATTTTCGCTTTTCTGAACAAGAGGAGCACCACAATACTCCTATTATTCCTAAAAAATAGATGTATTTCATTCTTTTTAATATCATTTTAAAAAAGATATATATGTTTATCGGTTATCGCTTATAAACGACAAGCGATAACCGATAAACACTACATAGCGTCTCTACATAGAGGCTTGTTGTACTTCTACACTATCCATCTGATAGGTAATGCCTCCCGAGTTTAAGAGTTGCTGATGTCCTACTCTGAAGCGATCGACCTTAGTACCATCTTTCAGTAATGCATGACTAAAATAGCTTCCTTGTCTTCCTGTTTTCTCCAAGACTACTTGTTTTCCCCCATAGACATATTCATCTAAATGTAAGACCGTTTTTTGAAATTTCGGTGTCGTCAACTGATAAATAGGGATTCCGGGGGCATCAGGGAAAATGCCCAGCTGGGCAAAAACCAACCAAGCGGAAAGCGTTCCAGCATCATCATTTCCAGGAATACCATCCGGACTATTGGTATAATGCTCTGCAGTTTCTTCTTGTATATAACGCTGTGTCAACTGTTCTTTTCCTTTGATATAATTAAAGAGGTAAGGATAGGTGATGTCAGGTTCATTGGTCAAGTCAAACTGTCCTTCATCAAACAATCGTTGCAACTTTTCGTAAAATACCTTCTCTCCCATTAATGCTCTAAGAGAATCAATAGCATGGGGGACAAAAAAGTTATACTGCCAGGCATTCCCTTCTACAAAACCTTTTCCTCCACTCATCTTCCAACGTATATCGAAATGTCGATCCAAAGGATCAAAGGGTTGCATCCAGGAACCATCCTTACGTTTTGGACGGAAGAACGATGTTTCCGAGTCATATAGTTTTGTAAATGACATGCTCTGTTTATAGTACTTTTGATAAAGGTCCTCTTTACCTAATGCCTTTGCCAACTGTGCAATATTGTAGTCGGCAAAGTTATACTCCAAGGTGGTCGAAACAGGTCCCCAAACAATCCCATTAGTAAAGGTAAACTGTTGAGGGTCTCCTCCCCTATCATCAATAGGAATATACCCCAGATCCAGATAATGCTGATTTCCCGGTCTGATAGGATTATGTTCTCTTACCGAGGCTCCCTTCAGCATCGCTTCCAAGGCCGTTTCAGCATCAAAATCAGTAATCCCTTTCAAATAAGTATCTGTAATAACCGGAACAGCGGGGTCTCCTACCATCACATAGGTATCATAACCAAACAACTCCCACTTAGGCAACCATCCTCCTTCCTTGTACATTTCTATCATGGATTGGACCATATCACACTCCTGCTTCGGGTACAAAAGCGATAACAAAGGATGTAAACTACGATAGGTATCCCATAAAGAATACGTACTATAGCGGGTATACCCTTCAGCCATATAGACACTATCCGTCTCATTGTTTTTATAGGCTCCGTTAACATCACTAATGACATGGGGCAAAAACAGGGAATGGTACAAAGCGGTATAGAAAACCGTTCTCTCATCTTCACTACCTCCTTCTATTTCTACCTTTGACAGCGCTTCATTCCAGGTTTGTTGCGCTTCTTCTTTCAAGGTATCAAAATCCTTTACTCCTTGCTCTGTTTGCAGGTTTTGAAGTGCATTTTCCGTTGAGACAAATGAAATGCCCACACTCACCTCCACAGGTTGATCTACAGGATCAAAGACCCACAGTACTCCGGCTTGTGCTCCTTCGACCGATCGCTTACTACTCTGCTGTTTATTTTCCAACATCTGTACGCTAGTAGGTTTAGTATGCACCTTCATGGCAAAATAAATCTTTGCATTTTTCTTCACTCCACAAAAACTCCCATCATGCTGGAATCCCGTGACCAATTGCTCATTGACCAAATTAACTCCTCCCCCTTTTTTATGACTCATATTAGCACCTATATCCAACATCAAATTAAGGGGAGCAGTCCCTTCTTGAGGGATCACCTTAAAACGAGTACTTCTTTGTGTAGCCGTCATGGCAACCTGAAGCTGATGTTTATCTAATTGTACATTATAATATCCCGGAGTAGCCTCTTCTTTACTGTAAGTAGATTCGAAATGCGTAATATCCCACTGAAATTCTCCCCTTGAGAACTTTAAAGGTACGGCTCCAGCAATAGGGCACCCCAAACCCGATAAATTTACACTTCCAAACCCATAAATATAAGGATCCCCATAACGATAAACGGCAGGATTGGTTGCCCGATTTCTAAAGTTGATCGTATGGGGAGTAGCTGCTGCCAGTCCCCAAGGCAAGGCCGCACCAGGATGCGTATTGCCTTCATTAGTAGTACCAATAAAAGGATTCACCCACTGCGTTACATCAGCGGTAGATCTTGGAATACGTTCAAGGGAAGGTGTTGGCTGACAAGCCTGTACTCCCATCAAGAGTATACTCCCCCATATCCATTTTATATATCTTTTCATGTTTATTTAAAATTTTGTTGATTTCAGGAAGTAACTCTTTCGTACTTCGCTGCTCTTGTGCTGGTAAAATTTCCCAATACCAGTCTACTTGAAAGTCTGTCGTGTTCCCAGGCTTTACCGCTTGATAATTTCCATGTACCTCCACCTCTACCATGGGTAAAATTGGAGAGACATACACTTCTATCTCAGCTTGCTCAGGAGCTATTTTTTCTTTTGATTGATCTTGTATAACCTTTACCAAAAGTACGTGACGATCATAGTAAGCTACCCAGCCTTTTCCGTCCAGAAAAAGCTTATTTTCTGTTCTTCCAGGAAGCTTTAAATCTGTTGATGCTATCTTAAAATCATATACCCCTTCTGTTTTTTCATACAAGGTATTCTCCGTGGATTGCTTATGGTAAAGTGATTGCTTTCGTTTCACTTCCAAAGAAGTCTCAAAAGCTTCTCCCACAGCAGAAAGTAAGCGTCCTCCTTTGGGGTGTCTACTCACCTCCCAATGACCAAAGGCTAACGTTTCTTGAGAAGCATTATAGGCTTGATACTGAATACGTAAATGCTCCTCCGTTTGTAACTCATATGTTTTTCTTACTCTTAAACCCAAGGGAGCACTCACAGCACTCTGTACTACAAGTTGGCTTTCCTCTTGTTCTATCACCTCATACGCACCTTTGTCAATCGCCTCTGGAGGAGGCCATTGCCACATACTTTGGGGAGAAGGCCACCACACTGCACCTGATAGATCGATATCCATTTCCGCTCCTGCCAACAAAGGTATTTCTCCATAATGCAATTGATCCAAACGACCTCCCTTAGCCGGTAACAACCTCACTTTTGTTTTTCCATTTTCCAAAATCACTTCCTCCATATCGTTATGCTGTTTTTGTGGCGTCCAAGAACAAGCGCACAATAGCAGAAAGAAAATAAATCGTTTCTCCATCATTTAGTTTTCCTTGTTTTTATCAGGATGTACTCCCCACTCTTTCCTTCTAGATTCCAGATAGTTTGGATTTTCCTTTGGCAGGTCTGCCCCCATGGATTTTAAATGTTCTTGAAGTTGGTCATACAAGCGTTTTGTCACCGCTGGCTCTTGGACTGATAAATCATATCTTTCTGAAAGATCATTCTCCAAATCATATAGCTCTGACGTTTCCGTTAGATGATTATAAATCAGCTTGTATGCTCCAGATCGAATCGCAGAAGATGGTTCTCCATGATGATATACCGGATAATGCCAAAAAACAGCTCTATTTCTTAGCTGCTCCTCATTCTTTTTATTGGGCAAAATACTCACTCCATCCAAAAGACGATTCTTTGTACCGATACCCGCTAGTTCCAGAAATGTTGGATATAAATCCACTCCTGTCACCACTTCTTTATTTTCTACCTGCATAAAATCTTTATCATTCCACCTAACCATCAAAGGAACACGTATACCTCCTTCGTAGAGGTTTCCTTTTTCACCCTTTAAAGGAGCATTGGAGGTGACAGGCTGATTGCGGGTATATTTCAGATACTCTTCCCGGTAAGGTTTATGTAGCCCACCATTATCACTATAAAAGAAAACCACTGTATTGTCTGATAACCCTAACGTATCCAATTGATCCAAGAGTCGACCGACATTATCATCCAATGACTTTAACATACCGGCATACCAGGGGTTATTGATTTCCTCCGAAGGCTCCTTTGCTTGAAATGGCGTAAGGTATTGTTCCGGTACTTCCAAAGGCAAATGCACTGCAAAATGAGAAACCACCAGACAAAACGAAGTATCCTTATTGGCTTCTAGAAATTCCAATGCATAATCTGTGAGTGCATCCGTCAAGTATACCGAATCCTCGATTTGCTGCGGAGGATAAAACTTTTCTTTCAGTCCGTAATAAGCCCCTCCTCCTTGATACATCACAACCTCCTCAAACCCTTGCTTATCAACGAAGAAAGGCTCCTCATCTCCTAAGTGCCATTTTCCAAAGTATCCCGTTTTGTATCCATTCTGCTGCAATACCTCCCCAAATGTTTCTATTTCCAGCGGAAGATGCTGTATTCGGTTGATCACCGCAGTTTTCTTCTCGTAAGGACGCCAATGCCCGGGAATCCAGTCGGTCAACCCTACTCTTGCAGGGTACTGTCCTGAAAACAGCCCTGCCCTGGCAGGAGAACATACTGGTGCTGCTGCATAGGCATTGGTATATTTCATGGTCTCTGCGGCAAAAGCATCTATGCGAGGAGTTTCATGGTAAGTATTCCCATAACAACCAAGGTCTGACCAGCCGAGGTCATCCACATAGATCAACAGGATATTTGGTGGAGTGGTCTTGGGCGATTTAGACGTTTGGGCAAAGGATACACTGCTCAAAAAGGCTAGTAATACAAATACTATCCCCTGTGCTTTTTTATTAAAAAGTCTCATAATTCATTAGCGTGTTTGGTAAAAGAGGTTGTATCAACAATCAATAAAGTTTCAAAAGCCTTGATCAAAGGATTGCTCCAATGTTGCCCGCTTAACGAAACATTGGTTATAGAGAAGATAGTACAAACCCGCTACAGGTCGTAGCGAGGACGCTACGACCAGTTTCTACCTATTCTATTGTATTAATAGTTTGGATTCTGCGCCAAGTTTGGATTGGCAATGATTTCCTCCTCAGGAATCGGAAGGACTTCGTTTTTCCCTTTCACGAAACCAGGCATTTGCGCAGGATCTGCAATGGCTGGCACATTAGCTCTTTTACCCCAACGTACCAGATCAAAGAAACGCTGAAACTCAAACGTTAGCTCCAATCTTCTCTCTGTAACAATTCTTTCGAAAAAGGCTTCCTTATCCAGTCCTGCCGGAAGCACATCTACCTGTGCTCTTTCTCTTACCTGATTAATCGCACTATAAGCTTCTGCGGTAGGGCCATTTACCTCATTTTCGGCTTCGGCAAATAACAATAGAACTTCTGCGTAGCGCATCACTCTAAAGTTAGTGCCTACCTGATTAAATGGAGACCAGTCGTTCGGAGCTTTTACAAACTTTCTTACGGCAGAAAATGGTTCCCCATTAGTTTCCGCTGCTCTTACATGCCACTGCTTAGCGGCAACCGGATCTGGAGCAATTGGATTCCAGTTGGCCCATACATCCCCTGGTCTGGCAATAGTAAAATAACGTCTTACGGCATTTTCCTCTGGACGAGCATTAAAGAAGGCATTCACTTCTGGAGATGGTAGCCCATTGGCAAAGCCACCTCCATTACGAGGACTTAAAGCTGAAGCTACCCAATTGGCTCTGGAGGCAATTGGATCATCCTTATCTCTCCAAGGGTTAGTTCCTGCCACATTGGCTTGCTGAATCTCAAAGAGAGACTCAACGTTATTTTCTGTCCCTTCCAAGAAGTTATCATTAAAAGGTACTAAGGCATAATCACCAAACTCTCCATCGATCACTTTTTTCAGAGCTGTTCTTGCCTCTCCATATTTTTGTTGGTAAAGGTATACTTTACCCAAAAATGCCTGGGCAGCACCCGCTGTCGCCCTGCCAATATCATCGCCTTCATAAGCCAGCGGTAAGGTGGCTGCCGCATCCATAAAATCTTTCTCGATTTGTGCGTACACCTCTTCTTCTGTATTACGCTCGGGTTGAAACATCGGATCGTCCAGGCCTCCTGAAAAGGACTCCGTATACAATGGAACTCCACCATACAAGCGTACTAAGTTAAAATAATAGAAACCTCTCAAGAACTTAGCCTCTCCCAAAATTCTTGTTTTCATCTCTTCGGTCTCTTGTGAAAACTGGATTTCTGGTACTTGCTCCAACACAACATTGGCTCTGGAAATCCCAACATAGCATGCTTCCCAAGCACGAGGAATAAAGTTTTGTGTCGTAGGATTAAATCTAAACTCTGGATATTCCATCAGTTGATTTGCCCCAGAGGTAGGAATTAGATCCCCGCTCATAAAATCGAGCATATACCTATGGCGCTTGAACAAGCCTTGCCAATGTAAAGGGCTATACATCGCATTAGAGGCTGCAATCGCATGTTCTTCTGACTGGTAAAATGTATTGGCATCCAGTTGTTGTTCGACAATAGCATCTTGTAAAAACTCTTCAGTACAGCCTGATGCAAACAACAAGGATGATCCTAGTATTACCGATAGTAATTTATATTTCAGTTTCATATTGATTCTCATGTTTTAGTGAATGATTAAAATCCAATTTGCGCTCCCAGTACAAATGTCTTTGGTGTTGGGTACAACTGTGCTCCCTGTACACCAGAGAAGGTGGCACTTTCCGGATCATATCCAGAGAAATCGGTGATTGTAAATAGGTTTTGTGCTGAAGTATACAATCGACAGCTTGACAATCCGATCACTCCTACTGCTTTCGCAGGAATCGTATACCCTAGCTGAACATTTCTCAATCTCAGGTAAGAAGCATCTTCTACCCAATAGGAGGATACTTCATCATTATTACTCAGGTTACTCGGAATCGCTCTTGGAGTATCTGAATTGGGATTTGTCTCCGACCAGGCATCCAATACATCCGTAGTCATATTATAGGTATTGTAATACCCCTGTGTGTAAAACTTGGTCTCATTAAATACCTCATTGCCATAAACTCCTTGTAGTTGAAGAGAGCAATCAAACCCTTTATATTTTGCAGACATAGAGAAACCATAAATGATGTCCTGGTTACCGTCTCCAATGAAAGTACGGTCATCATTGGTAATCATTCCATCCGGAACTCCTTCAGGTCCACTGATATCCTTGTATTTGATATCTCCCACAGCAGTCCCTGGCAATGGGGTTGGGCCATCGTTCAATTCCTCTTCAGACTTATAAATCCCATCTGCTTGATATCCATAAAGTGCAAATAGAGAGTTACCAACCTCTATCCTATTTCTAGGTACAAAATAAGAGTTCCCATAGCGTTCAATGGCCTCTAATCCATAAGCCAATTCTTTCACTTCGTTATTCAACAAGGTTGCGTTGGCACTAATATTATAGGAGAAATCACCTTTTTTATCTCCATATGACAAGTCAAACTCCCATCCTTTGTTCTGTACTTGTCCAGCATTCAGGTAAACGGCTCCTACACCTGTCGCTTTAGGCAAGTTGAATCTCAACAAAAGATCCTTAGAGTTTTTGACAAAATAATCTACCGTCAAACTCAAACGATTCCTTAGAATTGCCATATCCAAGCCCAAGTTCAATTGCTCCTGTTTCTCCCATACCAAATCTCTATTAGCTACCTGACTTCCCGGAGATACTCCATTCACTAAAACATTTCCATTAAAAATCGTTTTTGAATTCAAATTAACTACCGATTGTGTCGCACTAGCATTAATTTGATCATTACCCAAATACCCATAACTACCTCTTAACTTCAATAGGTCGAAGAAGCCATCTTCCAAAAAGCTTTCCTCACTAATCACCCATCCCAAGGAAGCTGACATAAAATCTTCAAAAGCATTTTCTGCAGTAAACGCAGAAGAGCCATCTCTACGGTAATTGAACATCGCCAAGTACTTTCCATCGTATCCATAAGAAGCTCTACCAAAATACGAAAGCATTCTTCTTTGTGAGCGACCACCCTGAAGGTCACTGACACTCTCTGAAGCGTTAATTACTGGGAATGCCTCACTAATGTTTTCTCCTACTACAGAGGTATGTTGATAAGATGTTTCATTGGCAATAGCAGAATGCCCCAACAACACGGCTACATCGTGCTTCCCAATCATACGCTTAAAGTTCAGCATATTTTCCAATAAGATAGACGACTGATCAGTTCTACGCTCCGTCACTTGCTTGCCATTCTGTATACTAAGGGGTGTTTGCCCATTGCCTAGATCGAACTCAGGAGCAAAGTAACGATTAAAAGTACCTGCCATGTCCGCTCCTAAACTCAATTTGTAGGAGAAGCCATCAAAAAACTCATACTGTGCATAGACGTTCCCCAGAAAGCGATTAATTCTTCTGGTGTTTTCAATCAACTCCTGAGCAGCAATAGGGTTCACTTTGTTCAATGCTCCATCACCTGGTTGAGGACCATTAAACCCTCCTACATTGTTTTCATTTCTGATGGCTACTGCAGGAGATTGTGACAATGCCCAGTTCAACATTCCTCGGCCATTAACCACATTCTGGTCTCTAAAATTAGAGTGAGAATAATAGAATGAGTTACCTAGTTTTAAGTTATTAAAATGGGTATCTGCATTTAATCTTACGGAAGTTCTGGTAAAGCCTGTATTGAGGATCATTCCGTCTTCCTGATAATGATTCACTGAAGAAGAGATATTGGTATTCTCCGTACCACTGGTTGTAGAAAGCTCATAGTTTTGAATTCTTGCATCATTCAACAAAGCACTTTGCCAATCGGTAGATTCTGTCAGCGTTGTCCCGTCCAAATTAGCAAAGCGTTCCAGTTCTGCATTATCCTGAGCGGCATTCCAAACAGTTTGATAGCCTTGGGCATCCAACATATCCAGCTTCTTAGAAGGAGTCTGTACACCAGCATACGTATGGAAGTTCACTGCTGTCTTTCCTGCTTTTCCTCTCTTAGTGGTGATAATAATTACTCCATTGGCCGCTCTTGCCCCATAAATTGCTGGTGCTGAAGCATCTTTTAATACGTTAATGGATTCAATATCTGATGTATTCAAAGTGGCTAATGCGGATCCATTGGTTACAATGACATTGTCAATCACATATAACGGGTTACTTCCCCCTGTGATACTGGATGTACCTCGGATCCTTACATTATGTCCTGCCCCTGGCTGTCCTGAACTTGAAGTTACCTGTAAACCCGCTACCTGTCCCTGCATGGCTGATGCCATATTGGATACCGGTTGTCCCTCAATGCCTTCGGCTTTGATTGTCTTCATAGCACCCGTTACATCTTTCTTTTTCTGGGTACCATAACCAATTACCACAATATCATCTAACAACGCCATGGCATTAGGTAATACGACTTTAAGCTCTTTTTGCCCTGTATAAGGGATTAACTTTGTTTCATATCCTATATAAGAGATTTGCAACACCACATCGCTACTGGATAACTCTAAACTAAAGTTACCATCAAAATCAGTGACGGCTCCATAAGTTGTTCCCTGTTCGACTACATTGGCACCGACTAAGGGAATACCACTTGGATCTATTACTTTACCTGTCACAGTCTGTCCCATGACATGACCGGAAAATGCTAATAATAGCATGAGAAAAACGGCTAGTTTTCTTTCATTCATCATATTCGTATCGAGAAGTAATAAAAATTATTTAAGTACATGTCGAATGATATCCTTCGATCATTTGTACCGAAAAGTGCCCATAAAATCCCCTCCTGAACTACGATTTTTAAAATTCGGATAAAAATAAGTGTCATTTATACAGCAAAAATAGTGTTTTCTTCCTACTAGTGGTCCAAACACTAAGTTTTCTGATAGAAATAAAGGAGCTACTTCCATATGGATAAAGGAGGAAGGATAAAGGAGTAGAAACCCCTGAATAGCAATCCTTCATCCTTCATCCTTAAACCCCTTGACAGTAGCACTTAACTATAAGTTTACTTGGCGTTTAGTCCACTAGTGAATTAATTTTCAATTTTTTAATTAGAGTGAATCACCCAAAAAAGCTACTGGACTAGTTCTAGCGTATCTTAATTATTGAAAATTATCAGATGACATCATAAAAAAAATGTTGCCCCAACTTGTGAGCAACATTTTATTAACCTAATCCAAAAACACATTCAACTAATCTCTTTTATTAATCCACCAGGGTGCAGTGACTATCCATAGTAAACTTCCCCACAACATGAACTGCTGATACCGGTCCATAGGTATCCAATCATAAAACAACAAGAAGGCGGGAAGAATGGTCGCCACCAAACCAACGTAGGAAAGTGGCTTTAGGAGATACTTAATTATATTCATTGACTTGTAATTTTTTTGATGATACTGCTTCCATTCGTTGCTGTGCTTTTGTCGCCAAAACATATACTACAAGGCCTATGACCCATCCAGGAATGGCCGCAAAGAAGTAGAAATCAAATGAAAACAGATAGTATATAAGATAAGAGCCTGCAATCGCCACCACCCAGGTTACCCAAACTGAAGGGTTGTATTTCAGTTGTTTTTTCTCAGCCCAATTAGAGAGCATTCCTAACTTTGGAAGAAGAAATATATCTGCAAAAACAATTGCACCTATAGGAGTTGCACATAAAGCATATATTCCTAAAAACTGGTCTAACTTGGCAACTATGGCAGGAAAACAAGCTAAAATAGTCATCAAGATGCCTACTGCCAGTGTAATTTTCCATCGAGGTACTTGGGGCATTAATCCTTGTATCGCCAAGCCTGAGCGGTAAATCGTAGGATTTGCCGTCGTCCATCCTGCGATAACGACACAAAGCAACCCCGCCACTCCTGCTCCCATATAAGCAATTTGCCCGGGAGATGGGTTATCAATGCCATTTTTAAGTGCTACCGCACAAAGGATTCCTGATGCCACCCATGCCATATAATGCCCGATAAACATTCCAAATGCAGAAGCGATCCCATAAGATGCTTTTTTTGCATACCGATAAATTGACATATCTGCCAACCCCATATGCATCGCACTATTACACAACCAGGCAAATATCATAATATGCCAAAAGGTATACTTGGTCTGTCCTTCTACTGGGGTACCACTCCATATCTCATTTTGGGCAACTGCCATAAAATCACTCCAATTTTTCACCCCTAAAGAAGGGAGCATCGCTACCCCTGCCGACAAAAAGACAAAAGGCATCCAAGGAGCAAAGATATTTGCAAACTTGGATACACGGTCAAATCCAAAAGTAGCCACTACAGCGATTACCATACCGATAACAAAGATAATAGCCACCCACAAAGGGTTTTCCGGGTATAAGTCTGTCAACCCAGGCCCTTTCAAGTTCAAGACAATCCCAATAGCCGAAGCTGAAACTCCTACCATGGCTGCAGCCGTAACACCAAAAAGTAATCCATTCACACTGTTGTAAATACTCACCACTCCCTTACCACTGATCCGTTCCAATTGGTAAAAAATTGTTGTCCTGGTTTTTACTGCCGCAGGAGCACAAAGCAATACCCAACTTAGGGTTGCCAGAATATTTCCGACCAATAACCCCCAGAACACATCGACCGCTGCAGCACCGTGCAAAACAAACAAAGGTCCTATCACAAATTCAGTCCCAGCAATATGTTCCCCGGAAACCATTCCTACAAAGCTTTTAAACCCCTTGACTTTTGAAGGAGGTACCGATTCTCGTTCATACTCATTGACGCTTCCAGCTGATTCCTGTAAAAATGTCTTTATTCTTTTCATATGTGTTATTGTTAATTATCCTTCTCAAACAGTTGATTTTTTCTATTAGAAAACTTCTAATTTCAAAATCCACAGAAGGTCCTTAGGTAAACGTGACCTCTTCCTCAACCCATTGGTACACCTTCTCCTCCTCAAATGCCCTATCATTGACCAATATAGCGGCTCCTATAGCAGAAGCATTCCCAAAAACACTCGCCTTAATTGAAAATTCTGGCAACATCCCCTTCAATAATCTCAGATACACTTTATTATGGATAAACCCACCATCCACATAAATGTGTCTAATCGATTGGCCTTCCAAAACAAGTCGCAGAGAGGCTACCTGTAAAGTCACCAACTCATGCATTAAATGTAGATAGGCCTCTTCATAGCACTCAAAAGAAGAGAAATCAACTTCCCCTTGATTATTGAAATCATAAACATCCGGACGGAGGTAAGAAAAATTCCAACGGAAATATTGTACAGGCTGTTGAAAACTAGTAGGAATGACCATCTCATTTTGAGAAGAAAAGCCATGATGATAATCTTTCTCCTTACCAAAATAGTCTGCTAACTTCTTTTCCTGAAGCGCATATTCTTTACCTAGCATTAAACGAGATGCCTTAACACTTTTCCCTTCCGGAGACAAAAAAAGAAGACAGTCTTTATGCAATTCCTCTAACGTTAGTACCTGATGGTTGAAAGGGTTCATACAGATACTCCACGTTCCCGTACTAATCAAAACGAAAGGCTCCTGCAGTGACCGGTAAGGAAGTAATGCAGCAGAACTATCGTGTATTCCCATCCCTACTTTTACGGATTGTCCCCACACTTTTACAAATCTGTACGGAACGGAGGCTTCTACCTCAGGCCACGTAATCTCTGGTAAGGCTTTTTCCAGCCATTTTGCCATTTGCTGCGCCCTAAAATCCCACATCCCGGTATGACACCCCAAGGAGGTATACTCCTGTACCATTTCCCCTGTCATTAAGTAGTGAAAATATTGAGGTAGATGAAGCACATAGTTTACTTGCCTATACTGTGCAGGCTTTTCCTGCTTAAGCCACAATAATTGATTTCCTGAGTTGAGCATTCCCATAAAAGGACTAGAGGTTTCCTTCTCGAACTGCTCTTTTCCACCTTCAAAAAAAGTAAACAACCATTTTTTTGAATACTCAGGAAAAGGCTTGAGATAGTTATACATAGGCAAAAGCTCCCTTTTGCCTTGATCCAACAATACAAAAGAAGCCCCATAGGTGGAGAAATTCATGCCTACCACAACATAGACAGGATGAGAAAAATAAAACTGACTACGTTCCTTGACCCACGTCTTCAACAGTTTTAGGTCTTCTGTTGGAAATCCCTCTTCGTCTTTTTGCTCTGGAAAACGTTGGTACTCCTTCTCCACTACAGCATACTCCCGGTCAAATACAAATAGTTTCTTATTCGTCTTACCAATATCGAATACCAGAATAACTTCCTTTCTACTCATAGTCCAGATGCCTTAACGTACAACCCTCTTTTCTCGATCAATTGCTCTCGCAATTGATACTGACGGTAATATTGTAATGGATCATAAGCTCCTCCCTCCTGTATTCTTGCCTCTGCCACTACAGGGCGAACATCCGTGCGATAAGCATCCTGAAGGATTTCCTGTGCATACGTTACATCATTGGCCAACTGTGTTTCTTTCAGCGCTTTATAATCTACCATCAAAGCCTGTGCATAAGCTAACATGATGGCCTCCACGGACTGTAAAATATCTTCCAGAGGATCTTTGATATTATGACTGGCATCAATCATCCACGCCAAGGAAAGCGAAGGGTTATCCTTCATACCTTTCACCAGCTCACAAAAAATAAGGAAGAGTTGATAGGGCTTCAGTGCCCCTACGGTTAAATCATCGTCCCCATATTTGGAATCATTGAAATGAAATCCTGCCAACTTATTCTTGTAAATCAAAGTTGCTACAATCTGTTCTATATTGGTATTGGGCAGATGATGCCCCAGGTCTACTAACGTCTTAGCTTTTGGCCCTAAGCTTTCCGCCAATAGATAAGATGTCCCCCAGTCACTGATGACAGTGCTATAAAAATTAGGTTCATAGGGCTTATACTCTATAAACATTTGCCAGTCTTCCGGCAAATAATCATACACTTCTCGAAGGGATTCTTCCACACGCTGCAACGCTTCTTTGAAGTCCAATTGCCCGGGAAAGCTAGCCCCATCTGACAACCATACGGTCAACGACTTGGACCCCACCAATTGTCCTTGATCAATCACCTCTTTCATATGTGCTATCGCTTGATTTCTCACCGCTTTGTCTACATGACAAAGAGAGCCAAACTTATAAGATAGAGATTGTCCCTCTTGATCCTGAAAAGTATTGCTATTGACTGCATCAAAAAGAATTTCATATTGAGCAGCCTCCTCCCTGATTGTCTGAATTTCGTCCTCAGACAAGGTATCCCAAGGAATATGGAGAGAGATGGCTCCACTGGAACGATTTAGCTGATGCAAAATTCCTACATCCTGTATTTTTTGTTGTAAATCCCCGGGCTCTCCCGCTCCTGAAAATCTACCAAAGCGGGTTCCTCCTGTTCCTAAGGCCCAACTAGGAATGGCAACCTGAAATGTTTTTAGCTGTTGAACAATATCCAATAGCTGATCATCTGTTATGTTTCGAGATACTTTCAAATAGTCTAGCGCCTTGAGGTGCTGCAAACGATAGCTCTCATTAAATGAATTAATATCTTTTAACTGCATGGTGTAAAACAATCTACTTATACTAACATGACATGGAACCTCCATGTGTTATTTTCACGATGCAACAAGATATTTTAATCAGGACTGAAACTTATTTCATTTCTTGAATCAAGAGGATTTTCAAGAAAGTAAAAGGAAAGGAATCACTTCAGGAGTTTTTTTTAGACAAAAAAAACCTCATTAAAAATGAGGCTCTTTCTTTATAAATATGAAAATGAAAAAGATTATAATCGCAGCTAAACTATATGAGTATACGATTTTTTAGACTTTTCGGCTAACAGTTTCTGTCCCAATCCGTAATGGTGTACTTTTTTTGTACAAATCAAACCTTTTACCCTTGGCGTAAGTCAAGAAAAGTCCGTGATAATACAAATTAGATATGAATGACTAGTGAACTGAACGCCAAGTAAACTTATAGTTAAGAGCTATTTTTAAGGGGTTTAAGGAAGAAGGATAAAGGAATAGGAACCTATGGATGGTAATCCTTTATCCTTCTTCCTTCCTCCTTTATCCATTTGGAAGTAGCACCTTTATTTCTATCAGAACACTTAGTGTTTAGACCACTAGTCATACTTCAGCGTAGCAATTTACTTTGGTTGAATGCTATTGGTGAAACGAGGGACCGTCCCTGCCCGTTAATGTCTGGGCGACCACACGGGGTCGCCCCTACTACGTTTTACGTTTTACGTTTTACCTTTTATCTTTGTGAGGGCGACCACGTGGGATCGCCCCCACCTTTTTATATTTATTATAATTAACACTAAACATGGCTAAGAAAGTCTACTACCTATCCACTTGTGACACTTGCAAAAGAATCATGAAGGCGCTTCCTCTGGAAGATTTTGAACAGCAAGATATTAAGCATGAAGCCATCACTCAAGAACAACTAGAGGAAATGCATGCGCTATCAGGGAGTTACGAAAGTCTATTCAATCGTCGTTCCAGACAATATGCGGCAAGAGACCTTAAAAACCAGAACCTATCTGAGGATGACTACAAACAATTGATTTTGGAAGAATATACCTTCCTAAAACGTCCGGTCTTCTTAGTCGATGGAGAGATTTTTATAGGAAACAGCAAAAAAGTTGTGGAATCCCTAGGGGTAAAGCTTGGGTAACTATGCATATCCCTATAAATTCTTGTACCTTTGTAAGAAAACAGAAAGATTCAAAGTTTAACATACAGGAATGGCAAGAGTTGTAGGAATTGATTTTGGTCTCAAGCGTACGGGACTAGCCGTCACCGATCCTTTGCAGATTATCGCCAGTAGTCTGGAAACAGTCCCTAGTAAGGAGCTGATCCCCTACCTGAAGCGATACGCAGCAAAAGAGGAGATTGAGGCCTTTGCATTAGGGTTTCCCCGAAACTTAAATATGGAGGATACCCATACCACACAGCCGGTCAGAAAGCTGGAAGCAAAACTTAAAAAACACTTCCCTGACACTCCTATTCATTTGATCGACGAACGATTCACCTCAAAAATGGCATTGGATGCCATGATTGCCGGAGGCATGAAGAAAAAAGATCGACGACAAAAAGGAAATGTCGACAAGGTAAGTGCCGTGATTATCCTGCAGTCATACCTGGATAGCAAGAATAACGGTTTCTTGTAAAAAGAAACTCAACCACCAAGTGCAAATTATTTATTTTATAGATTCATATTGACAATGATTTACCCTATCGTAGCTTACGGTGATCCTGTATTGACAAAGGTTGCTGTAGACATAGAGAAAGACGGAGAGCTAGACGTAAAACAATTAGCCAACGACATGTTTGAAACCATGGAAGCGGCCAACGGGGTAGGCTTGGCAGGTCCCCAAATTGGACTGAACAAGCGTATTTTCGTGATTGACTCCAGCCTAATGTTAGAAGAAGACGAGCAGGAAGAAGGCTTGAGACAGGTTTTCATCAACGCTGAGATTATTGAGGAAGATGGAGACGACTGGGGAATGGAAGAAGGATGCCTGAGTATCCCTGGTATCAGAGGAGAGGTATTCCGCCCGGAAATTGTCAAGATCCGTTACTTTGACGAAAACTGGAACGAGCACGTTCGTGAGTTTGATGGTATGACTGCCCGTGTTATCCAACATGAGTACGACCATATCGACGGCATCTTGTTTACTGAGTTATTGTCTCCTTTGAAAAGAAGAATGATCAAAGGAAAACTGGACAAGATCACTAAAGGGATCTGTAAGTATGATTACAAGATGATTTTCCCTAAACGATAACTTACTCAGTTATGAGTTATGAGTTATGAGTTATGAGTTATGAGTTATGAGTTATGAGTTATGAGTTATGAGTTATGAGTTATGAGTTATGAGTTATGAGTTATGAGTTATGAGTTCTGAGTTCTGAGTTCTGAGTTCTGAGTTCTGAGTTCTGAGTTCTGAGTTCTGAGTTCTGAGTTCTGAGTTCTGAGTTCTGAGTTCTGAGTTCAAGAAAAAGTTATATCCTATAACTCACAAATGCTACACTAGTAGTAAAAATTCATAACTCATAACTGCTCATTGTTCACTGTTCACTGTTCACTGTCTACCTATGTACAAGCAACTTCTATATCTGATTTTTAGTATAATCGCCCTTAGCTTCCTTAATGGGTGTGATAACACGGGTATGATCAATATTGGTGAGCAATCTGGTGTGGAACTACAGTTGCAAGGAACAATCAATGATTACCGCAAAAGCAAGGGACTATCCGAACTTCAAGTTGACCCTGTAGTCTATGAACAGGCTAAATTATACCTTCTGAAGTTACTGGAGGATGAAGAACGTTTTCTACTTCGTGCAGAAGACACACAGATCTCCTCTGAATTTTTCAATAATGTACGTCGGGATATGCTCATTCCCGTTAGTCGAGTAGATGGATGTGTCGCCTTTAATGACAACCTGGACCCTGCTACGACAGCCTTTGAATCGCTAAAAGCTTTCGGAGTATGTAAAAATAAGATCGAAAGTGGAAGCTTCACGCACTTAGGAGTGGCGACCATGCAAAACCGCTTTGGTATGTTTTACTTTGTAGTGTTTTTTGTACAGGCAAGTGAGTAGGATACTTCCAAATGGATAAAGGAGGAAGGAAGAAGGATAAAAGAATAAGGAGCCTATGGATAATAATCCTTTATCCTTCTTCCTTAACCCCTTTAAAAGTAGTACTTAACTATAAGTTTACTTGGCGTTCAGTCCACTAATCACCAATCACTAAAAAACAAACTAAACCATGAAAGAGACACTCCGCATAACCCTTGTACAAACAGACCTACATTGGATGTCTCCTGAAGCTAACCGTCACCACATCGAAGAGCTTCTATGGGATGCGATGCCTGAAACTGATCTGGTACTCCTTCCTGAAACCTTTACCACGGGATTTCATCCTGATGCCTCTACCCTTGCTGAGCCTATGCGCCTGACGACCTTTAAATGGATGCAGCAAATGGCGCAACAGCTACAGGCTAGTGTCGCAGGAAGCTATCCAATAAAGGAAAATGGGAAAATCCACAACCGTCTGCTATGGATGAATCCTGACGGAAGTTTTGACTATTACGACAAAAGACATCTCTTTAGTATGGGCGCTGAGGGCAATACCTTTACTGCAGGAAATGAGCGTTTAATCGTTGATTTTCACGGCTGGAAACTATGTCCGATGATATGCTACGACCTTCGTTTCCCGGTCTGGAGCCGCAACCAAGGATTGGCCTATGATGCATTGATTTATGTGGCCAATTGGCCAAATCCACGCATTACGATATGGGATACCTTACTACAGGCTAGAGCCATAGAAAACTCTTGCTATACGGTTGGACTCAATCGCTGTGGTAGCGATCCGCACCTTTCTTATGATGGGCATTCAGCCGTATATGGTCCTAAAGGAGACACCTTGTTAAAAATGGATGATCAAGTAGCGCTAACGACTGCTACGCTCTCTAAAAAAGATTTACTCGATTATAGGGAAGCATTTCCTGTGCATCTGGACGCTGATGATTTTAATGCACAGGTATCATAAACTGTTCACCCTATTTTTTTATTGTACGCCACTATGGATATCACACTGAACCTCCTGATGCTTTGCGTAGGCTTTATCCTATTGATGGAAGGGCCTGAACATTTATTGGAAGGAACTGCTTCTCTGGCCAAAAAATACCGACTATCGGAAATCACCATTGGCCTAAGTTTGGTAGCTTTTACGACCTCCGTTCCTGAACTGACCGTCAGCCTGATCGCCCATTTCTACGGAGACAGTAGCCTATTGTTTGCCAATCTGATTGGCAGCAATACCTTTAACACCATGATTATTCTAGGGTGTAGTGCCTTATTCACACCTATTTTGGTTAAAAGCAAGAATGCCTGGAGAGATATTCCGTTTTCCTTATTAGTCGTTGGCACACTCTTTTTCATCGTCAATGACAATCTGTTCTTTTTGGAAGAAGAAAACATTCTTTCAGGCTTGGATGCTTTTTTACTCCTTGCCCTTTTCTTTATCTTTCTGGCCTATCTATCCGCTAACCAACCAGAAGATAACGAACTAGTTATACACGAAGTAAAAAGCTTACCGGCATTTGATATTTTCAATGACATCATCCGTGGTACGATCACCGTATCGGCAGGAGGATACTTAGTCATCACGCAACTTCTTTTTCTGAGCGAATATATTGGCAAGTCCAGTGAGTTTATTGCTATTTTCATTCTAGCGGTAGGAACTTCCCTGCCGGAGGTAGCCACTGCCTATACCGCTATTCGTCGCAAACGCCCTGATATTATCGTTAGTAATATTACCGGAGCGAATATCTATAACCTTACTTTTTCACTGGCCCTTACCCGGGTAATTGGAGAAGTAAAGTACCCTACCTTCCTCAATATTGATATGACCATGACGCTGATCAGTACGGTTATCCTATTCCTTTTCATTCACTCCAGCAAACGAAAAGTTTTCGGACGTATAGGAGGAATAGCGATGTTACTACTTTTTGGGATGTATGCTTATTATGTGGTGATTAGGGGGTAGAAGGACGCATTCTACAAGTATGGTCGTATGAATACGCCGTTGGTGACAGTCTTTTTTCCGATAGCTTTAAAGCAGATGGAAGGTATCGTCGTAAAGAAATAGGAGATCAAATTCTTATTGAATATGCTGTTGAAACTCCTGCAGTAAATACTGTGATTAGGTAAATATAAGTACCCATAAACTTATTCGACATTAGTAAATCCCATAAAAAATGAGACCTTATATCTATTTGCTTTTATTATTCATCTCATGTAACTCACAGCAACCCGTAAGAGAAGTTGGTACTATCCCACAGAATAGATTAAGTCCATCAGATGCCATTTATAAGTTTTCAACCCTTAGGGACAGTATCATTGAAGATCATATTGTACACAGTTTGGAACAACAAAAGATCCCATTAGACTCCATAAAACGGTCCTGCATTGCTGATTGGCTGAGTAAAGATGTATTTAGCAACAAAAAGCAAGGCTCCCTACAGATTGAATGGACATTAAATGACCGTGACCTATGTATGGAAAAACGAACCTATTTTTATGATCAAAATGAAATCATACGGGATTCTGTCTCAGTTACAATATGTAACTCAGCGCTGATGGAAGACCTTGTAGTGGGGGAATGGGCATTATATTTAGACTCTGAAAATGGGCCAGAATCCTTTCATTTATACTTTGATTCAAAAATCATCGAAACGGTTGGGTTCGTCGGTTATCATAAAGCAATCGAGCAACAATCTGGGACATTCAAAGAAAGTCTCATCTCAGATAAACTCAAGCATAAAGTATATACTGATGTTTATTTTAATTACCAATGCCTTTCAAGACAGGTTAGACTCGATCTTTGTCAAAAAATTGCCAGGGATTCAGCGATAATGTACAGCAGCGCATATAACTTGGACACTACCGATTATATCAATGAAGATGCTTGGAATAAATTCAAGGAGCATATTCAATTTCCTTCTTCATATGTTACTGTGGATATGTCAATGGAGGAAAATTAACTTAACCTATAAACTCATTTATAAGTAGAGACTGTAGGCCTCTATAGTACTTTTGGGTAGTGAGTAAAAGCTTAATGCTATCAAATTAAGTGAATATACATATAGAGCGTATAGGTATGACAGAAGATTAATTCTAAGCATATTTGAACATTTAGCTTCAATGGCTTATTAGCACAGATACCCCTAGTACTAACAATCATCCGTTACCTCAGTGACATATAGGCCAGCCTCTTTCACCAGTTTTTCAATAATGTCCTTATCCGCACCTTCAAAAAGGTTAAATATATTCGTCCAATCCCAATGCTCTTCATAGATAACTTTCAATGCCGGAGAGATAATATGAAACCTACAGCCACTTTCCCAACTTTTATTTCTCACATCACATAACTTGATAAGGTGTGCCAATGATGTTATTCTATAAAAGTATACCCGTTCCCTTCTTTTGAACCTCCAAGTATATAGTTGTCCGTCTGAGTATTCAAAAATAAGTTGCAGCAAATTCTCGTTATACTGTCTTCTTTCAGGATTTTTACTTTGATCATAAATGGCATGACACTCTTCTATACTCAACCAATGTTCAAATGGAGACACAAACAACTGAGGTTCAACCTCTATCAAACCTTTAGCGATTTGTTTCAACTGTGGAAATTCCTTTTTTAATTGTTTCAGTTCCGTTTGGGATAATTTTTTTCGCATAATTTTATTTTATAAAAATGATCATGAAAGTTCATCTTTAATACAAAGATGGGTATTTTCACAACATCGATTTATTTCAAATACCCCAAAAAACGAATGAAGACTATTTTTTCTGCCTTACTTTTTCTAGGCGCTTTCACGACTCTTTTCGCTCAAGAATCCTCCTTATCTTCTGCGCGAGATACCCTCAAAAAACATCAGTTTACGTTTGATGGAACCTTGGTAATCACAGGGAGTACTCGTCGATATGACAGCAACCCAGCGCCTTATCATATCGAGGAGTTTGGTTATGAGAAGCGATTGATGGGGATGTACATTAGTAACAACCTACTTTGGGATGAGTCACTTTTCACAAATATGGTAGGGCAAGGAATACAAGGGACGGTGATTTGGAGGCATTGATTAATGGAAATATAAAAGATACTTATCTTTCATTCGCTAAGGCTATTTATCCGACTTTTGAAAGGCTTTATAACGAAACTGGCCTTTCTTCAAAAGTGATCATCAAACTTATTATTAATGATCAAGGAAAGGTTATCGACTTAGAATGCATAAAACCTCAAATTGATAACGCTTCATCCAAAGAACTCTTGAAAGAGTTTCAGAAAGATCAATGGATACCTGCAAAAATTAAGGGTAAAAATGTCTGTAGTATTAAGAGTAATCGCTTCAGGGTGTGCAAAGCGTAACTAAAAATGCAATAGTGAAGTTGCTACATTTGAATGGAAGTGGGTAAACTGCTTGCTATTCTTACGTAGACCGTGGGTTAGATTAAGTTTGAAAAAATAACCGTCATAAATGCTTCCCTCAACTCCGCCTAGGGTTAATTAAGGTTGAATATTTATCCGTCATATTCCGTATAGTGACGGATTGAAATCCGCCCCTATGTGATGTCACCCTTTCAGGGTTTTATGGTATAATCCCGAAGGGATGACATCACATAGAGGTGGGTAGGGACGGTAAGTCTTCAACCCATCTCTTCACGTGAGAAATGTGTCGGTTAATTATTCAATCTTAATAAACCCTAGGCGGGGATGGAGATAACTACTGTGTCGGTTATTTATTCAACCTTAATAAACACCACGGCTAATAGATGTCATCCCTAACGGGGTTTAGGTAATACAAAACCCTGAAAGGACGATATCTATCCCTCTTAATTGAAAAAATTACTCTGGTCCGAGAGTTCAGCAAAATGTATAAACTTAAAGCCCTCCCCACTCTATCACCTTTTGAACAATAACATATGAAATTTTGGATGATATTAACACTGCTAGTCGTTAGCACCTTGAGTAAAGCACAGAATTTAATAGAATTCAATTATCAAGTCAGAGTAAGGTTGAATTCTAGGGAGTTAGATGGACCTTGTTTTATTTCAACAAAGGGGCAGCTCATATTAGACCCTATACGAGATAGGAATGATATAGAAAAAAACAGCTTTACATATGACAAATGGGGGGAAGCAACAGTGCAAATTGAATATGATGGAGAAATATTTTTCATTCAAGGAAATGAACTAAGAGAACAAATATACTGCTACTCATGTACTGATAATAAATATATATATCGCTTACGTGTATTTTTTGATGTTGGTAATATTCTAGTCCTCAAAAGAACAAAGAAAACAATATGGGAAAAGGTATTAAACCCATTCTATAATGAGAAAATTTGGGAGATTTATCCAGTTCTAGCGGATATGAGAACCATCAAATTTCAATTATCATACAAAAAAGATGATCAAACTGATGAGCTTGAATATACTGCTAGGCTAGTAGAAGAATACGAATATTTTGGAAATACAGGAACTGGTATTGGTATAATTGAGGAGTTAAAATACGATACACATAGCTACCCCCTCTGCTCAAAGTCTAATTGAAAAACTACCCTGGCCCGAGAGTTCAGCGAAATGTGTAAAGCATGAACACATGAAGCGCTCTCAGACCGGCGGGCTTATGCCAACGTCTATTTTGACTACTTTCAAAAAAGAGTAGCAATAAACCGCCAGGTCAAGGAGCGCTTTTCGCTGAAAAGCTGAACTCCTTGACCAGCTATAGATAAATATTTCTCATTCTTAATTCTTCATTCTTCATTAAACATCAATACACCACCCGCACCCCATGGTCCCTCAAGTACTCCACCTGCTCCCTGGGCACCGGATTGTCCATAACATTGGCGTACTCCAAACGATACAACCCAAACAAAGGGGATAAATCCGTCACCATGTTTCCAGAAATATCCAGGGCACGCATATGGATTAGGTTTCTTAGGTCATCGATGTCCATAATCTCGTTATTGGCTAGGTATAGCTCTTCGATGGATACCAGATCACGGAACTCATAGACGTCGGTAATTTTATTATCGGAGAAATCAAAAAGGGTCGCCTCTGTACAATACGATACTCCATCCAGGGACTCCAAGCCACATTCAGGAAACTCAAAGGAATTGATTAACTCCAACTCGTATAAAGGAAACTCCACCGATATATCCCCAAATGCCCGATACTTCAGTTCATTGAAAAAGGTTCTGGGGTAATTGACTTCCCTTTGTTCCTCTCCGTGGGTGTAGGAATAGAAATCATCCCATTCGGGGTTATCATACATATAGCCCGGATCATAATCGATATCGTCTTCCTCGTAGCTCACCTCCATCTCTTGAATATTATCCAAGAGGAATACATGTACATAGCCTCTTAAAGCTTTTTCGTCATTTTGATGGTATAAAGACCTAATCGACTTACGGATATTTTCTCCTCTATCCGGATGATAGGTCCCAACCAGACGAGTATACAACTTGGCTTCTTTTTGCTCGGACACTGGAAAATAAGACGATAGCTTATTCGCCACTTCCCAAAGGGAAGCATAGTTCTTATTCTTGTACAGTTCAATCAGCTTCCCCGTGATGCGATTAAGGTTTTCATCCGAGTAAGCCTTGACAAGACGGTCATATAAAGTATCCAGTGATTGCATGGCAAGTTATGTTTGCGAAATGTTCTTCTTCCATAACAAAGGAAGGTATGAATTGGTTAGAAGTATCTTATGTTTACTCGAAGGTAAGCCATAATGTAGCTTTCAGGTTAATACTGTCGCTGTCTACGAAATTATATTAGCGTTTATCGCTTATTGGTTATCGTTTATGAACGATAATCCACTACATGCCGTGTCTAAACATATACCATGCGACAGCTTTGGCCTTAACTACTACAATAAATGAAATAACAAATAAACGAACATCAGCTATATGTCAACGAAACTGAAATTAAGCATACTGGATCAGTCTCCCGTGAGTGGAGAGGAGACTCCTGCTCAAGCGCTAGCCAATACCACTACCCTAGCCCAGAAAGCCGATGCATGGGGCTACCACCGCTATTGGGTATCCGAACATCATAACACGGAGCTGTTAGCGGGGTCTTCACCAGAAATTTTGATTGCCCATTTGGCCGCCAACACAAAGCGCATACGATTAGGCTCTGGAGGAGTAATGTTGCCACATTATAGCAGCTATAAGGTCGCAGAAAATTTCAATCTCTTATCCACTTTACACCCCAATCGTATCGATCTTGGTATAGGGCGTGCACCAGGTACGGACTCCCCTGCCATTTATGCCCTCAATAAGGGAAATGGAAATTATGATGCCTACCACTTTCCCAAACAAATTGCAGAACTGAAAGCCTATACGACTGGAGCGGTAGATACGCAAGCGGGACACTTAGAAGCCTCCCCTATTCCTGACACGGCCCCTCCGATCTGGGTCCTGAGCTCGAGTGGTTTTGGGGCAGATCATGCCGCTCGTCAGGGAGTGGGGTTTGCCTTTGCTCACTTTATCAACCCTATGGGAGGACCAGAAGCCATGCAAGCCTATTTTCAGCACTTCAATCCCGGCAAAGAAGGAGCAAAACCTGCTGGCTTGTTTTGTATCTTTGTGCATTGTGCTGATACGATGGAAAAAGCAGAGGAACTGCAACATACCATGGATCTTGTGATGCTTTATGTGGAAACCGGCAGAAAGTTGCGTCTACAGTCGTATGAAGAATTGAAAAAAATTCCATTATCCCCTATGGAGCAGGCAAGGATACAACAAAATCGTCATCGAATGGTATTTGGTACGCCTGAGGTCGTGAAAGAGAAACTGGAAAACCTGGCGGAACAATACGGTACGGATGAAATGATGATCGTGACGATTACCCATGATTTCAAGGATCGTCTTCGATCATATGAACTACTAGCGGAGGCCTTTGAGTTATAAGTTGGTTGATCTTCTGATATAAACGCTCATTATTTATTAAATCAAAGCCTAAATAGTATCAGCTTCGTGATGCTATTTTTTCGACTTTGCAATGTTTTTTATCTAGTGCAACGTTATATCTATACCAATGAAAAAAATAATGCTTAGCACGCTTTTCAGCGTGCTATTTTTTGGAGCTTGGGGACAAAAAACAATTGACCCTTCTCACTACGAGAATGCTAATTCCTTTCTGTATGAAAATGTCCATAACAAAAAGATCTTCAGCGCCCATGTAAAGCCACACTGGTTTGAAGACAGTACTGGTGTTTGGTTTATAGAGCATACACCAACAGGAAAACAGTACTTTCAGGTGAACTATGCCGACATGCAAAAAAAGCCGTTGTTTGATCACGAGCGCATCGCCCAGGCTCTTTCCGAAATACTATCGGAAGAGGTTAGCGCTGCTGCCCTGCCTATTGAAGATCTCAAGGTCAGGCAGTCAGAACAATATGAGCTAACCGCCAAAGGACAACCCTATACATTGCACCTGGAAGGGTATCAACTAGACACTTTAAAACCTAAAAAGGCGGAAAGTGAGCAAGGTATCTCTCCTGATGGCGTATGGAAAGCTTATACCAAAGATTATAACCTGCATATACGCAAAACGGGCACCGACACCACTTATCAACTGAGCAAGGACGGTAGAAGGTGGTATGAGTACGGCACCTACTATGGATGGTACGATTTGATGGAAGGAGAAGACGGTGAGCGTCCGGAACATTTCTGGGTGGAATGGTCTGAGGATAATCAATGGCTCTATACCAATGCCTGTGATATGCGACAAGCAGAAAAAATGTACTTACTGGACTGGAGCATTGACTCTCTTTACCGACCACAACTGCGTTCCTACTTTAGAGGGTCTCCTGGAGACACCACCATGGTCTATATGGAACCGGTCTTCTATCATGTGTCTTCCGGAAAAGAGGTACGCCCCAATCTACCAAGAGCTACCCATATCAATACCATCGATATGCGTTGGTCAAAAACACCTGAAGTGGTTTACCTGGACCGTTTAAGCAGGGGGTTCCAGCATCAATATATTTATCGCTTTGACCTGAATACAGAAACGCTGGACACACTCTACCATGAGGAAAGCACCACCAATATTGATGGGTTTACCTATCAACTGGCAGAAGAGGCAGGTCTATTGTTCTTCCTTTCGGAAAAAGATGGCTGGAGACAACTTTACAGCCTGCAACTGAATAATAAAAAAGAGAAAAGACTAACCAAGGGTGAGTTCTATATTCATAGTATTGAGAAAATAGATCAAGAGAAGAAAAAGATCTATTTCCTTGCGGCAGGAAAAGAAAAAGGAAGCAACCCATACCATCAGCGGCTGTATAGTATTTCTTTCTCAGGGAAGAACCTGCAACTACTCACTCCTGAAAACACCCATCACCGCATCGATCTGTCACCGGAGGGTCAGTATTTTGTAGACAACTACTCTACCGTTAATACACCAACAAAAACAGTATTAAGAGACTTGAAGAATGGAAAAGTGATAGGCCAACTATCTGAAGCATTCCTGCATCAAGCCGGAGGGTGGAAAGGACCTGAGGTTTTCACAGCTACTGCCCGTGATGGTCAAACCACTATCTATGGAGCGTTATGGAAACCTACGGATTTTGATCCATCCCAATCCTACCCTATTCTGGAATACACCTATACCGGACCACATACCCAGCTATTTCCTAAAGACTTTAATAGCGCCTACTGGCTGCAATGCTATGCCGAACTAGGCTTTGTGGTACTGGTCGTAGATGGCTTGGGGTCTTCCGGAAGGTCCAAGGCATTCCACAACTATTCCTATAAAAACCTTGGTGGAAACCTAGAGGATCATATCCTTGCGATCCGACAACTAGGAGAACAATACAGCTGGCTGGATACGACCCGTGTAGGGATTTTCGGACATTCTGCAGGTGGCTATGATGCGGCCCATGCCCTACTCGCCTACCCTGACTTCTATAAGGTAGCCGTATCCAGCTCGGCAGACCATGATCACCGTATGGAAAAAGCCTGGTGGCCGGAGATGTATATGGGGTGGCCTGTAGATTCTGCTTATCATGAGCAATCTAATGTGACCTTAGCGGCTCAAGGAAGTCTGAAAGGGAAACTATTACTGGTACACGGTGGAATGGATGAGAATGTCAACCCGTCCGCTACCTTCAAACTGGCTGAAGCCCTGATCAAGGCCGATCGTCCTTTTGATATGTTAATTCTACCTAGCCAGCACCACGGTTATCAAGGTGCCTACTGGAAATATTTCAGAAAGGTGCGTTGGAACTACTTTATTGAGCATTTGAAGGGGGAAGTACCGTTATGGGATATTGAGAAGACTAATTAAGGTCAAATCAAGACCAGTACAAAAAAAGGGTTGTTATACAGTCCATTACTGCATAACAACCCTCCATTTATTAAAAATCAAATTGGAAATAACAATTACTTCGTTGATACTTCCCCTTCAACCTTTACTTCTTCAATCTCATAACCCAGCTTTTCCAGCTTCGGCAATTGTGTTTCCTTATCACCTACTACCACGATAAACATTTTGTTGTAATCGTAGTATTTCTTCGCCAACGCATTGACCTCTTCTGTTTTCAGTTTCTTCAGCATTTTCGCTTGCTTCTTTACAAACTTAGGAGACAAGTCATAACGAACAATCTTTGTCAAGAACTGTGCTTTCTGTCCCAATGTTTCGTACTTCAATGCATCTCTCTGACCGATAGAGTTTTTCATAAAGGTCAACTCTTCTGCAGTGATTCCCTCTTTGTAGTACCCTTCCAGCTCGGACATAATTTCTACGACAGCGCTATCTGTTGCTGCGGCTTTTACTCCTGTAGAAACCGTAAATTCTCCTGTAAACTCTCCACTGCTGAAGTAAGAACGCGCGCCATACGTCCATCCTTTATCCTCTCTTAGATTCAGGTTGATACGGCTGTTGAACGCACCACCAATCGGGTAGTTCACCAAGTTTACTTTATAGTACTCTCCCTCTACATCGTAAGTCAAATCTGTACGGTAACCTACACGGATCTCCGACTGAGGAGCCTTAGGCTTATCCACAAAGTAGATTTTTGTTTTAGATGGCTGTGGAGCCGTCAACTTGATTGCTGGCATTTTAGCAGCTGTCGGCTTCCATGCTTTCAGGAATGAAAGTCCTGGAGTAATCTCTTCTTTAGATACGCTACCTACCACTACCAATTGTGCCAATTGTGGTGCATAGTTATTGCTATAATAGTCTTCTACATCTTTCAAGGTCAACGTGCTTACAGACTCTACCGTACCCGAAGAAGACAATCCCATAATGTGATCCTCACCATATAGCAACTGTCCATATACCTCATTAGCAATTGCAACAGGCTGCTTCTTACTTGCCTTAATGCTCTCAAGCGTTTGTTGCTTGATTCTGTTGAAATCCTCTTCTGTGAATTTCGGTCTCATCAAACGCTCTTCCAATAGCTCCAAGGTTCTTGCAAGGTTTTTCTCCAAAGAAGTCATCACTACATACGTAGAAGACTCTCCACTACCGATGCTGATCGAGCTACCCAACTTCTCCAATTCATTTTCGAATTCAGCTGCCGTGTAGTTCTCTGTTCCTTCGTTCATCATGGAAGCAGTCATAGAAGCCAAGCCTGCTTTTTTCAGATCATCCACCTGCATTAGGTTACCTCCCTGAATAGTCAATCTCAAGGTTACCAAAGGAATCTCCTCGCTTTCTGTTCCGATCACCTCAATACCATTATCAAAAGCCATTTCCCAAAGCTGAGGTACTTCTACCGCTGGGTTTTTACCGCTTGCAGGCACTGTGTTTCTATCAAAATCATCTTTAGGAGCCTTGCGACTTTCCACTTTAGAATAATCGGTGGTAGGGAATGGATTCTCCTGAGTAGTGTCTACGGTATAGTTATCAGCTTTAGCTGCCATTTGCTCCATACCTTTTGGCAATACACTTTGGATCACGGCAGCTTTACCTTTGATGTATTTGTTGTATACTCTCAATACATCTTCTTTGGTCAACTTTCTATATTGCTCCAGACGCTTTCCGAACAGGTTTGGATTGCCTTGGAAAGTCTGGTAATAAGCTAACTTAGATACCTTACCGGATACACTTTGCAATCCTCTGATCGCTCCTGCCTCATAAGAAGCTACGAACTTCTCTACGTCTTCTTGCTTTACACCCGCTTCCTCGAACTCTTTCAGCGCCGTTCTCATTTCTTCCTCAAACTGGCCCAATGTTGTTCCAGGGAAAGGCAATACGAACATGGTAAATTCTCCTGCCAACTCAGAGTTATTACTGAAAATGGATGCTTGTAGTGCTTTTCTTGTCAATACAAACTTCTTGTAGAAGTAAGAATCTTGTCCTTGTCCGATGATATCCGCCAAACACTCCAATGCTGGTGCATCCGGGTGGAACTGTGGTACGGTAGGATAAGTCAGCAACAACGCTGGGAAACGGATATTGCTATCTACATAAGACACGTAACGATCCTTGTCCACTACAGGGGCCTCCAAAGTCATATTTTCTACTGCTGGACCTGCTGGGATTTTCCCGAAATATTTGTTTACCCAAGCCAATGTTTGCTGTACATCGATGTCTCCACCAATCGTCAATGTCGCATTGTTTGGACCATACCAACGCAAGAAGAATTTCTTCAGGTCATTTACATCTACTCGGTCAAGGTCTTCCAAGATACCGATCGTCAACCATGAATAAGGGTGCCCATAAGGATACAAGGCTTTGGCGTTGATCTCACTCCACTGACCGTAAGGTCTGTTGTCATAGTTCTGTCCTTTCTCGTTCTTTACCGTTGCTCTTTGGATCTCAAACTTCTCCTGTGTAACGGCATCCAAGAAATAGCCCATACGATCCGCTTCCAACCAAAGCATCTTCTCCAACTGGTTGCTTGGTACTGTCTCGAAGTAGTTTGTTCTATCTCTGTTCGTTGTACCATTTAGGGTACCACCAGACTCCGTTACCATTTTGAAATGCTGCTCATCGGCTACGTGCTCAGATCCCTGGAACATCATATGTTCAAAGAAATGTGCAAAACCAGACTTATTCAATTCTTCTCTTGCCGACCCTACATGGTAAGTGACATCAACGTGTACAATTGGATCAGAATTATCTTCATGCAAAATGACCGTCAAGCCATTATCCAGAACATATTTTTGATAGGGAATGGTTAGTTCGTTGTCAGTTGATTTTACAGACTCAACTAATTTTTGAGCCATTAACCACTGTGGCAACAAAAACGCCAACAGCAGTGTAATTTTCATTTTTCTCAAAAGCATCAATTTAATAATTAAATTAAGTGAAATTAGTTTTAATACAGCTTGCTACTCTTTAGACACTAGAAGCAAGCAAATTGTTTAGGATACCCTAAGGTTCATCAATGATTCATATTTTTTTTAACTTTTACAAGTTAGTCATTGTATTTTAAAGGTAAAATCATCCTATCTCCATCGATTATTTGGGACACAGGGCGTTGCCCTGTGCTATTAGCGTTACCCTATCCTATTGGCATTAGCCCGTACTACTGGACACTCCCTGTGCTGTGAACTTGTTGGAGAAGGGGAGCAATAAATTGCATCCCTACGTTTCACTTTTTACCTTATACTTTTTACCTTTTACTTATTCGTCGGAGTGCCCACAAGGGGCACCCTTACCTTTTACCTTTTACCTTTTACCTTTTACCTTTCACAACCCATGAGCACCTTAAAAATTGATCTACCCGAATTGCCTTATCAGGAATGGAATAAAGAGCGTATTACTTTACACCTGATACTACAGATCATCGGAAAAACCCGTCTGAAACTCACTCCCCGTAAAAATCATTGGTGGTATATCACCTCCTACCCTACAGCTCAGGGATATACCACAGGTAGTATCCCCTGCCCAGACCAAATCAGTACCATAGAGATTGTACTCAACGTTCATGAGGAAGAGGTGCAAATACATCACAGTATGGGAGTAACAAGAAAAATCCCTCTCTTTCAGGGACAAACCATCGCCACCTTCTACAATCGATTTATGGAGACATTATCTCGTCTAAATATCCATCCCAATATTATTGACAAACCATATGACATGGGAGTTGACACTCCTTTTTCCGAGATCACGGAGTACCATCATTATGATAAGCAGTACATGCAAAATGTATGGAAAGCCATGCTTTGGTGCAGCCATGTGTTCAAGGAATTTAGCGGGCGATATTATGGAAAGACCTCCCCTGTACAGATCTATTGGCATCATATGGACTTAGCCATCACCCGTTTCTCTGGACAAAAAGGACCTGAAATGCCTAAGGAAAGTCGTATTTCCGATAAAGATGCCTACTCCCATGAAGTCATCAGCTTCGGCTTTTGGGTAGGAGATGACAACACACCGGAGCCTACCTTCTACTCCTATACCTACCCTTCTCCTGATGGCCTTGAAAATAAAAAGCTTACCCCCGATTATGCCCAATGGGTAGATGCCAATGGCTCTCCCATGGCAACACTCTCGTATCATGAACTTCTTAAAGAAAAAGAACCCAGAAAAGTACTCCTGGACTTTTTGGAAAGTGCCTATCAGGCGGGAGCAACGCTAAGGAAGTGGGATATTGATGGAAATGTGGTTCCTTCTCTGGATCGTATGTAAAATAAAATGATCCCATTTCATACGGCTGCGCCTATCGCATGGCCTTTTTTGATTTTATTTTATAGGAATTATGTTTTTTTTTAAATTTAAAAATTAAACAAACAATAACTCACTGAAACTATGATGAAAAACAATATCACTTTTTACACGCTATTACTTTTTTGTACTACGCTATTGAGTGCTTGCATGGAGGACATCTCTCCTAGCGCTATTAAAGAAGGAAATAAAACCTTGGAAGGAACATGGATTATTAAAAAAGTAGGACAACAAAATGGTGCCTTATTGGCGGAAAATTATGGAGAATTGACTTTTTCTCCAGAAGACCTTGATCTTTTACAAGGTGCATTATCCTTTAAAGAAAACAACGCCAAGACTACTGTAGAAACAAGCTATGCCTTCACATTAAACGTATCAGATGATCAAATAGAGTTTTTATACCTTCACTTTGATCCTTCCTATAATGTTTTAATAGAAGGGGAATATCAGATTATGGAGTTATCTAAGGAAAGAATTCTCATGGAAGAACCTTTCAAACCTGAAGATGGATTAACAATCGAAATGGTTAAGAAAGTGGTAGAATAGACCTTTCAAACTTCTCGTGTTGTATTCAAATTTGACAATGAAAATTCTCCCGTCATCCTGACGGGAGAAATTGAATTCCTTAAGTTCACAGCATTACCTCCTGAGGTAAGGAACTCTATCATTAGATGATAGAAAGTAATTTCCATAAACCATCCCTACATTTCTTCCTCTCATTTTTTTTCCCTATTATTCTAGTATTAACAATCATTTACATTTTTTACTCAATTTTCTATTCTGATGAACATTGCTATTATTGGTGCCGGTATCTCTGGCATTGCTACCGCCATTATTTTGCAAAAGGCGGGGCACAAGGTGACCCTTTATGAAAAAAACACAGAAATCGGAGGCGTATGGGCGATGAGCTATCCTGATGTACGCCTTCAAAATGTAGGCGTTCAATACTGCTTTTCGGATTTTCCATGGCCTAAAAAGCCCGATCAGCATCCTACTGCTGCTCAAATCACTGACTATCTCAAGCAAGCGATCACTCATTTTTCATTAGATGTACGTACCGGGCATCAAATTTTGTCCATGGAAGAAAAACCGAATGGATGGACACTTAACATTGAAAACGCTGAAGGCACTTCTACCATTGAGATGGACTATGTCATTTCTGCCATAGGACAATATAGTGGTGGCAAGAACCGACCAGAGTTTAAGGGAGAATCAATCTTCAAGGGGCAGATTATCACAGAAAGAGATGTAAAGGACCTCTCTATTTTCTCTGGAAAAAAAGTAGCGGTTGTTGGCTTTGGTAAAAGTGCTCTGGATATGGCTACCCTTGCTGGAAAAAACGGTGCAGAGGTGGAGCATATCTTCCGAACACCAAGATGGACCATTCCTTTTAAAATTATGGGCATCCATTATACTTATCCACTTTTTAGCCGATTTGGTTCGGTGATGATGAGCAGCTGGGCACATCCAAGCAAAGTAGAACAAGTACTTCATCAAAAAATGTCTTTTGTTGTTAATGGTTTCTGGAAAATGCTTTCGGGATTATTTGCTACCCAAATGAAAGCCAATGCCTGGTTCAAGGGAAAAGACGCCAAGCAAAGAATTCATGCGGTTTTACCTGACCACCCTTTTACCATGGACTTACGTTCTGCTGCCGCACTAGAGCCTGTCCTTTACTACCCTTATGTCGCAAAAGGCATTATACAACCACATCAAGGAACACTACAAAGCTTTACAGAAAAAGGTATTAAGCTACAAGATGGATGTGAAATCGATGCAGATATTGTCGTTCTATCACTAGGATCTCAAAAGCCTCGCTTTCCATTTATGCCAGAAAACTACCGAAGCTTATTGGAACAGGAAAAGGATGGCGTACAACTTTATCGTCACATCATTCATCCGGATATTCCTAACTTTGCTTTTGCGGGATACAACCATGGTTTTATGCATGTACCAGCAGCAGAGGTGGGTGCCGCTTGGCTTGCGGCTGTATTAGATGGGGATCTAAAACTTCCTACATCGGAAGATATGAAAAAAGCCATCGAGTATATGTGTCACTGGAAACGGGAACATATTCACTTTGAACCTTCCCGATCATGTGCCATCAACACCCGTTATCAGCAATACCTAGATATTATGTTGAAGGAACTACAGGTCTCCCCCTATCGAAAATCGAACCCTGTTGCAGAGGTATTCGGTCGCTATGAAGCAAGCGATTATCTTGGGGTCTATGAGGAATATATCAATAAGAAAGAGAAGCGAAAGGCACCATTAAGCTCTCTAGAGCTTTGGACCTAACTCGGCACGGCCGCGCCAGTGGCGCGGCCTTCCCATTCCCGCTTATGCGGCCCTTTCATTATTTCAATTTGACTTTATAGCCATCGGCCAACAGCAGCTCCTTGACCTTCTCCTTAAAATCTCCCTGAATCAGGATCTCCCCCTCTTTGGCACTTCCTCCGACCCCACACTTGGACTTCAATTGCTTACCCAAGGCTTTCAGATCTTCCTCTGTTCCAACAAACCCTTCTACCAAGGTTGCTACTTTTCCTTTTCTTCCTTTCTTATCCAGAGAAACATATAATTTTTGCTGAGCTGGAGGCAACGTTTCTTCTGTATCCTCTTCATCGTAATCATATTCAAAATCGGGATTGGTAGAGAAGACCATTCCCAAACGTTCTTTCCAGTCGTTATCGTTATTATTTTTCTTGCTCATTATTGATTAGCTGTTTTCTATTACAAATTGCTGACTACCGAATATGGACTTATATTTGCCCCTTTATCAACGTTCCAGATATACATTATATGCCGTACCTTGGCACGTCATTACATTATTTTCAGATGAATGGATTATAAAATGGGTTGTCCTATACCGTCATAAGTGCAAATTGCCAATAGTTATGAAAGACTCCAAAAGATATTTTTTTAATTATAACAAAGGACTTCCCTTCTTTATCCTCAAAACTGTCTTGTTTGTTGGTGCAGTGGGCTATATTTTTTGGCACCTACAAAATAAAACAGCCCTCCATAAAGGATTTTGGGAAACACTGTCTATTGGCTATCATCACCATCAATTGCCTTTTCTACTCCTTGCTATTCTGCTTATCCCTGTCAATTGGGGATTGGAAGCCAAACGTTGGCAAACACTGGTTTTCCCTTTTTACCCACTATCGTATAAACATGCGGTTACAGGAGTTCTTTCAGGAGTTGCGGCCTCTTTTTTTACTGGAAAGCTACTCGGATTAACGGGAGGAAGGCTACTTCATATCCCCAAAGGACACAAAACCAAGGCGCTAATTCCTCTAGGCATTAGCCACTTTTTATTGACGTTGGTTACGGCTATCGCATGTATGCTAGGATACGGCTTTCTATATGGAATACCCACAAGTACTTATTATCTATTTCCCTTATTAATAGTTGGAATGAGTTGTTCATTCTATTTATTCAAAAAATACCAAGGCTGGCTATTCGAAAAAAAGCCTCATTGGAAAGTACAATGGGAGGTATATACTCGTATCCCTAAACGAATCGTGATGAAAGCATGGTGGATCAGTATTTTCAGATACCTTGTTTTTTTAATGCAATTTTATCTTGTGCTTCTATTTTTTTCGGTGAACATCGATTTCTTGCACACCATTGCCCTTATTACGATGATCTTTGGCATCAAGACTTTTGTCCCTACCTTTTCAGCGATTGGTGACCTGGGAATCAGGGAAGCTTCATCCCTTTACCTCTTTCAGCAATATGGAATTGAGGAGATAGGGGTTATTTATGCATCTCTATCGTTATGGTTACTAAATATACTATTTCCAACCCTGGTTGGGTTATTACTGAATCATAGCCTATTAAAACCTAAGCATGAATAAATTCATTCGAAGGTTTTTGTATACGGTAGTCTGACTTGTATATTCGATTTCAACATTGAATAGTCAGGGCGACCACATAGGATTACTCCTACCTTTTTCTTTGGTCCGGGCGACCACAAGGGGCGCCCCTACCTTTTACCTTTTACCTTTTACCTTTTACCTCAAAAAACTATGTCTTGGACAAACTATCACACCCACAGTTATTTTTGCGATGGCAAATTTGCTCCTGAAGAACACGTTAAAGAAGCCGTGAAGCAGGGGCTTTATGCCTATGGTGTTTCTACCCATAGCCCAGTACCCTTTGACTCTTCCTGGAATATGAAAATGGAGGAAGTCCCTCGTTATGTCAAGGAAGTACGTCAAGCAGCAGAAGCCTATAAAAACGACATACAGGTTTATCTAGGTATGGAAGTTGACTATATCCCGAATATTGTAGGATGTAGTAGTGACTTTATACAAAAAGCAGAACTAGACTATACGGTAGGTTCTATTCACTATGTAGATCAGTTCCCAAATGGCAAACCTTGGGAAATCGATGGCCCTCACCAACTATTTCTAGACGGGTTATCCACTATTTTTCACAATGACATCCGTGCTGCTGTCGAGCGTTACTATGAACTCACCAGACATATGATTCAGTACGACTGTCCAGATGTAATTGGACACCTCGACAAGATCAAGATGCAAAATGAGGATGGTAATCTATTCTCAGAAGATGAAGGGTGGTATCGAGATGCCGTAGAGGAAACACTGGAAGTCATTGCACAATCTTCGGCTATTGTAGAGGTGAATACCAGAGGGCTATACAAGAAAGCCACGGACACTCCTTATCCAAGTCCATGGATTCTGGAAAAAATATTGGAAAAGAATATTCCTATCTGCCTCAATGCTGATTCTCATATTCCGACTGAAATCACTAAAGGCTTTTCAGAAGCAGCGCATATTTTAAAAGAAATTGGTTTTAATCAATTACACATCCTGTACAATGGAGAGTGGCAAGGAGTAGACTTTGATACCAAGGGATTAAAAATGCTGAATCATTAGAGTTTATCACGGTTAATTGTCTATGAGTAAGAATGCCTACTGAACTGCTTCTAGAATGGATAAATTTCAATGATCTAGTTTAAAATTTAGACTCAATTTTAATAATTATTATATATATTTGCGAAAAGATAGAACAAAACTAAGTTATATAAACTATTCAAGTGTGGATCCGCTGTCTTGTGCCAGAGAGATAGTGGAAGGATCCTTAAACGGACAACTTCCTTATGACTATTAGAACAGATGACAGATGTCCAGTAGCGCATACTGAGGCAGACCAGCATAGCTTGATCACTTATGGAGAGCTTCTTAAGGTATTTCAGGTGATCAAAGAGCGTGAGATCGGAAGACACAAGAATTTGTCAGAAGAAGAGCTAGCTCTTATTGATGAGATTAGTACCGCTTTTATCAAACGTATCGCAGGTCGTGCTATTGGCAACAGCATACAGAAAGAGGAACCTCAGAGAGTAGAAGCGCTAAAAGAGCTGACAGACCTATTTGGACTTACCTGTCCATACCTTGAAGAACACAACACAATGGAAAAATAAAAGGCGCAGAAACTGCGCCTTTTATTTCATACTGTTTATCTATCTTTATTTTATTACTTAATCCAATTTTATTTCCTGATACAACCTACGGTTATCAGAAACCACTTCCCCCCCTCTCGTTTTTACTAAAGCATCGTCATTACGAATCTCTATGGTATAATCTCCGTCAGGTAAGTTTTTCAAATTAAACTTTTTGACCACCTTATTATACTTCTTAAAGGTTTGTAGAAATACCACTCTATCGTCTTCGTCTTTAATCAATACCTCTACCATATGACTCTCTGGCTTATCGAAATGCAAAGAGAACACATAGTCTTCTTTATGCTTGTGAATCGCTACTTCGTATCCTGACACATCCTTAACACTCATCAAGGTTGCCTCTGATTTAGATTTCTTCTTTCGTTTCTCATCATGCTCTGTTTTTATTGGATCACCAGCTATTAATAAGTTAGAAGACAATAGAAAGAGCGTTGAGAAAATAGCGATAATTAATTTTTTCATGGTTTTTGTTGAGTTATTATAAATGGAGTAATTTGACACTAGAACCAAACTGTTTATCTCGTTTGATCTATACTAAAGTACGTGCTTACCCCGAACTCTTTACACATGAAGATGTGAACCGTTAAATAATGTATGTCAACGGTAAGAAAATGTAAATGAGTTTAAAACCTTCTTTTCTATATCATTATAAAGACTTTGCCTTATACTTATAGAAAACTCCCCTATGGACATTTTCTGTTGTAGGGTTTTCGAAATAGCGCTGCAAGGCAAATGTTGTAGAAGCAAATGCAATTTCTTCCCAAGGGATATCTTTCTCTTCAAACAATCGAACCTCTAAGCTCTCTGATGTCTTAGAAGCGAAATGAGGTGCCTGCATTTCCGCTAAAAAATGAAGATAAACCTGATTAAACTCTGGTAAATCAAAAATGGTATGTAATCGTACAACCTCCACTAAGGCATCTGTCTCTTCTTTGACCTCCCTACGTGCCCCCTCTTCTGCCCGCTCTCCGTTTTCCAAAAAGCCTGCCGGCAAGTTCCATAAACCTTCCCTTGGTTCAATTGCTCTTCTCGCTAGTAATACTTTTCCTTCGTAGATCGGTATACATCCTACAATAATTCTTGGATTCTGATAGTGGATCGTTCCACATGCATCACATACAAAACGGTGATGGGTATCTCCTGCCGGAATTTCAAATTTCAATGCATTACTGCCACAGTGACTACAAAAATTCATTTCTCTTAAAAATTATATTTCTATGGTTGATTGCTCAAGAATGTAAAGTAGAAGAAGTTCGGGTGACCACAAATATCGCCTCCACATTATTTACTGTACTTTTTGGTTCGGGCGTCCACAAGAGTCGCCCTTTCAATATATTAACAGAATTGTATAAAATCGTTTTTTAGTTAAACAATTTGACCTACCTTACTGGTTTTCAGTCACTATAAATCCATAAAACAATATTTTAATGATTTTCAGCAAAAATCCATTTAAACGATTCCCTTAAGTCAATATTAAATAACCATAAAAATCATTGTTTATCATTTACAAATTGTATTTCGTTTATACCTTTGTAGGCTCGAAATAGAATTACCAAGTAAACAAAACCATATAGAAACATGGCGAAAGATGTCATAAGAAAGGAGGATGCGCTAGAATACCACGAGCATAGCATCCCTGGAAAAATTGCAGTAATTCCCACCAAGGGCACGCAATCACAAAGAGACCTAGCATTGGCCTACTCCCCAGGAGTAGCTTATCCTTGTTTGGAAATTGCCAATAATAAAGAAGATGTTTATAAATACACGACCAAAGGCAATTTGGTGGCCGTTATTTCCAATGGTACAGCCGTACTGGGACTAGGAAATATTGGTCCAGAAGCCTCTAAGCCAGTAATGGAAGGTAAAGGGGTATTATTCAAAATCTTCGCAGGAATCGATGTGTTTGATATTGAAGTGGACAGCACTGATGTGGACGAATTTGTTCGTATCGTCAAATCCCTGGAACCTACTTTTGGAGGAATTAACCTAGAGGACATCAAAGCGCCAGACTGCTTTGAAATCGAAACTCGTCTGAAGCAGGAAATGAATATTCCGGTCATGCACGATGACCAGCACGGTACGGCTATTATCTCCGGTGCAGCCCTTTTGAATGCCTTGGAATTGGTCAATAAAAAAGCAGAAGAGGTTAAGGTAGTAGTATCTGGAGCAGGTGCATCAGCTATCTCTTGTGTGAAGATCTTTATTGAGCTAGGGGTTAGCAAATCCAACATTATCGTTTGTGATAGCCGTGGTGTAATCCATACGGAAAGAGAAAACCTTACGGGACATAAAGCGGAATTCGCAGCCAATACAGATGCACGTACCTTAGAAGAAGCGATGCAAGGTGCTGATGTATTCCTGGGACTTTCAATGGGTAATGTCGTAAGCCCTGAGATGCTTCAAACCATGGGAGACAACCCGATTGTGTTTGCTTTGGCCAACCCAGACCCAGAGATTCCTTACGAGATCGCCATGTCCTCTAGAGAAGACTTGATCATGGCAACAGGTCGTTCAGATCATCCTAACCAGGTGAATAACGTATTGGGCTTCCCATTCATCTTCCGTGGTGCATTGGACGTTCGTGCTACAGAGATCAATGAGTCCATGAAGCTTGCCGCAGTTAAAGCGATTGCAGACCTTGCCAAGCAACCTGTACCTGATGCGGTAACCAAAGCATATAACCTGGAAAGCTTGAACTTTGGCACAAGTTATATTATTCCTAAGCCACTGGATCCACGACTACTTACTTCCGTTGCTCCTGCCGTTGCGAAAGCAGCCATGGAAACCGGAGTAGCCCAACAGCCTATCACTGACTGGGATGAATATAAAAATGAGCTGCAACAGCGCATGGGACAAGAGGATAATATCATCCGCCGTATGAACAATAAAGCGCGTCAAACACGTAAGCGTATTGTTTTTGCAGAGGCTGACAACCCTAAAGTTCTTAAAGCAATCCGAGTAGCAAAAGATGAAGGAATTGTAGATCCTATCCTATTGGGTAACCGAGAGCGTATTGAGGCAATGATTGAAGCTCTTGAGCTGAAAGGAATGTCTAAGGTTACCATCATTGACCCTCGTGCAAAAGAATTTGCCGCTCAGAAGGAAGAGTATGCAAAAGCTTACTACGAGAAGCGTCAACGTAAAGGGATCATTATGGAAGAAGCGCATGACCTCATGAGTAAGCGTAACTACTTTGGAGCCATGATGGTAGAAAAAGGAGAGGCTGATGCTTTACTTTCTGGAGTAACCAGAAACTATGCCGGTACGATTCGCCCTGCCCTGGAAGTGATCGGTGCCCGTGATGGATTGGTAGCCAGCATGTATTTAATGCTTACGAAGAAAGGCCCTCTTTTCTTCGCGGATACCACCATTAATGAAAACCCTTCTGCTGAAGAGTTGGCAAAGATCACAGAAATGGTAGCCAAAACGGTTAAGAGAGACTTTGACCTGGAACCAAGAGTAGCGTTACTTTCCCATAGCAACTTCGGGGGATCGAAACATCCAGATTCTACTCGTATGCGTCAGGTACGTCAATTGTTGAAAGAGAAGATGCCTAACCTTAAAGTAGATGGTGAAATTCAAGCAAACTTTGCCGTAAACAAAGAGGCTCTGACGAATGTATTCCCATTCTCTGAACTAGCAGGAGAAGGTGCTAACATCTTTATCTTCCCTGATCTGACCTCGGCAAATATCTCTTACAAGCTCCTTCAGGAAATGGGAGAGGTAGAAGCTATCGGACCGATCATGTTAGGTATGAAAAAGACGGTACACATCCTACAGCTAGGTTCTGAAGAAAGAGAAATTCTTCATATGATTGCCTTGTCAAATGTTGATGCCCAACGATTTGACCAGCAATAATTAAGAATTAAAAATGAAGAATGAGGAATGAAGAATATTATATTTTTCATTCCTCATTCTTCATTCTTCATTCTTCATTCTTCATTAAAAAAATTAACGGGCTGCCGTAGTTAAAAAGGCATCCTCTACCTGCTCCCAGGATACTACCTTGAAGTTCTGAGGCTTGTATACCTCCCCATCAAAATTAAAGCCATCCTGAACGATTAATACTCCTTTAGGATATCCCGGTAATTCTCCGGCATAGACCTCCAGTCCATCGGTCTCCTCTACCCCATCAATGGTATTACTATCTACAATTTTAAAGCTTCCCATATACGACTCCATAGTCATATCGATTAATGCATAAGAGAAATTCCCTTGACTGGAAACTACTAAATATTGCTGCGTAGAATCCTGACGATACAAGGCAATCCCTTCTACATCGGCCTCTATTGCTTTATTGTTCGCAACAGATGTTGCTTCAATGAATGACAAGGAATCGATAGCATGATCGAAAGCACTTGTTTTCCAAATTCCTACAGCTTCTTCTCCAATATATAGCATACCACTTATATCATCCACAACCATACCTTCTGGCTGAGAAGCAACTTTTAAGGTCCTTCTCAACTGTAGCTGTACCACACTGTCTTTGATTAACTGATATTGCTCTATAACCCCATTCTTTCCATTGACATATAAATATGTTAGATGGCTTTCCTGATCGTATCCCATACAAAAACCATATACCTCATCAATCGCTTCAGATACTGGAAATACCCCTTGCCCTAGTGGCGCTAAACGTCCTATGCTATCGATTTGCATTAAGGTAATTCCATGCTCGCTTCTATTCGAAGCTGCCAAAAGATCTACCGTATCCATTCCCAGGATGACCTGCTGACGAATATCCACATTATTTACTGAACCTACAGGGTAAAAAGCCACCTCAGCTCCCTCCAAGGTATAAGCATAAAGACCTTTTTTCTTATGGGTACCAAAGATCAAGCTTTTACTTCTGTCTGTAGCATGTATCCATAATGTTGGATCATCCGCTGCATCCTCCTCAGCTGGAGCCACTACAGCCTGAGTTTCCATAGTTGGCTGTAAAGCAATCATTATCGAGTCTTGTAACCCATAAGCGATTTGCATGGAAGCATCTGATTCTCTGGGATCTTTATAGGCTTTTTCTGTCTTTTTGGAAGTACATCCAATTAAAGTGCATAATAAAAAAACGATAGTGTAATTTTTCATGGTTTTATGTTCTCTCAAAAAGCTGTTGATTTTCAATGATTAATTTTCAATTATAAAAAGAAGAAAAGTCGGACGTTTCTGTCCGACCTTTACTATTCGTTATAATGATTCGAACGTACCCTTTGCTGAGTCATATTGTAAATCCGCAAAGCAAACTCTTACAAATCAAACTTAGCGCCGAAGCTGAAGCGAGGAGCATAATACTCTATCTGCATCGTTCGGTCTACACTTCCCTGATAATATCTCAAAGGTTGGTTTAATAGGTTATTCGCCTCAGCAAAAATGCGTAACTGTGGAGTCACCTGATAGTTCGCATTGGCATCCAGATAGAATACCTGATCATAGTAGCGATCCTCTACAGGCTCATCACCTAACTCATCAATAAATGCTGACGTATAATTAAAAGATACCCCGACATTTAGCTTCTTGCTATCATAGAATAGGGAACCGTTGAAAGCGTGTGCTGCAGTACCCGGCAAAGCGATCACCTCATCTTCTCTATCCTCAATCTGGAAATTAGACACCTCAGAGAATGTGTAAGTATAATTAGAGTATACATTCAAGCGGTTTAATGGGAAAGGAAGGAAAGTCAGACGCTTCTGAATACCCATTTCAACACCGGCAATCAAGGCATCTCCTCCATTGATCGGCTGTGTTACTTCATACTCCGTTCCATTGATCACCTCATCACTTACCTGCTCTACAATAAAATCATCAATCTGTTTCACGAAAGCCCCTGCCGTAAACAGTCCAAGACTTTTCAGGTAATACTCTCCCATTAAATCATAGTTCATAGAGGTTGTTGGACTCAAGGCAGGATTACCAATTGCCAACTCATTATCCTCTCTAAAAATCTGCTGATAAGGTACCAAATCAAAGTAATTAGGACGTGCAATGGTATTAGTCCATGCCGCTCTAACCAATAGATTTTGTACCGGCTCATACTTCAAATGAATACCCGGCATCCAGTTGGTATAAAAGTCTGTTTGTTCACCTGTTGCAGTCAAGTTTTCATCCTGGTCTTCGAATTCAGCCTGATAAACAAACCCCTGATAACGCACCTGAGTGTGTTCCATTCTCACACCTGCTACCATACTTAACTTATTCCCCAAACGCTGATTCAAACTGATATATCCTGCTGAGATAGCTTCCTCAGCATTAAAATTACCTGCAATCTCTTCCAATACCTCTGACTTCTCAAACAAGCTCTCATTACTCAAGTCAAGACCTCCCAAGGTTTCCGCAGAAACAAATTGGCCGATCGCATAATTACCTGCCTGATAATTATCTTTTGTCACATCCTCCAATGCCAATGTAGAAAAGAAGCTATCTTCCTCGATTGGTTCAAACTCAAAGAACTCATTATCCCTTAGTTTTTTCTTCAACTTATACTTACCGCCAAACTTCAGTTTACTAGCAAACTCTCCCTCAGCGATTGACCAGTTCAGGTTTAGACGAGCGGTTAAATCCTCCTCTTCTGTATATTGATTCTCCTCCGTAATCTCTTTAAAATCCCAAGCGGATGTTACTTCAGGAAATGTTGTAGAAGGAGTCGGTTGGTAAGGATCGTTTAGGTCAAAGGCGACAGTCTGTCCTTTCTGACGGTAAGTGATGTAACGTTCTTGTGGGCGTGTCTCAGAAGCCTTGGCATATTTCACTTTCCAATCGGCTGTCAAAGCCCCAAAGATATGATCACCTGAGAGGGAAGCATTATATACTCGTTGGTCTTCCAGTCTTCTATTTTTATCGTTGGCTCCGCCCTTGGTTTCTCTACGTATCTCTGCCTCATAGGTATCTGTTTCCTCATTGTACTCCAAGTCATCAAAACGTAATCTGTAGCGGTTTTCCCAGTCATTTCTGTGGTTGTACATCCCTTGTAGGTACAAGGTATGGTTGTCATTCAATTTATAGTCCGCACCCAAAGAATAACTCTGTCTCAAACGTTGCAGATAGTATTGTCTTACCTGAAACTCTTTTAACTGCTCTCCGTCCCACTCTCCTTCAATATTATCTGAACCCAAATGATGATCAAATACTGAAGCACTCACAATCACACCTAGTTTATCATTCGCAAAGCGGTCTCCATAAATCAAGGAGCCATTCAGCATTGGCTTATTGGCAATAAAGTTATACCCTGAGCCCAAGGTTGCTGAAACTCTACGATCTGCAGGAGCAACCCTCGTTTGCAAGTTGACCGATCCACCAATCGCATCACCATCCATATCTGGAGTAACGGCCTTGGACACCTCTACCATCTGAATCATATCTGCCGGCACCAAATCCAACTGTACCGAACGGATCTCCGCCTCTGCTGAAGGAATTCTCTCCCCATTAATCGTAATCGAGTTTAGCTGAGGTGCTGTCCCCCGGATATTAGCAAAACGAGCCTCTCCCTGGTCATACTGTACATATACCCCTGGAATACGTTTCATGGCATCACCAATATTAGAATCAGGAAAACGACCAATCTGATCAGAAGAAATCACATTGACGATACGATCTGACGCTTTCTGTTGGTTGATCGCCTTATTCTGTCCACTAGCATTCCCCCATACGACTACTTCGTTTAGGGCTTTGATTTCCTGAAACTTCAGTAATGGCAGCATGGTCGTTCCTTCTGCTACCTCTACAGAAGTTGTCATAGCCTCATACCCTATATAAGATACTGTCATTTCCTGCGTGCCTTCCGGAATATCTTGCAACAAAAAATAGCCGTTAGCATCTGCTACTGTTCCAATATTCAATGTAGGAATGCTTACCATAGCTCCCGGTAGCGGCAAATTGGTATGATCGACAACTCTTCCTTTTAATATCCCTTGTCCAAAGACTAGAGAAAAAGAAGACCATAAGAGTAGAAATAATAAAGTGTAAATTCTTTTCATGATTCGAAGATTTAATTGATTTCTTCAAAGGTTGAAAAGAATTCAGGAAGGAAGGGAAACTACAAATCAAGCTTATACTATCATAAGATTGACAGACAAAGCACACACATTACCAATGGATTACAGAAAACAATGTTATATCACTATAAAATGAACCCTTCTACTATACAGTCCCTACAATGCAAAAAATGACATTACAAATAGATCAATTAAAAGCGAAAAGTAATCACTGCAATGTAAACAACAAGAGTACCCAAAAGGTAAAAGTGCACTTAGAGCTTGTTTGAAATACTGATTTAGATAGAAAACTTCTGTAAACCCTCACACCTCTCTTTTGACACTCTCCGTAGATTACATACCGCTCCATTCCTTAAACTATTTCCTTACTCAACGTGTTTGCATTATATTATTACATCAATTAGGTGTTGAAAATCGATGGTATTCTAGTATTTTATTAATACCTTCAACAAAGTGAACATTGCACTATTTCAATCTTTATTTAAAGTGGCAATTTCACGATTCAGATAGCACTAGTTAGCGATTTATAATCCTATATATTATGACTATCACCTTGAAGTTAAATGAATACACCCTTGAGTTACTGCCTGATATCCGACGGTTCCTTCCTGATCCTCCTGCGCTCAAGCATTTCATTCAATCCACTTATCAAATTAACGGAGCCCCACCCAAAGTTTTAATAAGAGGCAAAGACATCTCTATTATCCTTCCTAACGCCTTCTTTTTGAACATCAATAATCCTTTGTATGAAAAAGCCGATACACTCTATGAGCTGGGGCACTTGGAAGAAGCTAAAGCTGCGTGCTTACAATTAACCAAAGAGTGCCCTCCTATTGCAGAGTATCATTACCTTCATTCTCGTGTCCTCCACCAGATGCACGAAACTGAAGCGGCCATCAAAGCATGCAAACAAGCATTGCAATGGGCTCCCGACTACCAAGAGGCTATTGAATTGATCGGAAAAATCTATGCCCATGAGAAAACCGACATAGAAACCGCTATGATATTCATTAATCATAACTGTAACGGCTAATTACTCTTCTTTTGCTCTTATCTATCATCATTTGTCCCCTGTCGTAAACAATTCGATAGATCCTCGAATCTTTATTGTGGAATAAAGTTCTTACGCTTCTAGTGCTTTAGAGAATCCCCTCTCTTTCTTGTTCTTTATTGAATTATGATTAAATTATGTGAAGCCTAAAACACACGATTTCACCTATTCCAATGAAGAACAAACTACTATTCTTTATTCTTTCCTTTTACTTGATTACCCCTACAAAAGGACAAGAAATACTACAAATCCCTCTTTACTCCTCTCTTGACCCTGTTGCAGAAGCCCTCAACTATCAAGGTTTTCAATTGCTAGAAGATGGACGTTACCCTTTGGCAAAAGCCTACTTTTGGGAAGCGATCCAAATTGACTCTACCAATATTGACTACTTCTACAACCTGGGCATGGCATGTCTACAGGACAAGGATTACGCCTTTGCTTTAAAGGCCTACCGTATTGCCAAAAACTCCTTTCCAGACTTCCCTGACCTCTATTTTTACTCAGGGGATTTACTTCAAAAAATGGAACGTTATGAGGAAGCGATATTAGAGTACAATAAAGCAATAGCACTCGCCGCTGATGAGCCTAACCCCCAGCTTCATTATTTATTTTTCTTCAATAGAGGAAATGCCTACTTCAAGAGCAAAAACTTTAAGGCCGCGATTCAAGACTATAATCAAACCATTTCTATATCTCCAGAATACTATGGTGCTTATGCTAATAGAGGATATGCCAATTACCACATCAAAAACTATAAGTCAGCCTGTAACGATTGGGAAATCGCAGCATCCTTAGGGTATCCAAAGGCGATTTATTACCTACAAAAGTATTGTAACAAACAATAAGAGCTTGCTTGAAATAAAACTCATTTTTTTACGTACTACCCACTTCATTTACGTTCTGCTAAGGTATTTTTGGGTATCAACCAAAATAAAATAATCCACTATGCATGAATTAGTATTTTCAGTATTCTTATTGAGCATGATTTTCATATTAACCATTAGCGGAATACTAAGTAACAAGAAGAAAAGTAAAGGGAAAGATGTAAAAAAGATACTAGGAAAAACACCAGAACACCTACAAGCATTACAACTAGCCGGACCACTACATAACATTTCTCCCAATACGGCTATCGGAAGCAAAGCCCTATACCAAAAAGATGGCATCGAAGTATATGTCACGGTGACTAAGATTGATAGAAGTAAAGAAATGGATGATCAGAAAAAAGCTTGGGAAATGCAGGAAAATGCTTACAAGCAAAAAATTCAGTGGCTCCTTTGGGCTATTGTGGCCACCTTTATTGGGGGGATATTAGAATGGGGGTTAAGGTAGTATTTTCTTATTGGTTGAGCTTGTTTGTTTATCGCTTATCGGTTATTGTTTAATTAACATAAACGATAACCAATAAGCGATAAACCATTTTAAGGCCTAATGATACTTCTTATTCAGCTTCAGTTTCCTTCACTTCTTTGACAAAGAATACCGCTACGGCACCCAAAATCATACAAACCCCGGCAAAAGCCAATAGAAGAATTGCTTGATTATTGAACAAAGCGATCAGCTGTCCACCGAACAAACCAGCAAAGATCTGAGGTCCGGCGATGGTGAAGTTAAAGATTCCCATATACAATCCCATCTTATCTGAAGGTAATACCCCTGAAAGGATCGCATAAGGCATTGCCAAGATAGCCGCCCAAGCAATACCTACTCCTGCCATAGAAAGGATCAGCATGTTCTTATCTGTAAACAACATCATAGAGATCAATCCAAGGCCACCTAGCGCCAAAGATATACTATAGACCATCTTACGGCTAGTCATCTCCGCCAACTTAGGCATAATCAAAGAGAAGATGGCTGCAAACAAACTATAGGCACCGAAGATCACCCCTGTCCAGTTACCTGCTTCGTTAAAGGCAGCTGAAGTCGCATCCCCTGGCTCCGTACCCCAAATATGCTGTGCAATCGCAGGAGTACTATATACCCACATAATATAAAGGGCTACCCAAGAGAAGAACTGTACCACTGCCAATTGCAGCATGGTCTTAGGTGTTTTCTTTAGTGTCGTAAAGAAAGATTCTTTCTCTACTTCCTCTGTTTCTTTTTTCTCTACTGGGTTGTATTTATAGTATAGTTCTGGCGGATACTCTTTCGTTCTGAAAGACGTCCACAATACGGAAAGGATTAGTGCTGACCCACCGATATAGAATGACCAAACTACAGAATCTGGAATCTTTTCTCCTGCTGCAGGCTCATTGGCTACTCCTAATTGTGTTAGGATAAATGGCAGCAAAGATCCTACTACCGCACCTGTATTAATCAAGAAACTCTGAATAGAATACCCAAGGTTACGTTGAGAAGCCGGTACCATATCCCCTACCAAAGCACGGAATGGTTGCATCGTAACATTAAAAGAGGCATCCATGATTAATAGCATCAATGCACCGAAGAACATTGCCGGCATCAGTGCCGTAAAGATTTCTGAGTTAGGCATCAGGAACATGGCAATGGTTGCAAATAATGCTCCTCCAAGGATAAATGGAATTCTACGTCCCAACTTTGTCCAAGTGTTATCACTCGCACCTCCAATGATCGGCTGAATGATAATCCCTGCGATCGGGGCCGCCAACCAGAAAAAGCCCAAATGATGCACATCCGCACCCAAGGCCTGTAAAATACGGCTCACATTACCATTCTGTAAAGCAAAACCAAACTGTACCCCCAAAAAACCAAAACTGAGGTTCCATACCTGCCAAAAGCTTAAACGAGGCTTTTGTACTTTAGTCATTTCCATATGTGCAAGTGTCTATAGTATTATGATTATATTTTTACTTAAAATTTTGCAAGTGTCTAAAGATAGAAACCTAGCGGACATTTCAAATATGATAACTGTCATCTTTTACATATAAATATTCCAAGACTATCATTTATTAACTTTACAACCTCACAACAACCGGTTGCATAAAAGTAACCTACAAAACAAACAAAAAACGGGACCCTGTTAGATCCCGTTTATTTAAAGAGCTGCCTCTTCTCAATAGTAAATTGTACTTTTCCAAGTAAGTCTATGATGTTTTATCGATCCAATGGAATTCCATAGCTTTGCTTCACCTCTCCCATGACAAATGTACTATGAGAGCTAGCAATGCAATGAATAGCCCCAAGCTTATCCATTAGGAAGTTCTGATATGCTTTCATATCCTTGACTACCACCTTTAACATAAAGTCATAGTCACCCGAAATACTATAACATTCTGTCACCTCTTCCAGGTTGACAATTTCATCTTCAAAAAGCTTTCCTGTTACCCGAGCATGTTCCTTTAAGTTAACATGACAGAAAACAATCAAATGCTTTCCTAACTTTTCTCGATTGAGCAGTGCCATATATCGAGAAATATAGCCCTCTTTCTCCAGACGCCTTACCCGTTCATACACAGGAGTCGGAGAAAGCGCTATTTTACGGGCAAGATCCTTGGTAGTAATGTCCGAATTAGCCTGTAAGTGTTCCAGTATTTTTAAGTCTATAGCATCCAGCTTTTCCATGTGCAATATGTTTGTCCTTGATCAAAGATAAGACGATCTATTTATTCGTTGAAAGAAAAAGGATGAAGGATTTAAAACCTTCCAACAGGTCTTTCTCCTTCATCCTTTTTCTTTCATCTCTTCTATGGGAGCAACCACAAGGGTCGTCCTTCTCTTCCTTTCGGTTAAATACTACCTATCTGTTAAACAAAAGGAAGAAAAACAGATATACCCATAGGATATCCAGAAAGTGCCAGTAAGTAGCACACATCTCTAAACGAACCAACGCTTTAGAGTGGATCTCCATCTTAAATACTGCAAAAAGAATCACAAACAAGTAAACTACTGCACTTACTACGTGCAACCCATGTACTCCTGTAATCACATATACAAAGGATCCTGAAGGGTTACCTACAAAGTAAGCACTTACTTCTACCAAATGCTGCCATCCTATGACTTGCAGCACCAAGAAAATGGCACCCAAAATTGCCGTAATCACAATAGCAATCTTAAGATTTGAGAAATTATCTTTCTTGGCTGAACGCATCGCCCAGAACATGGTAGCACTACTCGCTACAATCACGGCAGTACTGTAATAAAATACCATTGGCAACTCAAACTCAAACCAATTACCTTCTGCTTGTCTTACAATATAGGCACTGGTAAAAGCCGCAAAGATCATGGTAATACTTACAATAAATAGCCACATCGCAAATTTCTTGGGATGCACACTAAACGTTCTTTGGGGCTGATCTGTCATCATCTGTTCCATTACTATTGTCGTTTATATATAATCTCTTCTTTTTCTAAATCATTATACTTTGTCCACCAAGAAAGCAATCATTACTACTGGCAGATAAATAATAGAGGCAAACATCACTCTCAAAGCCGCTTTGTTGCTACGTTCTTTCCATAGTACTACACCTTGTGAAAGCACCATAAATGCGGCCAATACAGCAATAATCGCAGAGATATTTCCTGTAATCCCTAAGCCCATGGGCAATACACCCAACGGCAGCAATACTAAAGAATAAGAAAGAATCTGCTTGACTGTACTTCCATCCTTTCTTCCAAAAGGAAGCATCTTCATTCCTACCTTCTTATACTCCTCATCTCCTATCCAGGCAATAGCCCAAAAGTGAGGGAACTGCCAGAAAAACTGAATAGCAAACAATACAATAGCCTCATGAGAAATTTCTCCCGTCATCGCTACCCATCCAATCAAAGGAGGAAATGCACCTGGAAATGCTCCTACCAATACCGATATCGGACTAATACGCTTCATTGGCGTATAGACAAATCCATACAATATTAACGATAGAAGTGTCAACCAAGCCGTTAAAGGATTCAGTACTGTCCAAAGTAGTATAGAGCCCAAAGTAGCCATGACAACAATGAAAATAACAGCCTGTCTCTCCGAAATTTGCCCTGAAGGCAAAGGACGGTTCATCGTACGCTTCATTTGCTTATCCAGGTCTTTTTCAATCACCTGGTTGATCGTATTGGCAGCCCCTGTCACCATAAAACTTCCGATGGTCAAGGCTAGCAAGCCCCACCAATCTATCGCTCCGTCAGATGCTAACAGAAAACCGCAAGCCCCTGTAAAGACCACCAACCAGGTTAGTCGTGGCTTGGCCAGCTCCCAGTACATCTTAAAATATCCCTGAGGAGCCTGGGAAGCTTCCTGCTCTGTTGTTGTATGGTTAATTACTTCTTGTTGCATCCTTCCTATTTCTTTATTTTCCCTAATTCCCATATGCACTATACTGTTTCCAACTCCTCTGCCTTGTCAACCTTAGTGGTTAACATCACCTTCTCATAATTGACCAATAAGATCAAGTAAAACTGAAGTCCAAAAATCAACGCGCCCAATAACAAATGCAGCGGCTGTGTAAAGGCTGGAATAGCAAAATAAGCCATAATCACTCCAGTTAAGATTTCCATCCCTAACAACCCAAGTAAGATGATAGACCAATGATACAAGGACTCTTGCTTACTAACACTTCCAATGATTAGCTTAGCCAAATAGGCATTGGCCAAGAAAACTACAATCGAGAAAGAACGGTGAATATAAAACATGATTCCCGTGTTTTCTATCCATAAATGCCTTCCCGCTTCTCCCATACTATTGGCTACCGTATCAATCGCTTGTCTTACCTGTGTTCCAAATACCAATTGCAGAATTGACAAAACGACAACAACCGCCAGCCATTTATTGATTTTTGGCACATTATTCACTTTAGGAATATGGCTTACAGCTCCATAGGACCTTGCTACGGCAAAAATAAGTACCCCTACGGTCACTAATGCCAACAACATATGTCCAGTAATAATCACTGGCTTTAAATGAGTGGCAACCACTACACTTCCTAACCAGCCGTTGAACCCAACTAAAACAAAAGCGGCCAAAGACATCCAAAACACCAGTCTGTCACGGCTCCAGTATTGTGTAGATAGCAATAGCGTAATAAAAACAAACAATCCTATCAATACCCCTACCAGACGATTCACATACTCAATCCATGTCTTCAAGGCAGAAAAGTCTGCAATCTGCTTTCCCTCAATTGCAAAAACAGTTTTATAATCTGCAGGCAATTCGCTGATATCTGTCGGGGGAACCCATTGTCCAAAACACTGTGGCCAATCTGGACATCCCAAACCAGAACCTGTACTTCTTACAATTCCTCCCACTAGTATCAGGAAGAATACCGCAACGATAGTGATCACACCAAATCGGCGATAATAACGTTCTCTACTGCTTGTTTTCTCTTGCATGAATTTCTGCTTTAGGTTAATCCTCACCAAGAGGGATTGCTGGTAATTCCACTCCTGACATTGTCTCAACGACTTGTATTCCTAGATTGTTTTTTTTTATTGTCGCTTTTATACTCCTATCCTATCTACCTAAAGTATTACCCCTTCAACTAAAAGAATAGTCCTATAAAATGATGGCAAAGTTACAAAATGAAGTTATGTTGACAAAAGTCCTCTTTCAGATTTTTTAACTTTCTGAGTCTATCATGCTGTGAGCAAGCCTACGCATTTCACATATTTCAAAGCTGCAAATTGTGTTTTTTATTGAATTATGAGTTATTTAACCAATGTAAAGTACTGAAAACTCCCTGTAAACGAACCAAGGAGTATTCATTGACCACATAATCATCGCTAAATCAACTAGAAATAATCATGGAAAAAGACGAACAACAAGTTGCAGAGAACCAGATTAACATTGAACTAAATGAAGAAGTAGCAGAAGGAATCTATGCAAACCTTGCTATGATTGCCCACTCCAATAGCGAATTTGTTATTGATTTTATACGAATGATGCCAGGCGTACCCAAGGCAAAAGTAAAATCGAGAATTATCCTAACTCCTGAGCATGCCAAGAGATTATTGCATGCCTTACAAGATAATATCCAACGCTATGAGCAAACCTTTGGTCCTATCAAGCGTACTGAGGAAGCCCCTAAGTTTCCAATGAATTTTGGAGGAACGATGGGAGAAGCGTAACAAACTTAAAGGGGGAAGAAAAAATAGTATTTTTTCTTCCCCCTTTAAGCCCCAGCATGCAGCCAAGATCTACCTTTCCGACCTTACCAATCACTAACCTATAACCACTTAAACAATATGAATTTTGATTTCGAATGGCAAACACAAGACCAGCTCACCTTAAGAGGCAAATGCTGGCTACCAGGTTCCGAACGTCCACAGGGACTTCTTTGCCTCATCCATGGCTTTGGTGAGCATATTGGTCGATATGAGCATGTTGCCCAATTTTTTAATCAACATGAAATCGGCCTAATCGGTTTTGACCAAAGGGGACATGGGCGTTCTGATGGTAAAAGAGGGGTAGTTCCCAGTTACGAGTCACTATTAGTGAATATCACAGAATTCCTAGCGCTTACGTATAGTAAGTTTCCCGAAGTCCCACTCTACCTCTATGGACACAGTATGGGAGGCAATATAGCTACCACATATTTATTAAGAGAACAACCTCGCATCATCAAAGCAGGAATCATCACCAGCCCATGGTATGAACTCACCAATCAACCTCCAAAACTGACGGTGAGTTTAGGAAAAATGATTAGCAACCTATACCCTTCTTTTACCGTCTCTTCAGCTATTATTCCTGAAGACCTGTCTTCAGACCTGACAGTAGGCAAAAAATACATGGAAGATCCACTGGTACACAATAAGATGGGGGGTACTTTATTTACAGGAGTGTCCAATGCCGGATTGTGGATATTGGAAAACACCGACAAACTGGTGCATCCTCTACTCATGATGCATGGTAAAGCGGATAATGTCACTTCTCAGAAAAGTAGCGAAAAATTTGCCCGAAAAGCCCCTAAAGGATTATTAAAGTACAAGGCATGGAATGGCATGAGACATGAATTGCACAATGAGCTAATTAAAGAAAAAGCGTTACAATATATACTGGACTTCCTGGAGGAAGTACAAGAGCCTCAGGTATAAAAAAATATGGCTCATCCGAAATTAATCCAGGATGAGCCATACTTTTTTATAAGAATTGCTTATGCTAGTTGAGCATCGATTTTAGATACCAATACATCTTTTGCAGAAGCACCTACTAACTTATCTACAACTTCTCCTCCCTTGAATACCAACATGGTAGGGATAGATCTTACACCATACTTAGCTGCTGCATTTGGGTTAGCATCTACGTCCAACTTCCCGATCACAGCTTTTCCTTCAAAATCGCCAGCAAGCTCATCTACTACTGGAGCCATCATGATACAAGGACCACACCATGTTGCCCAAAAATCTACCAATACTGGCTGATCTGAGTTCAATACTACTTCGTCGAAGTTTGCATCTGTGATTTCAATTGCCTTTGCCATTTGCTCGTAATTTATTTTTAATGAAAATATTTGTTTCTATTCACTACCACTGTTAGTGTACAGCGGTCATCTCATTGAAGACGTAAATTAAAACAATATCATAGTAAAAATGTTCAGGATACCTGCTTTTTTTTCAGCAGTGAGATAGACATTATTCGTTCCCCCACTGTTCAGGATGTCTAATTTCAATCATAAATGATTGAGTTCATATAGTTTAGTTATCCCCTAAACTATAACCTTTCGGATTACCCTTACCACTTATAGGCCCGATATAATGACTTATTGGTTGTCGTTTAATTAAGATGGAATAATTAAACAATAAGAAAATCCGATACTACCCTAAGCTTCCCTCACCCAAGTGACCTTTTCCTGCACATCACCTCTCTGTCCTTCCTTTCCTCTCTGTTTCGGTACTCCAACATAAAAGAAACCTAACAAACGATCCTTCAACCCGAGACCAAATAATTCCTTGGCAGCTTCCATATAGGTAATTCCTCCACTGGACCAATACCCTCCATACCCATAAGCCTCTATCGTGAGATACATATTTTGTACAGCACAAGCTACTGCTTCAATCTCCTCTACTTCAGGAATACGTTCTGTCTCCTGCCTATCCATACACACTGCAATAACATGTGACGCTTGCATAGGCATTGCTGCTAATTTCTCTTCCTTGGCTTTATCATACTTTTCCATAACCGTGTGCTCACGATACATCTCAGACTGTATCTCACCTAACTTCTTTCGCCCCTCTCCTGCAAAAACAAAGAAACGCCACGGCTCTGTTCTTCCATGATTAGGAGCCCAATTGGCATTCTCCAACATCTGAAGGATCACCTCTTCGGGCACCTCTTCTCCGGTGTACTCTTTAGGAAAATAAGAACGTCTGTTTTTTACTAATTGATTAAATGCCTCCGTATCATAAGGGGAGAGCGTATGTTTATCTGACATAATGAAAGCGTTTATGTTATTAAATTCGTCCTGCCACCAACTAATTTTGTTTAATTCAACGATTCAAGAAAGCGGTTTGGCAGTATGACAATTATTTATTCAAACTTAACTAAATATTAATTAACTAATAATGAGCGATATATTACCCCCACAAACAAGCGGCGAATTAATGTACACCAACCTACTGAAAAACAACCCGCTTCATGCATAGGGTAAAATAGTATCAGGTTAAGTATATCTTGTACTATGTAATGTTTTAAAATTTTAACCTTATTAACAAATATTCTTTAATGGTACTTTTGTAATAAGAGTATTGCTCTTATTTTGCCTCGAAAGGAACGTATGTCATTGCTTTTTTGTTATAAATTTGCGACTAATAAAAGTATCCTATACTTCAAAGAAGGACATACCACTCCTACTAATAAGCATACTACACCATATAAGCTACCATCATGACAGTACAAAACAGAGTGATCAACTTTGCGGACACCCGCATTGCTTTCAGCTCGAAAAGCAATCTCGAGCTGCGTAAAAGTTACCTGTTGTTTAATAGCATGGACTATCCATGGCTGGTAAAACTGGGTACTTCTCTAATTTCTACCTCTTTTAAATTAGGTTTACCAATTAAAGGTATTGTTAAAAACACTTTATTCAACCAATTTTGTGGAGGAGAGTCTATTCAGGACTGTGAAAACACCATACAAAAACTAGGGAAGTTCCATATAGGAACTATTCTGGATTACTCCGTAGAGGGAAAAAAAAGTGACGAAAGCTTTGATTTCACGACAGAGGAAATCATTCGTACTATCGTCAAAGCAAGTCAGGAACCAAACATTCCATTCTCAGTATTTAAGGTGACAGGCATTTGCGCGATCCCTATTTTAGAGAAACTGCAAGCTGGAACCCCTCTAAATACTCAGGAAAACACTGAATGGGAAAAAGCACAGCAACGTGTCTTAAAAATCTGTGAAACGGCCCATCACCATAAGGTACGTATTTTCATTGATGCCGAGGAGACCTGGATACAAGCTGTCATTGATGAACTTGCTTTCCGAATGATGGAAAAATTCAACCAAAAGGAAGCTATTGTCTACAACACGTATCAGATGTACCTGCATGCTAAACTGGCACAACTGAAAACTGATTTGGATACCGCCGCAACGAAAGGATACAAACTAGGTGTAAAATTGGTTAGGGGAGCTTATATGGAAAAAGAAAGTGAGCGTGCTAGTACAATGGGGTATGAAAACCCTATTCAACCTAGTAAAGATGCTTGTGACCAAGACTATAACGCTGCTCTCCGATTCTTAGTCGAGAACAGTCAGTATATGGCTTTATGCGCTGGCACACACAATGAGGATAGCAGTTTGTACTTGACGCAGTTGATGGCGCAGCACAATATCTCTGCTCAACATCCAAATTTCTTCTTCGCTCAATTGTACGGGATGAGTGATCACATCTCCTACAACCTGGCTAATGCAACTTACAATGTCGCAAAATATGTACCTTACGGACCTGTAAAGGAAGTAATGCCCTACCTGTTCAGACGTGCAGAAGAAAACACCTCCATAGCGGGTCAAAGTAGCCGAGAGCTATTACTGGTAAGAGAAGAAATGAAAAGAAGACAACAACTATAAAAGCGTTTTTATAAAAAACACTCAAAGGAACTAAGGCTTAGCACATTAACGCTAAGCCTTTTTTCTTGAATACTTCTCAGGCCCTAAAAATTGAAATTAATAGCCTAAATCATAGGGCAAATTGGATAGAATTTATTAAACTTGCAGAATGTATAATCCACGCCCACTTGTTGGTCAGCTGGTAATTTTTACCAAAAAACATCTATCCACCACCAAGGAGCTAGTTGTCAGGTATACATCTTAAAACTCACACATATACAATATTATATATGGAAAATACTGTCGCTCAGAAGCTTGAGGCACTGAAGAAATTACAAGCTATTGATTCGCAGCTAGTAGAAATCAAAAAAATTAGAGGAGACCTTCCTGAGGAAGTTGAGGACTTAGAAGATGAGATCGCTGGGTATAACACCAGGATCACGAAATTTGAAGAAGAGCTGACAGCCTATAAGGAGACTATTAAAGAGCATAAGGCTAGCATTAAGGAGTATCAAGAAAGAATCGCTTATCTTGAAGATCAGCAAATGAATGTTCGTAACAACCGCGAATATGATGCTATCAACAAGGAGCTGGAAATGCTTGGACTAGACACTCAAGTCAGTGAAAAAAGAATCCGTGAGGCTAAAATTGCTATCGAGGCAAAAGAGGAGCAAATCGGAATGACTAAGCAAATGCTTGACGAACGTCAAAAAGATCTTGACGCGAAACAAGTTGAACTGAAAGAAATCCTTTCTGAAACTGAAGTAGAGGAAGAAAAACTTCTAAAGCAAAGAGAAAAGGCTTCTAAAAACATTGAAGAGCGCCTTCTTAATGCATATAACAAAATCAGAATCAACTCTTCCAATGGTCTTGCCGTTGTCCCTGTAAGAAGAGGGGCTTGTGGAGGTTGTTTCAATGCTGTTCCTCCTCAGAAGCAAGCAGACATCAAAGAAAAAAGAAAGATCATCGTATGTGAACACTGCGGTAGATTGATGTCAGATGTAGAAATCGTTATCGAGGAAGAAAAGAAGAAGACTACAAGAAAAAGAAGTGTTCGTAGAAAGAAAGCTGAATAAGCTGACTACTTCTCGAGCAAACAATAAGCGTCAACGCGATGAGATCGTGTTGACGCTTTTTTTCTGAAATAGCCTCCACATTATGAACACCTTTTTCACCCAATCCTCTATTACTCCTGTATAAAGGCAGTTTTAATATTCTGATATCTGCCGTGAATAAATGGGCAGGAAGAAATACATTGACTACAATTTTTCGAAAAATGTGGCGCACATTGCTCTCGATCAATAAACTGAGGATAGCCATCCTCCAAAATTTTCGTTTCCTTGTAAATTGCTTTCCCTGGGCAGGTTTCTACACATTTATTACAAACATCACAAAAATCTCTGATCCATCGATGAGGATTGTCCCCATCCTGTTTAAGCGGAAGATTTTCAATATCCAAAAACACTGCCGCTAACCTTAACGATGGACCAAACTCTTCTGTAATCAACAATCCATTCTTCCCCACATACCCCAAGTGAGCATCCTGCGCCACTGCTGTAATCATCACATCTCCACCTATAGCCGGTGAGGGGTGACAATTATACCCTCTCGCCCTTATCCAAGCTGCCAATTTATTGACTGCAATACCTAAATTCGAATAAGCTCTCCAAATCTCCTTTGTAGAAGCGTCAGAAGGATTTGTCTTCATCTTATCCTTATCCATTTCCATTCCAAGGACCATTGCATTTGGATAAAGAATCTCAAAGCCCTTAAATATAAAGTCAGGATTTACCTTCGTATAACCAATTTTAGAAATCCCTAAGCGATACGCATACGCTTCAAATTCCTTGAGGGTTTTATCATCAATCCTGTTTTTATTCTGGTGGGGGTTCTTCTTTAATTGGGAGGCACTCTTATACAATTCTCTTAAAGAGATTTTCAACGCCTTACCCGCAACTGGCCACCCTTTAAACTTATCACGCAGACTACCATATTGCATCAATAAAGTAGGAATGATCACTGCTTTCCTAGCCTTTGGACTGCTTCTCAAGGGGTTTTCATCCCGACGGATATAGAATTTTGACTGGAGAAAAAAAGGCGGCTTACGAATTAACTTATACAGTTTCATAACTATATTTTTATATCGTGATCTAATCCAAGAACAAAATCTGTCGCATAATCTTTTACCAAAGCAAATGCGAATGGCAAAATAGGGGTCATTTTACGCATCATTTGTGCCTTAAAGGATTGTCCCCTCATGATATCAGTCATCATTTCTATTCGTTTCATTACTTCATCAATCACTGGCTTACGGTGAGTATTGTAGGCCTCCACATTTCCTTGGGCAAACAGTTGAGCAAAAACATAGGCATCTTCAATACCGAGATTCATCCCACGAGCACCTAGCCCTGAGTGTATGTGCGCTGCATCTCCCCCTAAAAAAACGTGTTGATAATTAAAATTTTCTACTGATCTATGACTAATTCCAAAATCTGATTTCCAAATGACTTGTCCTACCTGAGTCTCTTTAGGTAAATATTCCAGTAAATTTTCTACGTTACCGATTACTCTCCAAACATCACCGTAAACTCGTACTATAAATACAGCACCCTTATCAAGTAAAAAAATATGTGCATCATCCCTGTCCAAGGGTAACTCTAGCTCCAAATCAATTAAATTCCAGGCATCTTCTACTTTATGTCCTTGAAAGGATAGACCTAAAGATTTACGTACGGTACTTCCAGCACCATCAGCACCAAACAGAAAATCCGTTTGAAGTGACTCCTTCTCTTTTAGCTGTAGCCTTATACCATGCTGTTCCATAGACACTTTTTGCAATGTCTTACCACGATCTACTTCTACACCTTGCTCCAGTAGCAATTCCTCTAGAATCCGTTCACTATCCTCTTGCGATTGCACCAACATAAATGGATACTTGATTTTTTTCTCTGAAAAATCATTTTTCAATACAATTTTCCCATTTCTCCAAAGATTGAGTGCTGTCATTTTTCTTCCATTTTGTAAAAACCGCTCAGTAGCACCAGTTTCTTCGAGTAACGTAAGTGTCCTCGGATTAACCCCAAATGCTTTGGACAACTTTACCCTTTCCGATTTTTGTTCAAAAATGTAAGGCGTTACTCCTTTTTGTTTGAGAAAGAGTGCCAAAGCCAATCCCGTCGGCCCTGCACCAGCAATACTTATACTATCCATAATATTAAATATATGTTTTAATCATTTGTTTAAAAGTTGGATAAAAAAATTTACTTTACCGTCATCATACTTTTAATCCATAACGGCACAAGTCTTTTTCGTTCTTCTACCATATCCTGAAATGCTTGATCAGAAGTCCCCATGGTCACCTGAACCATCGGTTTAGAAATAAATGGAAACACTGTCAATCCAATAAGGTTGAGAATGAAATGTGTCGGATTCAACGGCGGAATTTCTTTTGCCTTCACCGCTTCTTGATATTGTATGATAAAAGAGGAGCTTTTTAATTCAGACAATAAATGGGTTTTCTTGATAAAGAACTCTGGATTTTCTCTCACTGAATTGAGTAAAAAAGTAGCCAGGTTTTCATTTTCAGACAACATATCAATATACAGGTGCACAAAATCAGTCACTTTCTTATCTAACGTTGTGCTTTCATCCTTAAAAATCGTAATAACAGCAGAGGCAAGACCTTGAAGAGATTCAAGCATAACTTCCTCAAATAACTTCTTCTTGCTTCTAAAATAATAATTAACCAAGGCAAGATTAATCCCTGCTTCTTCCGCAATATCTCTCGTTTTGGTTGCCGCATACCCTTTCGATTGAAAGATCTTAGTTGCTGCTTGCTTAATTTTATCTTCTGTACGTTGATTTTCCGATTCCATATCCCCTTGACTTTAAGTATTCAAAGTTAAAAGAAAACACCCTATTAAACAACTGTTTAAATTCTAGTACTTTTAACACCAAAGGCACCTCCATACAAAACTCATCAATGGAGGAAATCACAATAAAAATTACACCCTCTACCTTTAAAAATAGAGCAAAATATCATCTACATAGATTCAAATAACACCCCTTAAACGAAAATAAACTATTTTTTAAGTCAAAATAGGGTTAAAAAAATACCTATTATATCATTTATTTTAAAAAAATATTATCCATATAAAAATTAGAATAGTGCAATATTATTATAGCACAATCCCGTTTCACACCCAAAAAAAGGTGCAAATCCTAATATATTATGCAATTAACAATGTTAACCCAATAAAATTGTGCGTAATACACTTATTTGATTAATTGATTTTGTTATACGTACTTTTGTAAGAGATTTTTTCAGTAAACAGTTGAACTATTCTTTTTCTATTATATAAAGATCACTTATGAAATCTACGCTTATCACACTAGCAACGCTACTTACACCTGCTCTTGCCATGGCACAAACCGGGGCACCTGAAATCAACGCAGGCGACACTGCCTGGATCTTAATTGCCACTGCATTGGTTATGTTGATGACTCCTGCAGGCTTAACATTATTCTATGGTGGTCTAACACAACGAAAAAGTGTATTGAACACTATTGGTATGAGTTATACTGCTTTCTGTACTGCGACTTTAGTATGGGTTATCATCGGTTATAGCCTTACCTTCTCTGAAGGCAACTCTATCATCGGAGGTCTACAGAGCTTCTTATTAAGAGATATAAAAATCAACTCGGTAACAGGTACTATTCCAACGATACTATTCATCATGTTCCAGGGTACTTTTGCTGCCATCGCAGTAGCCTTGGTAAGTGGTGCCATTATCGAGCGTGTAAAATACTCTACTTGGTTACTTTTCTCTACACTTTGGGTAATTGTAGTATATGCTCCAATCGCTCACTGGGTATGGGGAGGTGGCTTCCTAAGCAACCACGGCGAGCTAGACTTTGCAGGTGGTACTGTCATTCACATTAATGCGGGTATCTCCGGGCTTGTACTTTCCCTTATTCTTGGAAACCGTCAATCACACAATAACGACTCTACACACCAACCATCATCAATTAAGCTAATGGTATTGGGTAGTGCGCTACTTTGGTTTGGATGGTTTGGTTTTAATGGCGGTAGCGCATTGGCTGCTGACTTTATTGCTGCCAATGCACTGATGGTTACTAATGTTGCTGCTGCTGCTGGTGGTATGGCTTGGTTGATGATCGAATGGACAACCAGTGAAAAGAAACCTACACTACTAGGTGCTGCCTCTGGTGTAATCTCTGGCCTTGTAGGTATCACTCCAGCTTCTGGATATGTTGATGTAACAGGCGCCTTGATCATCGGTCTATTCTCAGGAGTTATTGGTTACTTCGGTGTAGTAAAACTGAAAGCTGCCCTAAAATATGATGATACACTAGACGTATTCGGTATTCACGGATTAGTAGGTATCTTTGGCGCTATTGCCACAGGTCTTTTCGCTAACCCTGAAATCAACGGAAGTGCTGGTGCTTTCTACGGCAACCCTGGACAATTGATCCCTCAGTTGGTTGCTATCGGTGTAACTGTTGTTTATGCAGGTATCGCTTCTGCTATTGTATATTATATCAGTACATTAGTGACTGGCGGTGGTAGAATCGACAGAAACATCGAAGAGACTGGTGTAGATATCGCTTATCACGGAGAGAGTAGCTTCGACTTCGCACAAAAAGAAACTGCTGAAAAAGCCGTTGAGGATGTTAAAGCGATCTTGAAGTAAGAATTCACTGCAATCTGAAACTGATTAGCTAGCGTTAATCAGCACATATAAAAGGAGCCAAAAGGGGGTATACTATACCTTCTTTTGGCTCCTTTTTTTTGACTGGAGGCTGGAGCCTCCAAATCGCTGGTGAGTCGTAAGCTGGAGCTTACGACTAGTACAAAACTTACGACTAGTGCAAAACTTACGACTAGTACAAACTAGCTTAGGGACTTATAATTAGCATAAAGAAGTTCAACTAAACATCATGAACGTAAAGGCAAAGCCTTTGCGATTAAACATTGCGAACAAACTCCCTATTCCTCTCCTAACGATCACAAATATCCTAAAACAAAAAAAGCAACCCGTTAAGGTTGCTTATGCAATGTACCTGGGGCGGGACTCGAACCCGCACGAAGTAACCTTCACTAGAGTTTGAGTCTAGCGCGTCTACCAATTCCGCCACCCAGGCGTACAATTCAGAAATAATGCATTAGCTTTATCTCTGAATTGATAAGAAATTCTCGTTCATTTTTAATCTTCTCAGGATCTAGCTTTTGGCTAAATCGCGATCAGTACAATACACATGCTGCACTTTATAATATCACTCTTACATCTTAAGGAGATGTACAAGTACCTGGGGCGGGACTCGAACCCGCACGAAGTAACCTTCACTAGAGTTTGAGTCTAGCGCGTCTACCAATTCCGCCACCCAGGCATTTACAAAAATGCTAGTGTATCTTGTATGATTTCAATAAACATCCCAACCATCTATCGGGATAATAAAACATGTTTTATAAACATATCTAGTACCTGGGGCGGGACTCGAACCCGCACGAAGTAACCTTCACTAGAGTTTGAGTCTAGCGCGTCTACCAATTCCGCCACCCAGGCATTTACAAAAAATGCTAGTGCACTTCAATATTTCATTTCAACTTTCTGATCATCTATCAGACTTTAAATACTCTATCTATAGAGTCAATATGTACCTGGGGCGGGACTCGAACCCGCACGAAGTAACCTTCACTAGAGTTTGAGTCTAGCGCGTCTACCAATTCCGCCACCCAGGCATTTACAAAAATGCTAGTGCACTTCAATATTTTATTTCAACTTTCTGATCATCTATCAGACTTTAAATACCCTATCTATAGAGTTAATATGTACCTGGGGCGGGACTCGAACCCGCACGAAGTAACCTTCACTAGAGTTTGAGTCTAGCGCGTCTACCAATTCCGCCACCCAGGCATCAATTGTGGAAACACTTCTGTTAGAGAAGCATTCAACAACATTATTATTTTAATTATTCTTCTTATCGTTTTAAGAAGAAACTCAACTTAATTAAGTACAATTTTTAAAAACAAAAAATCAGTACTAAATCGCCTTAGTACCTGGGGCGGGACTCGAACCCGCACGAAGTAACCTTCACTAGAGTTTGAGTCTAGCGCGTCTACCAATTCCGCCACCCAGGCATTTATTTAATCATTTCAATCGCTTTTTCCGTTTGAGTGATGCAAATATGCACGGAAATATTTTAACCACCAAATGTTAATGAAAAGAAAAATCTAATCACACATTCCTAATACAAATAAGGCATTGATTCACATCTAAATACATTTATAAAAAAAATTACATTTCCTCTCAAAATGGAATTAAATAGGTAAATCCCTGCCTGAGGCAGGGATTTACCTATTTAATTCCATTCCTCTGTGAGATAAGAAAGTGTTTCGTGACAAGTCATATCGACCTTTACCGGAACAACAGATACATAATTATTGGCGATCGCCCATTCATCTGTATCTTCTCCTTGATCTTGATTCACGTAATGTCCCGTCAACCATAAATATTTTCTATTCAGTGGATCCATCCGTTCTTCAAGCGCTTCCTTCCATTTACCTTTAGCTTGTCTACAAAGTTTTCTTCCTTTAATAGGTTCTCCTTCCATTCTCATAGGGAAATTCACATTAAGAGAAATTCCTTTAGGAAGTCCTCTTTCCAGAACCTGTCGAGTGATTTGCAAGATATGTTCAGAAGTATGTGAGAAATCCGCATCCATATCATAGTCACACAATGAAAAACCTACTGCAGGCAAGTCTTCTATCGTAGCCTCCAAGGCTGCGGACATCGTTCCTGAATACAATACACTTACGGAGGTATTACTTCCATGGTTAATACCACTTACCACCAGATCAGGTGCCCTATCCAACAAATGTGTCTTGGCGATCTTTACACAATCTGCAGGTGTACCCGAACATTCATACGCCTTAACCCCCTCAAATAAGTCTACCTCAAAATAGCGTAATGGATCGGTAATCGTAATGGCATGTCCCATCCCCGACTGGGGGCTGTTTGGCGCAACAACTACCACCTCCCCTAGTTCTTTCATTAAAGACACCAAATGAGCGATTCCTTTGGAGTTGATACTGTCATCATTAGAGACCAAGATCAACGGTCTTTGTCCTTCTTTCATATTGATTACTTACTTTCCAGAATTAACTGTTTTCATATTTTCTTTCTCTGCCGCCTCTACTTCCTTGATTTGATTATAATAATCAATCACCTGTATCAGGTCTTCCCTATCTTTAATATTCAATCGATTGACATCCACGAACGCTATCAACTCCTCTCTTTTATCCTTCATCAGGTAAAATGCCAATTCCCTTTTTCTCATATCCACTCGTCTCACCACCCCATATTGGTCAATCAAGAAGTAATCATATTCCAATACCAGCCTGCGTGCATTATAGGTATTCCCCCAATAAGGATTTTGGGTAGCATCCACCTTCTCCACAATTTTCTCTCTAGCCATTAACGTAATGAAATTACCTTCGGTCAACAGCTCAAAGAAATGTTTCTTGACATAATTATTTTCATCCTCATAAGGTAGGGAAAAGAAATAACGACGTCTGTGTGTCATTGCATCCATGATCTCAAAAGCAAGGATATTTTCCACGGTATAAGACTTCAACAGGTTATTCCCTCCAACCAACTGCACACTTTCTGCAATCAGGTCGTACTTCAGCTTTCCATTCATGGTCTTCCCACCTTCCAGGTCCACTACTCCCTTATGCCAGTAACTAGAAGAAAACTCCTGTGTATGTCCTATCGTCACCGATAGTAATAAAGTGGATATAATAGCGATAACAGATCTCATATTGAATATTAAGGTTAGTCGTAAATGATATAAGGAGTTGTGTTATAACAATGGAAATATAAGCATTTCTCATATAATCTTAGGTCAACCAACTGTATGGATAATTCTCATCTACAAATTGCAAGCCTTCTTTGGTCACAAATAATGGCCTAAAGGTATCTAGCATCACTGCGTACTCCTCCGTTTCTTTTGCTCCGATACTTGCTTCTACTGTACCCGGATGTGGACCATGAGGTAACCCTCCAGGATGTAGCGTAAAGGACCCTCTATCAATCCCCTTTCTACTCATAAAATTACCTTCCACATAATACAACACTTCATCCGAGTCAATGTTCGAATGATTGTAAGGAGCAGGAATAGCCTTTGGATGATAGTCAAAGAGACGAGGAACAAACGAACAGATCACAAAAGCATTTTGTGCCTGAAAAGTTTGATGTACGGGAGGTGGTTGGTGAATTCTACCTGTTATCGGCTCAAAGTCATAAATCGACAACGTATAAGGATAAAGACATCCATCCCATCCTACCACATCCAGCGGAGAAAAACCATATTCAAACTGATGAAGGAACCCTTGCTTCTTGACTTTAATCAGTACGTCTTTCCCTTGTTTATCCTCAATCTCCAGCGCTTGTGGCGGATGTATATCTCGTTCACAATACGGAGAATGCTCCAATAACTGTCCCATTTCGTTTCGATAACGGCTCACGGTTTCTATAGGAGCCTTGGAATCTACCACCAACAATCTAATAGGGCCTTCTTCAAACTCCATCTTATAGATCGTTGTCCTTGGAATAACTATATAATCTCCTTTCTTAAAAGGTAAACGTCCAAATTGGGAAATCAGTACCCCTGCCCCATCGTGCACAAAAAGCATTTCATCCCCATCCGCATTTTTAAAAAAGTAATCCATACTACGTTCCTCTGGGATACATAGTGACATCACGACATCCTGATTAGCTAGTAATGGCAAGCGGGCATCCAGATAATCTTTACCGGTCGTTTGTACTTTACTGGTATTCAGATGAGTTTGCTTCAACCCATATTCTTCCGCAATTTCAAAAGAATAAGGCTCTGGAGCCAAAACCTTCTTGATCTCTGTGGGTTGATGTATATGATAGAGATTGGAATAAATTCCTGAAAAACCCCTGGAACTCACCAGCTCTTCCCGATAAAGTCCTCCCTGAGGGTTCTCAAATTGAATATGACGTTTAGGAGGAATCTCCCCTAGTCGATAGTAGTAGGGCATGTGTTTGTTATGGTTTTAGTGGTTAAGAGTATTTTTAGAGCTTGTTCGGAACATCTCTAAGATTGAATAAATCTCTTCATTAAGAATGAAAAAATTATAGTAAAATAAAAGTATTGCACTTTAAGAAGTGTTTTTTTCTATAAAATTGATTCTCTTTGTATTAAAATAAGAAAGAGTAGGCATTCTGTAATATTTTTATCTCCCCTAATTCAACGATTATGCAAGAAGAAAATAAAAAAAACACCTTGAAAGATTACTTTTCCCTAGGACCTGTATTCTCTTATTTCTTCCGAAAGAAAGATCCTAATCGTAAAAGCAACTTCAACCTTAAGGTGATGCACGGCATCAATAAGATCTCCATCATTACTTTTTTATTGGGTGTCTTGTTTATTATTGGAAGAGCACTACTTCGATAATTTGTTCATGATGTTTAATTGAGCTTCGCTCGTTCATGGTGTTTAGTTGAGTTTATTGTTTTTTTGAAAGCTTCGCTTTCTGTTTAGTATGATGATATTTTGGCTATTCCTCGTAGAGGTAGCCATTAAGTTTTGCTTAATTAAACAGTATAAACAAAAAACTCAACTAAACATTTTGAACGAGCGAAGCTCAACTAAACATCATGAACAAAAAGCTAAACATTTTGAACATTACTTTGCCTTGTTGAACATATTCTTCTTTCTAAGGTAAGATGCCGTTACAAAAGCGGCACTCAAGCTCCCTGCAAACCCACAACTGATAATATCCTGTCCTGTCATATAGAAGTTCTTGATAGGAGTTTTCACCGTAAGCTCATCACTGTAAAAACGTTCTGGAGTATGATCCAGTCCATAAATTTCTCCTTTTGTATAATTCATGAAATGGGCGGTCGACAATGGGGTAGATAATTCATAATAATCTACCTTCCCTTTTAGGTGAGGTAATTTATCATATAAAGCTTGTAATAGTTTTTGGGACAGCTGTTCTTTCAATGCTTCATAAGTCTCTCCTCTTTTCTTCCAGGAATACTCCTCCCATTCTTCAAATTGCTTATAATCACTGATCGTAATAATTTCCAAGGTACTTTTCCCTGGGTAACGCTTCTTCCAGGAAGGGTCCTTTGCAGCAGGAAATGATATATAAATTACCGGAAGAGGGGCCTCTTTTGGGCTTTCTCGATATAAAGCTACTGACTGATCATGATTCGCTCCGGGGTAGATCCAGAAGTTGGTTTTAGGTAGTTGTAATTCTTCAGGCCCTCCTTTTAAACCTACATACAAGCAGAGATGAGATGCAGAGGGTTTAACCGTATCCAATACTTTTGGTCTAAGTTTCTTTAATTGATCTGGTACAATCTTTTGATAGGTGGTCATAAAACCCGCACTACTAATGACCCCTTTTTTAACTTTGATACTGCGACCATCCGCCATGATCACTCCTCTCGCTTTTCCTTTCTCTACCCACAGTTCCTGTACCTCGGCATTAATATATACTTCTCCCCCATACTCCTCAATGATAGGCTCTATGGATTGGTAAATACTAGCACTTCCTCCCACGGGATAAGCCCCTCCATTAAAATAATGAGACACCAACATCGCATGCATCAGGAAACTGCTTTCTGAGGGTGGTAACCCATAGTCACCATACTGCCCTGTCAATACACCGATCAACAGTTCATTATCCGTAAGCTCTCCCAACACCTCCCTGGTGGTTTTTCCTTCAAAGGCTACGGCTTTCTTTTTCAGCTTAGGTCCCATAAACCAGTTCAAGGGCCATGGGAGTCCCTTTCGCATAAATAAACTAAATGCCGCTTTACCGGCAGCCTTAAGCAACTCAAAATATCGGTCGATCACCTCTCGTTCATCCGGAAATTCCTGATATAAGGACTCCCTATAATTTTGCATTCCTTTCTGTACGCCAAATGTTTTTTCTTCTCCCAAAAAGATCCGATCATACTCCTCATCCATCTCTTCCCAATGTAACGAACCATCCGATACATACGAAAGCAAACGATCGGCCGTACTTCCTTCTCGATGCACCTCTCCAACATAGTGAATCCCCACATCCCATTCATACCCTCTACGGGTAAATACATGCGTATATCCTCCTGCCGTATAATGTCGTTCCAGAACAACACAACGATACCCCTCCTTCCCTAGAATCGCCGCCAAAGCGATTCCACTAATTCCAGAACCTATAATAACGTAATCATATTGCTCCTGCGCTTTTTGCTTTTTATAAGATATTGGCATAAAAAAATAAGTGAAATAGTAGAAAAATAGATTATTGAATTGATGGTAGTATTACCTCCATATTTACACTTATTAAGGTAATCTTTTTTATTGGGAATAATACTATAGAATACGGGGACGGGCGACCACAAGGGTCGTCCCTAAATATTCCTATTAAAAATGAACATATTACCTATGCCTTAATGTTTGTATGGTAAGGGTGTTTGTCCATTGAGAGAATTGTAGCGAATAGGGTATTGATTGAATGATTGGAAGCATGAGGGCGTTTGAAGGGCAAACATCCTCTTTTTTCTGTCAAAAATATTCCCTTCAAGCCAACAATACTTTTCTATCTTTGTTTTTTGATTCGGGCAATACCCCTTATTTTTGTGCCCTTAGAATTATCTGAAAAAAGAATAGAATATATGCGAGAGGTTCAAAGACCGTTGACAGATTGGTTACCCATCACCAAAAAAGAAATGGAGATGCGTGGATGGGACGAAGTGGATGTTGTGCTGGTATCCGGGGATGCCTATGTCGATCACCCTGCCTTTGGTGCAGCCGTGATTGGTCGTATCCTGGAAAGTGAAGGATTGAGAGTAGGGATTATTCCACAGCCCAACTGGCAAGATGATCTCCGTGATTTCAAGAAATTTGGTAAACCTCGCTTGTTTTTCGGGGTGACGGGTGGTTGTATGGACCCTATGGTCAACCATTATACTGCCAACAAGCGTCGACGCTCCAATGATGCCTATACTCCGGGAGGAGAGGCAGGGTTCCGTCCTGATTATGCTACCTCTGTATACAGTAACATCCTAAAGGAGCTATACCCTGACGTACCCATCATGATTGGTGGTATCGAGGCCTCTTTGCGACGTGTCACACACTATGACTACTGGCAAGACAAATTGTTGCCTTCCATTATGGAAAGCAGTAAGGCAGATATTTTGGTGTATGGTATGGGAGAACAACCGTTAAGGGAGATGGTTCGTTTAGCACAAAAAGGGGTGCCACTTACCTCCATGAAGACCATTCCACAAACAGGAGTGATGGTTCCAGCAGATGAAGACCTTCCTAAAAATAAAAACTGGGATACTTTTGAGTTGAACTCCCACGAAGACTGTTTACAGGATAAACTAAAGTACGCCAGTAACTTTAAATATATTGAGCAGGAGTCCAATAAACTACATGCAAGAAGACTCGTACAACAAATTGGCAACCAAAAGTTGGTGATCAACCCTCCATGTTATACGATGACAGAAGAGGAGATGGATCAATCTTTTGACCTGCCTTATACACGTCTTCCACACCCTAAGTATAAGAAAAGAGGAGATATTCCAGCCTTTGAGATGATCAAGTTCTCTATCAATATGCATAGGGGCTGTTTTGGAGGGTGCTCTTTCTGTACAATCTCAGCACACCAAGGGAAGTTTATCGCTAGCCGATCGGAAGAATCTATCCTGAAGGAAGTGGAAAAGGTCGTGGATATGCCAGACTTCAAGGGGTACATTAGTGACTTGGGCGGACCTTCTGCCAATATGTACAAGATGAAAGGCAAGGTACAGTCCATTTGTGATAAATGTTCCAGCCCTAGCTGTATACACCCTGTCGTATGTCACAACCTGGATACCAGTCACCAACCTATGATTGATATTCTACAAAAGGTAGACGCCAATCCAAAGGTAAAAAAGGCTTTTGTTGGTAGTGGTATCCGATATGATATGCTCGTAAAAGGCTATAACAAACTAGCGGACGACAGTGTAGATCGTTATATGGAACAGATCATTACCAGACACGTCTCCGGTCGTTTGAAAGTGGCTCCTGAGCATACTTCAGACAATACCTTGCACATCATGAGAAAGCCTTCATTCAAGCATTTCCATGATTTCAAGAAGAAGTTTGACCGCATCAATGAGCGTCACGGCATGAAGCAGCAACTGATTCCTTACTTTATCTCCAGCCACCCAGGTTGTGAGGAGGAGGACATGGCTAACCTTGCGGCAGAAACCAAGGAGATGGGCTTTGAGCTGGAGCAGGTACAAGACTTTACGCCTACTCCAATGACGGTTGCTACGGTCATTTATTATGCGGGCGTACATCCTTATACGATGAAACCTGTCTTTACAGCCAAAAGTAAAAAGGAAAAACGTGCCCAGCACCAGTTTTTCTTCTGGCACCAGAGAGACAAGCAAAGAGGAATACGTCACCGTCTGCAGGAATTGGGACGAAATGATTTGATTGAGAAGCTACTGACTCCTCCAAAAGGGAAAAGTGTGCAACACGCACAAGGCTCTAAGCTAAATCAAGCCCCTAATAGCAAACGTAAAAAGTCTAGCCACCACGCTTCTACCAATGCCCCAAGTAAAAATGGAAGGGGACGCAAGAAGAAAACGGTAAGTGGAAACTCTAAGCGACATAGCAGAAATAAGTAAGTTATTAGATAATCACAAATAAGGGCACCCACAAAAGGTGCCCTTAATTTATGCTTACCTATCTACTGATGAGAAGGTACCAATGTCTTCAACACTTTGGAAACAGCTTCCAAAAACTGATCTGCCTCTTTTTCCGTCACCGTCAAAGGAGGTAATAAACGCATTACTGTTTTACTCGCTGCCGTTCCTGTAAAAATATGATGTTCCTTTAATAATGCCTTTCTTACCGGAGCTACCTCATCCTCCAACTCAATAGCGATCATCAGTCCCTTTCCTCTGACTTCTTTCACTCCCGGCAACCCTTGCAACTGTTCTATCAGATACTCCCCAACCTTTGTTGCGCGATCTAACAATCCTTCTGTTTCAATAACCTCCAATACTGCCAACGCAGCCTGACACGCCAGATGATTTCCTCCAAAAGTCGTCCCCAGCATACCATGCCAAGCCTCAAACTTAGGAGAAATCAAAACACCTCCGATCGGGAACCCATTTCCTAGTCCTTTGGCAATTGTAACTAAATCAGGTGTCACTCCTGCATACTCAAAAGCAAAGAATTTCCCTGAACGCCCCACTCCTGATTGAATTTCATCCCCTATAAATACCGCTTGGTGTACATCACAAAGCGATCGAATCTTCTGCATAAAAGATGCCTTTGGAGTATAAATCCCTCCAATACCCTGAATCCCTTCTACAATCACAGCACATACCTCATGCTCTTGAAACGCTTTTTCCAACGCTTCTTCATCATTCAGTGGCAAAATCACAGTATGATGATCATTCACTGGAGCTTGAATCCTGGCATTATCCGTAGCACCTACCGCCAATGACGTACGCCCATGAAAGCCTTTCTCAAACGCAATAATTGTTTTTCGACCATTATGAAAAGAAGCTAGCTTAAACGCATTTTCATTAGCCTCTGCTCCAGAATTACACAAAAATAACTGATAGTCTTTTAGTCCAGATAGTTCTGAGAGTTTTGCCGCCAACTGTCGTTGCAAAGGATTTTGTACACTATTGGAATAAAATCCCAGGGTAGCCACCTGCTCGCTGATTCTTTGCACATAAACAGGATGGGCATGACCAATAGAGATTACTGCGTGTCCCCCGTAAAAATCCAAATATTCCTTTCCTTCTTTATCCCATATTTTACATCCTTCTCCTTTTACTGGCTCAATATCTAATAAAGGATATACATCAAAAAGTGTTGCCATGAGTGAATTGCTCGTTTAGATTATTATTATTTTTTCTTGAATGGTGAAGATAAATAAGCACCTATTGAATAGTAAAAAAACACAGAAAAATATTTTTTCAAACACAATATGTTAATTAATTAACAATTAATTTTAGTTTTCAAACTACTCCTTACATCCCTTTGATAGTCTTTAAACAAATTCCTTTATTAACATTCATTAATAATCCATACCTCCAACGGACACCCATTCCCTTATGATGATTAAGCAATCTTACCAGATGCTGTCCCGTATCCAACAACAGCTTCCTTTTGAGCACCAGATATTAAACCTTCTATTAATTATTGAAATCGTCCTTTGTAACGTTTGTTCCATTGTACTTATGCTTGTGGGAGAAGAACGCATGGCGATTTACGCACTAATCACGGGAGAAGTATTGTTTCTCTTCGTATTTTACACCAGTTTTCACCTGAAAAGATATACCCTTTCTCTCTTTCTATTATTTACCTTCAACTATGCCATTTGTATAGCACTTTGGTTCTCTTCTGCAGGCTTGGATGGCCCTGTGATCATGGAGTTTTTATTCCTACAGTTACTCATCAACTTATTAGCTTCGCACAAGTATTACCTATGGAATATAGCAATCCCCATTATAGTGATCGGCTTATTAATTTTAATCAGTAATGAATACCCTCATCTACTGATACCTTATACCTCCAAAATCTCACGAGAATCTGATCTTATTCTTACAAGCCTTATAGGAATTTTACTCTTTGGGACCACCATTCCACAGTTCAAAAAAAGAATGGAGTGGAAAAAAGAAAAATTGGCCGAGAATCTAGAAGCATTAACTGAGAGTAATTTACGCTATGAACGATTACTGGAAGGTATAAAAGGTTCCTTTTTTTTAAAGCATGAGACACTCACAAGAGAAATCATTTACCTAAGCCCTTCCGCTGACACCTTATTAGGATACCCTTATGAGTACCTCAAAAAACACTTCTACAATATTGTCTTGGAGAGTCCTGAAAACCGGCAAGCTATTGCTGAACGTAACAGACAACTCAAGTTATCCAAGGAAGCACATTATGAATTAATCGTCCAGCATGGAAATGGCAAGCAAGCACACCTCCTGATTCAGGAATCTATTGACTACAACACCAAAGGAGAGGCTATAGGATACAGTACATTGGCTGAAGACATCACCTCCAGAAAAATTTCTGAACAAATCTCAGAGGAAGCATTGAGAAAAGAGCAAACGCTCAACCAACAAAAGGAAAACTTTATCCTTACCATGTCTCATCAATTTAAGACACCCCTTACGGTGATTAAATCTACCAATATACTGCTAGAAAAAATCTTTCAGTCTCATATCCCCTCTTCTGAGCAAACTCAATTCACTAAATTAATCACACGTCAACAAGCCGGAATCGCTGAGATACAACATTTACTCAATTCCCTTCTGGAGCACAAAGAAATGGAACACGACAGTTTTGCGTTTTCGCCGGTATGGACAGACTTGTGGGACACTTTACAAGATGTCATAAAACTATTCAAGCACCCCTTGTCCGAACAGCACCGTATTGACCTGCAATGCAATAAACTAAAACATCTAAGACAACCTGTTTACCACGACCCAAAGCTAGTGCGACATATCCTCAACAATATCATTTCCAACGCACTAAAGTACTCTAATAGCAATATTCATATTTCATTATCGTATGCCCGAGACCATGCAATCATACAGGTACAGGACTATGGAGTTGGTATCCCCACAAAGGATATGGAGCAACTCTATCACCCTTTTTTCAGGGCTACAAACGTACAACATACTAAAGGCTCAGGGCTTGGTCTCAGCATTGCCAAAAGTCTTATCGAATTACATAAAGGGAAAATCCATATCGAAAGCTCCACTGATATTGGTACCATTGTCACACTGGAGTTCCCTATACATGCCTTGGTATCCAATAATAGCGAGATTACTTTACCTGCAAACACTCCCGTTTCTACCCCTAACAAACTCTGATGTTCATATTGTTTAGGTGAGCTTCGCTCGTTCATGATGTTTAGGTGAAAATAATTGGGTTATACTTTATCAATGAGCAAAGCTCATATAAACAATATTAACAAAAAACTCAACTAAACAATATGAACGAGCGAAGCTCACCTAACATACGCCGTGTAGCGGGATGAACAATTATGAAACTCTACAGGGAAATAGTTGTTTTTTAAGGAGAGTAATGAGACCTTTGCGGTAATTGTGAAAGCACCAACTCTTTACGGTTGATGCTTTTTTTATGAAAGTATATTCTGAACATAAATATAGATAAACAGTGATTAGCATTTCAAACCTTACCCTGCAATTTGGCAAAAGGGTACTCTTCGAGGACGTAAATCTCAAGTTCCTACACGGCAACTGCTACGGCGTTATTGGTGCCAATGGTGCTGGAAAATCTACTTTCCTGAAACTATTGTCAGGTGACGTTGACCCCAACAAAGGGAGCATTGCATTGGAGCCTGGAAAACGTATGGCTGTACTGAAACAGGATCACTTTGAGTTTGACGAGTTTGAGGTAATGCAAACGGTGATCATGGGACATAAGCGCCTATGGGACATCATGCAAGAGAAGGATGCTTTGTATGCCAAGCCAGACTTTTCTGAGGAAGACGGTATCAAGGCTTCAGAACTAGAGGCTGAGTTTGCAGATATGGAAGGCTGGAACGCAGAAACTGATGCCGCTGAACTTCTTAGTAACCTGGGTGTAAAAGAAGATTTGCACTACAGTAAAATGGAAGATATCAGTAATGAACTTAAGGTAAGGATCTTGTTGGCGCAGGCACTGTTTGGTAACCCTGACATTCTGGTACTCGATGAGCCTACCAACGACTTGGACATCAAAACGATTTCTTGGTTGGAGGACTTCTTGCTAGATTTCAGAAATACCGTAATTGTCGTTTCTCACGACCGTCACTTCCTGGATACGGTATGTACTCACGTCTGTGATATTGACTTCGGTAAAATCAACCTATTTACAGGTAACTACTCTTTCTGGTACCACTCTTCTCAATTGGCACTTAAGCAACGTGCTGACAAGAACAAGAAGATGGAAGACAAGCGTAAGGAACTTCAGGAATTCATTTCCCGATTCAGCGCCAACGCTGCCAAGTCCAAGCAAGCAACCAGCCGTAGAAAGCTATTGGATAAAATGGACCTGGAAGAAATCAAGCCTTCCACCAGAAGATACCCTGCCATTATCTTTGAGCAAGAGCGTGAAGCAGGAAACCAAATTCTACACATCGAAGGACTGACCAAGTCAGTTGACGGGCAAGTATTATTCAAAGACCTTAATGTCAATGTGAATAGAGGAGACAAGATCGCCTTTATCTCCAAGAACAGTTTAGCTTTGACTACCTTGTTTGAGATCCTGAACGGAAAGGAACAAGCTGATGCTGGAGAATTTAACTTTGGTACTACAATCACTACAGCTTACCTTCCAAACGAAAACCATGAGTTTTTCCAGGAGGATATCTCCCTTGTGGACTGGTTGAGACAGTATGCTATGACAGAGGAAGAGAAGGACGAAGTTTACGTTCGTGGATTCCTAGGAAAAATGCTATTCTCTGGAGAAGAAGCAACAAAGAGTGCTAAAGTATTGTCTGGTGGAGAGAAAGTACGTTGTATGCTATCACGTATGATGTTGGCCAAAGCGAACTTACTCATGATGGATGAGCCAACCAACCACCTTGACCTAGAGTCGATTTCATCATTGAACAACTCGATGACAGACTTCCCTGGTACGCTTCTATTCACTTCACATGACCACACGATCGTTCAAACGGCTGCTACTCGTATCATTGAGTTTGGCCCTAATGGCATGATCGATAAATTGATGGATTATGATGATTATCTAGCGGACAAAGAGATACAAGAGCAGGTAGCTGCACTTTATAATTAATTATCAGTGATATAGTGATGAGTTATGGTTTTACCAACTCATAACTCATCACTTTTTTAACTCATCACTCATTTAACAAAATGGTTTTGGACAATCGCGTCCAAAAATACCTCACTCCCCACACAGCGAAACTTCAAAGGAGATGATAGCTCTCCAAACAAGGAAAAACCTCCTCCTAACAAGACTGGTATCGTCGTGATAATCATATCATCAATCAGGTCTTCCTTCAGAAAACTTTGAATTGTTTTCCCTCCATCAATGTATAAGGTTCCATACCCTTGTTCATGAATAGTATTTAGTACTTCTGCCAATGTACCTTTGACCAAATGCACCTTATCCCGGTATTTTTCAGGAATCTCTGTCAGAGAGTTACTTAGCACAAAAACTGGCTTCTGATATGGCCAATCTATTCCAAAGCTGCAAACCGTTTCAAAGGTTACTCTTCCCATTACAATAGCATCAATTTCTCCCATAAACTTGGTGTAACCCATATCAAGATTATCTGGATTAGGGATCGCATGCAGCCAATCCAATCCTCCGTCTTTGTCTGCAATATATCCATCTAAACTTGTTGCGATAAAGACACGGTTGCGTTTTTCCATTTTCTATTTTTTTTAGTGGTTGGTAATTATAGCTTGTTTGGAATCCATATTTAAGGCGGCGTGCAACGTAGAAAACTTCTATAAATTGACTGAGAAAGTTCTGATTTGAGCCTAAGACCAGCTTCTGGGGGACACCCTTACTTTTTACTTTTTACCTTTTACCTTTTACCTCATTCTTTATCTGCCTCCACTACATCCTGCATAGTCTTTTGATCTCTTAGGGTCATCAAGCGATCCATGTTGAAATTACGGGTAAGCTGATAAATCACTTCTTCTGCAGACTCATACCCTATTTCATAAAGCTCCTGTGCTTTCTGAAAATCAAAGGCTCCAAAATGAGATGCTTTCTCTGGCTCGATGACAAGATCACAGGTGGCGAGTCGATTTCTAACAGTTTGCCATACTGCCAGACGATAACAGCGCTCTGCAATAGATTTAACTCCACGCACTTCTTCCATAGGGATTACGGCATTAACGAACACTCCTATCACCCTTTTACAAGAATCAAATAAAGGCTCTACAGGCATGTTATTCGTCAACCCTCCATCCACATAGGTAACACCATTGATGTATTGAGGCTGAATGATCACAGGGATGGAAGCTGATGCGACCACATACTGAAATAAAGGTCCTTCATTATAAATCTCATGATGTCCCGTATTCATATTCGTCACACAGACATTCATGGGCTTTTCTAGTGCTGAGAAGTCATCCTTGCCAATATACTCTTCTAAAATACCATATAGTGCATCCAGGCTGAGCCCTCCCAAACGCCTCAAGTTAATAGAAAAAAGGTTGCCAAATCGTTTGTCTTTAGCCAGGGATAAGATCTCTTTAGGCTTATAGCCTGCACAATAAAAGGTTCCTATAATGGAGCCCATACTGGAACCTGAGACCATGTCCACACCAATGCCGTAATCATCCAGGGCTTGCAATACTCCTATATGGGCCAATCCTCTGGCGCCTCCCCCACTGAGGGCTACGCCATTATTATATTGTTTGTGCATGTATTAATTAGGTTATTTAGGTTAGAATGTTAATGAATATAAAAAAAATGAGGAATTTCTCCATTCATTTCACGCTCTTAAATAGATAACCCAATCTCACTATACAATCTTATAGATCTCCTGAATCTCTTGCAACTTCTTCTTAAAGTCAATATTGAGATCTTTCAATACCCCATCAGCCACACCGTATACCCAGCCATGCACGGTAGGGAAACCTGTATTCCCATAAGATTTTTGTACAAAAGCTGTTTTTAAGACATTCGTCACTTGCTCTTCTACATTCAGCTCTACCAAACGATTATAACGGGCATACTCATCTGTAATTTCATTCAGTTCATCTTTACGCAAACGATACACATCCCGAATATGACGTAACCACCCATTCAACTGCCCCAAATCCTCCTGTAACATTGCTGCCTTCACACCTCCACAACCATAATGCCCACAGACCACGACATATTTTACCTTCAGGTGTTCCACGGCATACTGTATCACTGCCTGTACATTTGCATCGGTATTGATGACCAGGTTCGCAATATTTCTATGTACAAAGACATCTCCAGGCTCTACCCCCATGATATCGTTGGCAGGCACACGACTATCTGAGCAACCAATGAATAAAAAGTCCGGATTTTGCTCCTTTGCCAGTTTCTTAAAAAAGTCTTTATCTTTTTCCAGCTTACTCTCTATCCATTTTTTATTATTCTCAAATACTTCGCTATAACGATCCATAAGTATTGTTTTTTTATCAATTAAGTGGTTATTTCTTGATAGAGCCTGTTGTACACACATAATAATAATACAGCTTCGATCTGATATTTCCCAACAAAAACCCACTATCCTATCATGACCTTTTACGCTTTCTTCGGCCTTATTTTCATTGGCCTTTTTCCATTCTTAGCAGCTGCACAGGATAGTACCTACCAACATACTTCTTTTGAAAAAGGGATGTGGATCTCAGGTTTATCAGGAAGCATTCAGTCGGGTTCCACTACGGACAAAAATTCCAATACGCTTATCAGCAACCAGTTTACCTTTCAGAGTCAAAGTGCCTACTTCTTTGCCAATCGTCTTGCCATTGGATGGAACATCTCTGGAAGTGGTGTAAACAACAATGATGGGCAACACCAAGAAAATTCTATTTTTGCTCTAGGCCCCTATAGTCGATATTACTTACATCAAAACCCTTATGGAGGTATGTTTGCCGAGCTAGGTGCTCAATACGTAACACTCAGCGATCGGAGAACTTCCTTAGGATCTTCCATCTCATTAAATGAAATTTCTCGCCTAAGGGGGTTTGGCTTCATCACGGGTATAGGGTATACTTACTTACTCCATAAAGGCATTGGCTTTGACATTCGCATGATGTATCAAGGAGCCTGGATGCGTGGAGACAGAACCAATCTAGACAATGAAGAAAGGGAAAACCTAAAGGCCTATGTAGGGCAAATTCTATTTCAGTTTGGATTCACGATCTTTATTAATGAGTTTTTCTTCTAACCTCCCCCATTCCTACGCTACTATGAAGAAATTTCTTATTCTCGCATTACTCTCCTTATACTGCTTAAATAGCTATGGACAGCAGAAATCTGGGGAACAACTGATCAAGAGTGATACCCTCTCTTTAAAGAAAGTACAACTACTGGCATTACCGATTCTTTTTTACACGCCAGAGACACAATTAGCTTTTGGTGCTGGAGCAGAAATATTTCTTCTCCGAAAGAAGAATCGTTACAATAGTCGTATTTCTTCCATTATGTTTGGGTTAATTTTCACTACTCAAAAACAAATCACCTTAGATGCTAAACCGGAAATCTATATACAAGACGGAAACTATCTGCTGGATATTGACTTCAAGTACAAAATATTCCCCAACTCCTTTTGGGGATTAGGAAATGACACGCCACAAGATGCTGAGGAAAGATATAATATGAAGTCCTTTGAGATACAAACTGCCTACCTCAAGCGACTCCCTCCCTATATGAATTTTGGCATAGAGTACATTTTTCAATCCCATGAAGTCACCGAAGTAGTAGAAAATGGGTTATTAGCCGCAGAAGACATTGTCGGGAATACCTCTATTCGAAATAGTGGATTTGGCTTTGTATTCAATCTGGATAATCGCAATTCTAACATTGTTCCTCAATCGGGGTATTTCCTAGAGTATAATGCACAGTTTTATAATGAGTCTTTTGGCGCTGACACCAACTTCTACAAATATTATTTTGACTTACGAAAGTATTTCTCCCTAAACAAGAAAAGTGTCATTGCCCTACAGCTTTACACCGAGCTCTCTTTTGGCACGGTCCCTTTTCAATTAAAAGCATGGTATGGAGGAGCCGAAAGAGGTAGAGGATATTTCCGGGGACGCTTCATTGATAATCACATGATCTTGACGCAAGCAGAGTATCGCTTTCGTTTCCTACCTCGTTGGGAAGTTACTGCTTTCGGCACGGCAGGAGAAGTAGCAGCACTCCCTAGCGACTTTATAAGTGACTTGAAAGGCTCCTTAGGCGGTGGGCTACGCTTTCAGGTGAATAAAAAAAGCCCCACCCTTATACGATTGGATATAGGCTTCGGGCAAGAAGGAAACCAAGGTTTTTATATAGGAGTGAATGAAGTTTTCTAGCAGAAAGACAGGTATTAACAAATAGAATACCAGAATTCACCTGAAAGAATTATAATTATTCCTATATTTGTTAGCATTTTTTACTGAGGGAGAACGAACGAACAAACTACAGAACTATGCTTGAATCACTTAAGGCGTTAGATACGCTACGCATAAATTTTTCAAATGATGGGGTCTTTTTGGTCAATACCATCTTGGCTTTTATCATGTTTGGAGTGGCATTGGAAATCAAGCCTAATCATTTCAAAACACTGATCAAAAACCCTAAAGCTATGATTACGGGGATAGCATCACAGTTTTTGCTACTTCCATTTATCACTTTCTTATTGATCATGGCTTTCAATAGCTACATTACGCCGTCCATTGCCTTAGGCATGTTATTGGTGGCATCTTGCCCGGGGGGTAATGTTTCTAACTTCATGACCAACTTAGCCAAAGGAAATACAGCGCTATCCGTAGGGCTTACTAGTGTAGCGAGTATTGGTGCTATTGCTCTAACACCATTAAACTTTGCTTTTTGGGGAGAGCTTTATAATGGATTTATCAGTAGCCAAACCTCTGATCTTATCCGTCCTTTATCTATTGATGTGGTGCAGGTTTTCAAAACCATCATCCTCATCTTAGGTATTCCACTGTTTGCTGGATTATTGATCTCGGATCGTCTTCCAAAATTAACAGAGAAAATCATCAAGCCAATCAAAACAGCATCTGTTGTCATCTTCTTGGCCATTGTTGTGATTGGGTTTAGCAAAAATATCGATCTATTCCTTAATCATATTCACTACGTATTTATCATTGTCCTTATTCACAATGCAGTTTCTTTGCTTACTGGGTATGGCGTAAGTCGTTATATGGGATTGGAAACAAAGGATCGTCGTACGGTCACTATAGAAACTGGTATTCAGAACTCAGGACTAGGGCTAGCACTTTTATTCAATCCTGCAGTATTTCCAGATTACCTTCCTATCGGGGGTATGATGTTTATTACTGGATGGTGGGGAATTTGGCATATTATCTCTGGACTAACGGTCGCAGGGCTATGGTCAAAGCTTTCTCCTATTAAAGAAAAAGTAGCCGCTTAATTTTACCGTTTATCGCTTATTGTTTGTTGCTTATCGTTTATTTGTTTTTCATTAATGGCATCCAAGCATAAGCGATAAGCAACTTATTACAAGAAGGGAAGATTTTTTATACTATGAATAAGCAAATCGGGGATCACTCAAGGATCTATGGTAGCTTAAAAAAATTGATTGCCTTAGCGCATAATCAATATTACTACCGTAAAGTAAGTATTGTTGGAAGGGAAAACCTTCCAAAGAAAGGAGCTGTGATTCTAGCTCCCAACCATCCTAATCACCTGATGGACCCTTTGGCTGTGTTGTTTACAACCAAGGGGCAGCCTGTTTTTATGGCGAGGGCCGATATCTTCAAACAAGGCACCATAGCAAAAATTCTTACCTTCCTGAAAATATTGCCTATTTACCGTATTCGGGACGGCTTCAAAACAGTCACTGATAAGAATGACCTGGTATTTGAAATTGCCAAGGATCATTTAATAAAGGAACGCACACTGGTCATCCATCCAGAAGGCAGCACAGAAGGGACCAAGCGTCTAAGAGGCCTGAAAAAAGGTCTGGCTAGATTGGCTTTTCAGTCTAGTGAAGATACTGACCATACTTTGGATCTAAAAGTTGTACCTGTAGGTATTGACTACGGTAGCTTTAGTAAACAGAGTACGGATTTGCTGGTACAATATGGAAAACCTATTGACCTAAAGGATTATATCTCCGAATATGAGGAGAATCCTGTGAAGACCATCAATCAGTTTACTAAAGATGTTCAAGCGGAAATGAAGGAACTACTACTTCACATCCCTGATCAGGAGGTCTTCGAAGTTGCGAACCTCTATGAACGTAAACTCCTGCATCAAAAATCTCATTTGGAGCGTATCCAAGCGACACAACAGTATGCAGATCACCTTAAGGAAATCAAAGAGCAGCAGCCTGAGCCTTGGAAAAATATACAAGCTAAGGCCAATAAACTGACCGTTTTACTCAATAAAATGGGAGTAAAGAAACGTAATATCGGACAGTTCTTGACACCTATGAGTATCAAAAAAGGGATTGGAAGTATACTCTCAGCTCCTTTATTTCTTTGGGGAGTCTTACACCATATCATCCCCTTATTCCTATCTCATAAAGTAGCGAGTACGTCCAAGGACAAGGATGCTTATAGTATGTTCCGTTTTGCGGTATCTCTATTAAGCTTACCATTGTTTTACAGTATTTATACAGGCATCATCGCTTCGGTAACAGATACCTGGGAAGTGACACTAACCTACGCACTCTCTCTTCCTCTATCAGGGCTGTTTGCCAATAAAATGAGGTATCACTTTGAGCATACTTACTTCCGTATGAAATGGTATTGGACAAAGGCATTCAATAAGAAAACAGCCAAGGCTTTATTGGAAGAAGAAAAGGAATTGACAGAACTGATCTATTTGGCAGGGAATAAGAAACAGCTGGCGGCTTCTTGATAGAACTGGAGGCTGGAGCCTCCAAAGTGCTTTTGGGTCGTAAGCTGGAGCTTACGACCAGTTGAAGGCAGTGGAATTGAGCAAAGCTCGATTCAACTGCTTTCAACAACATTTTTTACCCTCCAATACGGTACCTTAGCTGTAAGTTGTGGTTGACCATATCTACCTTATTGATTATAAACCCTGATTGTTGTGCTAACTCATCCTGACTCCTTTTATAAGCCATAAGGTATTCTAACTTCCATCGTTTTCCGAGATTTACAAAAATATCAAAATTCAGATGTTCATACGTTGGCATCGCATACTTGTTATTAATAGCTTCTGAAGGGTGGTTTCTCCAATAGTATCCATATCCTGCAATCATTGTAAGCTTCCATTGAGTAAATTCCCACTGTCTACTGAGTTGTAACATCAATGCTTCTGAATTAGCTGTCCCTTCACTTCTTTCTCTCTTTTGAAAGGTAAAAAAGGCTTCTTTCCCCCATTCCCTTGGAAAAAGAAAACGACCATCTCCTCGAATGATATTACCATTAAGAGTTAGCTTCCAACCTCTATACGCTGCTCCTAATCGTGTCCCCACCATATGGATCACACTATTATTGTCAAAATACCTATTACTCAACTGCTCATTTCCACCCTCTCCAATTTGGTGCTGCAAAGCATACTGCGCACCCAAAGTCCACTTCCAGTTAAAGGAGGATTTATTCCAAATTAAGGTAGTGTAAGGCATATGCATGATGTTGTGTACCCAGTAATCCCATAATTCCCACTTGACACTCTTATTAGGAGTATAATTCATATTTCCAATCAAGATCAAATTGGAGTGTGTATGATCTCTATATCCTGCTGCGTCTCCAGTAACACTTCTACCTGTTGGGTATACACCAATGCTCTCTCCTATCCCATAAAACCTGGAAGAGGAACGAGGTGCTATTCGCCAAATAGCACCTCCCTGTACCGACCATTTTTCTTTTCCAAACTTATACCATGCTCCTTCTACCAACGTAGGGATCATTCGTCCATCCTGCAAGTTGAGGAAAGGGGTATTCAAACGCATACGCCCTATACGTAGTTGCTGTGAATCATCTGCATACTTAAGGTATGCTTCTCCCCATAACAATACGGTTCGTTTACTAGGATCTTCGACATCCAGAAGTCCTATTTCGTAACGACTTCCCTTACGAGTTTCTATATCCTGTACAGTTAAGTCTTCAATCCCTAAACTTTGACTAAGATACAGTGATGTATACAAAGACCAGCCTTTATAAAACCTCGTACCATACCCTACACGTCCTCCTGTAGTCAAAGCTTGAAAGTTCTTTAACTCCTCTGTATTATCTGTAGCCATATAAAATGATCGCCACTCTCCTTCTATATTTCCCTTTACAAGATTCCTCCATAAACTATCCTGCGCTGCACTAAACATAGAAACTCCCATCAATAGAAAAAGTAGGTAAGTCTTTTTTCTATTATTCACATTCTTCATCATTGATTTAATTTTTCTAGTAAGTCTACAATAATTAGGGCAACTTCTGTTAATGGAAAGGACCGTATTTATGTTGTTCCGCAGACAAGTTATCTGCAAATGGAGGGTAAGGAGAATCCATTGGCTTTCTACTTAAGTCAGGGTAATCCTTTTCAGTATTTTCTTTAAGGGGTCTGGAGTGGGAGTTAATGTAGGCTGCAACATCAAATGCCTCTTCATCTGACAAAAGTGGTTTCTCATAGGTTGCTCCCAATGGCATATTCCCTTTTATAAAACGAGCAGCCGTTAATACTCTATGCATACCAGCACCATGATTGTAGCTATCCTCACCCCACAAAGGCGGGTAAATATATCCACCAATATCATTCGAAACTCCTTTACCCTCTTGTCCGTGACAGCTTTGACATTTTTTAGCGTAAACCTCTTTCCCTTTACCTAAATCTGCCTTTCGGTCAGGAACTTGAAGGGCTAAAAAACCCCTTCCTTCCAATTTGGTTCCAGTAGGTACCCCTTCACTTAACCACTTCATATAGGCTACCATTGCCTTCATTTCTTTCCCATCTTTTGGAAGCTTTTTGCCATTCATACTTCTCTCCATACATCCATTAATTCGCTCTTCTAATGTTCCTATCTTATTTTCTCTCCCTCTATACTGAGGAAAGAGTCCAAATAGTCCTACATAAGGTGCCGCAAACTTCTTCTGCCCTGCGTCCAAATGACAGTTTTTACACGCCAAGTTATTCCCTGCATAACGCATATCAGGATTATCCGCCAATGGCCCAATATGCTTATACGTTTCATTGATCAAGGTATACCCATACTTGATATATTCCTCTTCCAATGATTGCCCTAAACCACTGGTGTCCTTCACTATAAAAAATTCTTTCTTTTGGTATTGCTCTATCCCCTCTTCCTCTTGTCCATTCGGTAGTACAATACTAAAAATAGGCTTATCTCCGCCATCTCTTAATAGATACGCAGTACTGATTACTGCCGTAAAAAATAGTAACCCTACCATAAGTAGGATTAGTTTCGTCAACTTCACTATTGACAAAAGTGATGAATCCTGCTGTTTCATATGATAATAATTATAATGATGGTTGTTATGATTATCAATCAATTACTGATAGATATCATCATTACATGATGATATATACATACAAACATATATATATTTTATCATATGTGAAAAGTATCATATGTTTTTCTATCAAAAAAAATGAGTCATCCCGAATCCATATTTCGTAGATGACTCATATTCTATGAAGTCCTTTCACCTTTTTAATTCCAGAAACTAGATCAGGAATTCGTTTTCTAAATTCGACAAAAAAGGGTTGCTAATCCGAAGATCAACAACCCTTTCCGCGTACTTATTATATAAAATATATAATTAAGCTCTTTCTACGTTGATAGCGTTCAAACCTTTTCTGCCTTCTTTCAGCTCAAAGTTTACTGTATCACCTTCCTGAACATTGTCCACTAGACCTGTTACGTGTACAAAGTACTCCTCATTAGTTTGAGAGTCAACGATAAATCCAAATCCTTTAGATTCGTTGAAGAATTTTACTGTTCCTGTTTTCATAATAAACTTATTGAATGCGCTACTTTCAAGCGACATTCTGTAATAGAAATAAATAATATGCTGCAAAGTAGAGGAATGTTTTGCTTATTCCTATTTTTTCTTGAAATAATGTGCGTTAATATAGATAAATAGGACTTTTTCCTCCAAAAATCACTAAAAACGTCCGTTAACGGACGCAAATTTTACTTCATTCCTCATTCTTCATTCTTCATTCTTCATTAAAAACGTTACCCCACCATCACATGCTCTTCCGGATATTGGAAAGAGTTAGTATATACCCTACTACTCAAGGCCAGGGCCAAGGTTAATGTCCCTACCCTTCCGATATACATAGAAAGAATAATGATTACTTTCCCCCAACTGGAAAGGTCTCCAGTAATGCCCATACTAATGCCGGCCGTTCCAAAAGCAGATATTTGCTCAAATGCCAGTTCTAATATGCCAATATTCGCATTCCCCTCTTCGGTGATCGTCAGCAAGAAAATCGCCATCACATTATAGGTCATAGAAAACACCAACAAGGAATACGCCTTGCGGACCACCATAGGGGATATGGTTCTTCGATTGATAACAATATTTTTTTGACCTCTGATATCCCCTATAGCAGAAAGGACTAACACATAAAATGTCGTACACTTAATCCCTCCTCCTGTAGAACCTGGAGCCGCACCAATAAACATCAAGAACATCATCACGATGATCGTGGATTGCTTCATGCTTCCAAAATCCATCGTATTGAAGCCGGCCGTTCGGGTAGTCACCGACTGAAAGAAAGCAGTAATCAATGCTTCTGTGATACTCTTGTCTTGTCGCAGTTGTTCTATTTCCAAGAGCATAACAGCTATTGTTCCCAATATTAGTAGCAACACTGTAGACACGATGGTCATACGGGTACCTATCTTCCACCCTTTCCAAGGTTGTTTTAAACGCAACTTCAGCCTACTTGGAGATAATACATCCTCTATCGTTGTAAATCCCATACTCCCAAAGATAATTAGAACGGCTATTACCAAATGGAACCCATACATTCTACGGATATCGATTAACATCCCTTCTTGTATAAAAGCAGTAGTCTCATCAGAATACATATAGGTATTCAAACTATCGGAGAATAGGCTAAAGCCAGCATTACAGAATGCAGATATCGAATGAAATACAGAATAAAATATCTTATCCGAAAGACTATTAAACTGTAACTCCTCACTCCAGGATAAAAAGATGGCAACCCCTCCAATAAACTCAATAAGCAATGTCAAAAAGATAACCCTTCTGAGTAAAGAGGTAGCCGAAGACAAGTCTTCACTACTTAAAAAGTCTTGTATAATAGATTGATGTTTCAGGTTTACTCCTTTAGAAAGAAATGTAGCAAAAAAGGTAGCAAAAGAGACAATCCCTATTCCTCCTACCTGCGCCAAAAACAAGATCACTAGCTGCCCTTTAAAGGTAAAAAACTGCCCTGTGTCTACTACTGCCAAACCAGTAACACAAGAGGCGCTTACGGCTGTAAACAAGGCATCTAATAAAGGCATGCTATGCTGGGTAATCGTTGCCGTAGGAAGCATCAATAGAAAAGTACCTAACAAGATTAAAACTACGAAACTGAAAATAAAGGTTGTCGCAGGCTTAATATCCAAACGAGCAATGAGTGTAGATCCTTTGGCTACCTCTATCAGGATAAAAATAAGTAGGTAGACAGAAATATAATGTTGGTAGGCTAAATCTGTCATCGCTGAAGACTCCTGCAAATATCGTAAGATATTCACTCCCCCCACATAGCGAGCTACTCCATGAAACAATACGATGGAATTCACCAAGCCTTCTAGCCAAGTACTCCGAAGATAGGCCTTCCAGTGTAATGAGGTTACTACCCTTAGGGTATAAATAGTAGTAAAAATCGCAAAAATCCCATCTACGTTTCGCTCTACCCCTCGGATTTCCTCTTCCGATAGGTAAAACCCATAACGATATACCAAGGAAGCTATCCCCGCTCCCACCATGAGCCAAGAGATAAAATACAACACCGGATAGAGGTGCTGATTCCATCCATATATCGTCTTATTAAGCTGTCCTCTCATTTTTTTCAGTTATCAGTGAGCAGTGAGCAGTTATCAGTGAATAGTCCTCAACGATAAAACTCAACTGACCGAAGGTGCATCTCAACAGTATAAAGTCTACGCCATGTAATGGACTCAACAATTCAATAAAATTAATCAAATGACCGATTGATAAAATCATTCATTGGCTTTAACTGTTGGCACACTTCTAAAGCCTTATTCAAAAAATATTTTTGCATTACTTCTCTATCAGAGAAAGGGCGAAGTACCACGAAGCTCTTTAAACGGAGCAAGTCAATATCGGGATGATCCTTGGGGTATCCCTTGGGCGCAGTTTTCAAACGTTCTCCATAGATTTCTCCAAACGTTTTAACAAACTCCGGTTCTTCTATAATGGAACGAAACTCCTCTCCACAATAGTCTATCTCTTGTCGGATCTTCTTTAGCTCGGTAGCCGCTGGCATATAGGTTCCTCCTCCCACGAAAGAATTCCCAGGCTGCAAGTGTAAGTAATAGCCCGCTTGAATGCTCTTGCGTCCTCCCTCTTTAATGGAGGCTCCAAAGTTCGTTTTATAGGGTGTCTTGTCTTTACTAAACCGGGTATCTCTATGCAGACGGAATAAGCAATCCTTAGGAGTTAAACCCATAATGGCAGGATCAAACTGAGTGACTCCTTCAATCAAGGAAGCTACAACTTCCTGCACTTGCTTCTTTGCTTGTTGATACTGAGGTTTATGCTCTTGCATCCATTCCCTATCATTATGCAAAGAAAGGTCATTGAGAAATGAGAATATATCTTTCATGTTCGTCTGGGGTGGTGAGTTTGGAATTATGAATGATGAGTGATGAATTATAAGTTTAGAAAATTCACCTTCATCACTCCAAACTCATAACTAAAAAAAGCCTATTACCTTGAAGGTAACAGGCTCTTTTATGAATCAAAAGGCTAATTACTTGCCTACCGATTTACTTTTTTTTGCTTTCTGCATAGGATTTTGTCCTCTAGAAGCACCTCTGGCAGCCGCATCACGCTTGAAGATCTCAAACTTAGACATCTGTGGCTTACGAGGGAAATAGTTGTTTTCTGTATCAACATCCGCTGTTTCTCTGTGTGGATCCAATACAAACTGTGCTACTGGCTTGTCTGTTACGAATACCTTAGAAACATTCTTCTCGTTCTTCAACCAGATTTCTGCTGGAATACGCTCTTCTCTTGTAGAACCGTCCTCAAACTGCATTTCTACGATTACTGGCATTACCAAGCCACCTTCGTTCGCAAATTCGATTTCGTAATAGTATTTCTTTGCATTCATCAAAGCCTTCTCCTCTGATGACAGAGAAGCATAGTAACGCTTGTAAGCGGCTCTTTGCTCTGCTGTTACATCCAATGGATCATAGCTATTATAGAAGTCATTCAAACCTGGACGTTCTTCATTTCTCCTTTTCAGGTCAATCTTCTCGTTGATTTGTACCGTCATGTTTGGTCTACGAGAATCTCTCTCTTTCTTCAACTGTGCCATCTCCTTGTCAGGATTCTTAGAATCGATCACGAAAGGAGTTACCTCTGCAATGCTGATATCCACGTGGTCTGTGGTGTAGAACCAACCTCTCCAGAACCAATCCAAGTCAACTGCTGATGCATCCTCCATTGTACGGAAGAAGTCTGCTGGCATAGGGTGCTTAAACGCCCATCTTCTCGCATACTCTTTAAATGCATAGTCAAACAACTCACGACCCATTACGGTCTCTCTCAAGATGTTCAACGCTGTTGCTGGTTTACCGTAAGCATTATTACCAAATTGCTTGATCGCCTCTGAGTTGGTCATAATAGGCATGATATTGCCTTTCTCACCTTTCATGTAAGGAACAATGTTCTCTGGGTAACCTCTTCTTGAAGGGTAACCTTCTTCCCACTCTTGCTCAGCCAAGAACTGCATAAATGTATTCAACCCTTCGTCCATCCATGTCCACTGACGCTCGTCAGAGTTTACAATCATAGGGAAGAAGTTGTGTCCTACCTCGTGAATAATTACAGAGATCGCACCGTACTTGATACGGTCAGAGTAAGTACCATCCTCATCAGGTCTACCGTAGTTGAAACAGATCATTGGATACTCCATTCCGTTTGATGCCTCTACAGAGATCGCTACCGGATATGGGTAAGGAATCGTGTGCTTAGAATATACTTCCAAAGTATGTGCTACCGCCTCAGTAGAGTACTGACCGTAAAGCGGGTTAGCCTCTTTTGGATAATATGACATGGCCATCACCGTTTTACCTTCGATGTCAACACCCATGGCATCCCAGATGTATTTTCTTGAGCTACCCCATGCAAAGTCCCTTACGTTCTCTGCGTGGAACTCCCATGTTTTCATCTCTTTGGATTTCTTCTTCTCTTTCTTTGTCGCTTCTTTCTGAGAAACGATGACTACTGGCTTATCCGCTGTTTTTGACTTCTCGAACAATTTTCTCTGCTCCTCAGTCAATACTTCCTCAGCATTTTTCAACTCACCTGTAGAAGCTACGATGTGATCTGCAGGAACAGTCATTCTTACTTTGTAATCACCGAAAGGCAATGCAAACTCACCTGATCCTAAGAACTGCTTGTTCTGCCATCCGTTTACGTCATCATAAACAGCCATTCTTGGGAACCACTGTGTGATCGTGTAGATCGTATTACCATCTTTCTCGAAGTACTCAAAGCCACCACGGCCACCCATTAGGTTACGGTCGTTGATGTTGTAGTACCAATCGATCTGAACAGTGATTTGATCTCCTTGCTTCAATGGTTGCTCCAAGTCAATACGCATCATCGTTTTGTTGATGATGTATTTCATGTCTTTACCTTCCGCATCTTTTACAGCCTTAATCTTATGCCCACCGTCATAGTTCGGGAAGCCTTCCATCGCCTCAAATGACTTTACAGTCATCTTCTCTCTCATTTTTCCCTGACGGATTTTATAAGAATCAGAATCTGTCGCACGCATATTCTGGTCCAACTGCACCCATAGGTAAGTCAATACGTCTGGAGATTGGTTGGTATAGGTGATCTTCTCAGACCCATCCAAACGATGCTTATTCTCATCTAAAGTCGCATCGATCACATAATCTGCACGCTGCTGCCAGTATGCATGTCCTGGAGCACCAGATCCTGCACGATATACGTTAGGTGTAGGAAGTTTTTCGTCTAGTTGTTTAAACTTTGAATTGTTGTACCCTTCTTGTGCAGCAGCAACAGAGAAGGTAAGCATTGCCAATAGCAACGCCCAAAATTGCTTTTTCTTTTGACACAAATAGTTCATTTCCAAATGAATTGGTTTGTAAATAGTATAATAAAAAGTGATTGCAGTACTTGGTAAGTAGTCACATCAGCTTTAGCCAAGTCAGTCAAAGATAAAAAATGATTTACAGAAATTAACGATTCATTCATAAAAATCATTTTTCCTATTTCGAACGTGCCTATGACACGCCCCTATATTACATTTGGAATTTAAACCATTCTGTCCCTGCTCCAGCATACATAAAAGTCACTTTAGCATACAGTAAAGGCGCTACAGGTACCTGAAAAACAAAAGAGGTTCCTATGGACATTTTTGGTTTTTCTCCAAAAAGAGAAATAGGATCTTCACTTCCATTTCCCCAGTTCAGAAAATAAGCGTTTTCTACTGCCAACCAGTTCTTGTTAATCCAAGTGAAATGAGCACCCGCATAAGCAGAATAGAAGGACTTTCCATACAACTCACCAAAACGGATTCCCAACACATCTGAAGCTCCCTTACTAAACTGATACATGGGTTCAGCGGTGGTATATCCTGTTCTTCCCCAAAAGCTTAATTGCAGTAGCTTATTGTAAACCTTATGGTATTCTGCATTTAAAGTATAGGTCTGAAAACTTTTGGTATATGAATTCAAACCAATACTTGTAGCAATGGAACCACTCAAACGATACCCATTGCGGCGATGTCTTTGAGAATCAATCATCCCATATTGTTCAGAAAGACCTATAGTCAGGTAATCGTTCTGAATATCCCGAACCGTAATGGGGGCAATTTGCTCTTCCCCTTCCAATAATCCCAAGTTGCTTCTATGACGGCTATAACGTAAATCCAGGTCAGGAGAAAAACGGTACTCATAGTCCTTATGCCAAGGGTTTCCAATTTTGGTGTATACTTCCATTTTATCAAATGGTGCCAATAGCTGAGGTATATAGTTCACCTCTACGACCTGATTATTCTCATCCCGAATCACTTCCCGCTCCAGCTGTCTTCGCACCTCTTTCCCCGTCACAAAACCAAAACGGAGATACATATTCTTGTACATCAGCTGTCGTGGAAGAGTAAAATCAAAGTTCCATGAGGTGCCTACGGGTTGCTTATCCCAGGAAAGGCGGAAATAACTGTTACTTCCTAGAAAGTTCTCATCAGCAACTCCCAGCTGATAGCGGTAATCATCCTCACTACTATGATCCAACACAATCAAGGGATAAAACTTTACCGCATCCAACGCCTGAATGGTCAATATATTTTCTCCATTAACGTTGGTGATGTCGTATTTCACATCAGCGAAGTTCCCAATATTCCAGATTCGCTTGATGGAAGTATCCAGTTGCTTTTTGGTAATGGTCTCCCCTTCCTGAAAGGTTAGTTCATTTTTAACAATCAGATCCCAGGTCATCCAGTTACGTTTAACTTCCACCTTATGAATACTCACCGTGTCAGTGTCTGTCAGTAAAGACGTTTGTTGGGCATGAAGTGAAAAAGTAAACGCCCATAAAAAGAATGACAAAAACATTTTGCGCACGCACAAAATGCCTTGTCGGTGATTGAATAGAAAAGTCATTGAACGAAAGTTTAATAGGTAAAAAATCCGTTCAATATATTTAAAATTCTACGAAAAGAAGGACTTGAATGCTATTAAATAATGCTCTGAAAGAAAATAGGGAAATACGGATACCTGCCCACTTCATCAATCTACCTTATGGTAAACGGAGCCTTTTTCTGTTCTTTTGGCAAGTAAAATTATTTCTTTTAATTGAGTAATTGCCCATTTTTTTTCATCTGAAGAGGTAGAATCAAAGAAAATATATTGATCATCATCCCAATAAATAACTGCTTTATATATTGTCCGCGTTTTACGTATTCCAGACTTATTTTTCACTCTTTCGTATTTTTCTACTACTTGAATATTAGAGATATCCGCTATCGGTATGTTTTGTTGATCATTGCCAAAAATATGCTTTCTCTTAAAAACCAAATGGGACCCTTTCAATAGAATTTGCTCCACTTCTGTCAATGCGACAAGCATTGACAACACCATCAGCACCGTAGGGACAGAGACTACAATTGTTTGAAATAGTCCCCCCCTTCCTAAATAAACTTCCCAAATTAAAAGGAGCGAAACAGGAAGAAAGCAAGCTATCATAACTATCAATGTCCATAAGGATGCTGACTTAAACCGTTCATTCTGAAGTTCCATACGAAAGCCACGATCTTTGCGATCAAGATATATCCTCCCATATTGAAAATAATGTTTGTGATAACCTATCCCATATTCTTTCTCAATGCTATGTCCTACCCTGACGGCTTTGGCTTCTTTTTTAATCTCCTGGTCTACAAATTTAAATTTGTTGATATTTGCAGTAGTTTTGCAATGATTACATTTGATCCTTTTCCCCTTGGGAAGGGTACTTTCTTCGTATGTAAAAAAAGTGAAGCAAGTGGGGCAAGTTAAGTTCATCGTGTAAAGGCTATTAATCGTGTTTATAAAAAAGTGATTCGCTTCAAACAAGATAGCCAAGTGCGGTCATACTCACAATAAAAATCAATGATCTAAATTATAGCACCCAACCATGCCTCTGACTTGCCCCACTACTCCACATTACTTACTACATCAACTCAAGTTCTGAGCACATTGCTATTCATCCCCCTTTCTTAACTCTTCCATATCCTCAATCATCTCTTCTAACTTCATCAGAACCCTGCCATACACAATCTTGACATCCCATTCAAAAATCTTCCTAGAAAACAACATCATAAAGCTTGCGATCAAGATAATTGGTCCCAAAATCACTGCAGGTACTCCCGCTACTACCCAAAGGTCAGGAAACTTAAAGAGAATTTGTCCGATGATTCTATCTCCATATGCTGAGTAAACAAACCCCAGCATCATAGCTAAAAATACTGCCGGATAAAAAAAACGATAGAGGCGTGCATACATCTCCCTATTAGTCTTCAGGGCTGCATCAAAATTCTTAAGATAGTCATAGCTATTCTTCCCCTTATCAATAGCGACTATCCTTTTGTCTTTCCAAAAAGCAAAAATGCTCAAACCGATAAATCCAGCCGAAAGCAATAAAAATGGTAACTTCACTAAGGGGATCAAAACGCCTATCAGCAACAACAGGATACCAAAAATCAGGATCATTACAATGTTCAGTTTTCCCATATGAATGATCTGCTCAATCAAATCGACGGACTTTTGATTGTATAGATGGTTCAACTTAGGTGCCACTAATGCCTCTTTATTCAGAAAGCCTTCCTTCCAGATATCTTCAATTGACTTTTTCATATAATTGTTTCTTTAAACGTTCTTTGATTCGGTTAATTCTCACGCCTACCGCATTGGCTTTTACCCCGATAATAGCTGCAATCTCTTTATAAGATTTCTCCTCCAGGTATAAGAGGATAATTGCCCGGTCCACTTCCTTCAGACTTTTGATGGCCTCATAGAGTAAGTTCAAGGACTCATCTTTGAATGCCTTGTTTTCTTCTGTCAACAAAGTGGTATCGATCTGGCTGTCCCTCTTGCTTTTCTCTCGCTTTTCTTTGCGAATGAGTGTCAGGCATACATTCAGCGTAATACGATAAATCCAGGTTGACCAATCGGAATCTTCCCTATAGTTTTCTCGGGATTTCCAGATTTGCAAGCAGACCTCCTGATAGAAGTCCTCAAAGTCTTCTTGTGTATTGGTATAGGCACGGCATATCTTGATGATAATACCGGCATACGGCAGAATGAAGTTGGTATAAAAATCACTACTCACGTTTTCTTGATTTTGTTTATATGGTTAGTAGCCGGTAAAGGAAGATTATTACAGAGATATGGTATTTTTTTATGAAAATTATTTTTAATAACGGAAATTCCCGTTTGCCCAAAACCAACCACGATTATATTCTTTATGGAAGCAAGGACATTACTACTGAAAGATTCTATTTGGCGTCTATTTTTTAAGCTATCGATTCCGTCTATCATCACTACTGTTACCGTAGCCCTCAACCTGATTATTGATAGTGCCTTTATTGGTCATATGATTGGACAAGCCGGAGTGGTTGCACTAATTAGTGTATTTACGTTTAATTATCTGGTTTTTGCCTTGGAAGGGTTGGTTGCAGTGGCAACAGCTACTTTTATGAGTCATGCCTATGGAAAAGGAGATAAAGAAGGACAGCAACAAGCCTATCGAATGCAAAATACGGCCGTCATATTTTTAGGAGGTATAGCACTTGTTCTATCCTTAGTCTTTATCGAAACCTATTTAGAGCTTAGCATCACGCATCTGAGTTCCAAACCACTAGCCTTAGAGTACTTGAGTGGGTATGTGTTCTGTATTCCTTTTAGGATCTACGCTTTTTCCTCTTCGAGAATCATGCAAATGAAAGGATTGGAAAATGCTATTACAAAGCATTATCTGGTAGGAATGTTATTGAATTTGATAGGTACTCCCGTATTGATCATTCTTATGGGGATGAAGGGAGGTGCAATAGCAACAGTATTGGCCGAAGGAGGGGTAGTACTGTTGAACTATTGGTGTTTAAAGCAAAAAGACCCCTTATTCTCTTCTCGTCTGGGAGGATGGAACACACACCCTTACGGCTATTTTCTTAAAAATGGATTAGCTGCCATTGCTATGCAACTATTGTTTTTTGTGCAATTCACTTTGATTTTCAGAGCTATGAGAGGAGTTGGCAGTGACGTAGACATGGCTGTATTAGGAACCTCTATCCGCTACTTGCTTTTTATGGTATACGTCGCTGTAGGTTTTTCCAGAGCCATGCAACCTGTGGTAGGTGTCAATTTTGGAGGACAACAATACCATAGGGTAATCAAGGCCTTAAAAATATTCACATTTGGAGGATCTCTTTTTCTGTTATTACTATGGAGTATCGGCGTACTATTTTCTACTCCTCTGCTATGGTTATCGTTACCTGAATTGATAAGCTATGAAGTCCATGAGGTGTATTTTCTCATTCTATGGTCTATCGTATTACTTTCCACCTTTTTGATGACAGGTATGAGCTATCTGGAAACCATAGGAAAAGCTCCTCTGGCTGCTTTGCTGGCTTTGTTAAGAGTCTTCTTATTTTTGGTTCCTTTTTTATGGATACTTCCAGAAAAACTTGGTGTGAGCGGTGTTTATTGGAGTGTCACCTTAATGGATCTTTGCAGTGTATTGGTGTTGATGTATTTGCTTCGCAAGCCACTGTTTCAGCGGGCATTCATATAAAGGCTTATTTGGAGAGAATTAAGTTTGAATATTTACTCGTCATACTGCTAGTCCACTCTGTTGAGTGGCACTACGTGCCGTTGAGGCGTCTTATGCCGCAGGTTGAGTAGTGTTTTGCACTGTTGAGTTTTTATAGGAATATTGTAACTCAACATGCGAAGCACTACTCAACGGTACGCAGAACACGCCATGTAATGGACTCAACTAGCGGCGCAAGACGCCTCAACTGTCGGTTATTTATTCAACCTTAATACATCCCCCCTCTTACCTAATTTTTCGTGTAGCATATTTTCGTTTATAAATAGGCACTAAAACCCACCCTACGCCTAATCGAATAAACTCTCCAAGAAATTTCTTTACACTCCAAAAAAGTCCAAAGTAAACTTGCCTCTCATACTTTTTCTCATGAATGACTTGGGGAAATTGAGGGTTGGGTAACAACGTTCCTAAAGGCACCACGTTAGCCGTACACAATAAGTTTGTTTGGTGTACCAAAGGAGGAACTTTCATTTTCCAGCCCTGCAATTCATGAAGCACTATATCTCCGGGAACATGTTTCCCTCCCGTAAGGTCTGCCCAATCATACTTTCCCGTATGGTGAGTCATTTTCACTTTGGGTAAAGTATCATCTATAGTGGTAGGAAATTTCTGATAGGTCTTATCAAAGAAAATACCAGGTGATTGAAAAGTGATCCCATGCTGTATATAAGCTGGATTTCGGGTGCTGAAATATTGGGCCATACACCCTCCCATGGAATGTCCTGTAACCAGAATTTTGATGTCCATACGTTCCGCTATACGGGTAACTTCTTGCTCGGCTTGAGGTGCAAAGTGTTGGTGATATAAGTTCCACCCAATGGGTGTCCTAGAGAAAGATGCAATGACAGAAGAGTGGTTTCCCCATGTTGCTCCTCTAAAAGCAAGTATCATAGGCTTATCAGCCCTTTGGGGAAGTAAATACCCATAAGTGAGTCCACAAGGCAAATCTGTGGTATGTCCTGTAGGATTGGGATACCACTGAGAGCGATATCCGGCTTGTTGTAAAAATTCCTTTTCTTCCTTGGATAGTTCAGCGTGATAGATCATACGTCTGCCTACGATTTCGCAGAGACAGTGCTCGTTTTGATGGAGGATGTCCATTAGTTTTTGAGTTAGATGGAGTGTAGCAATCCTTGAGTCGTTATCTTTAATAAGAACATGTTTGGAATCCAGATTTTGAGGAGAAAACTTCTATAAATTGACTGAGAAAGTTCTGATTTGAGCCTAATAGTGGTTCTATTTGGGGATAATCAGGACTTTTTCAGACAAAATTAGAGGAGTTTTGTCCCAAAAGATGTGGTTCCAAACATGTTCTAAGTAAATATCCGAATAAAAAAGGCTATCTCGCAATATATGAGACAGCCTCTTTACTCTTATTTACCTGAACAAATATAATTAGATATTCCAAACAAGCTCTTAAGCTATTTTCAATACCACCCTAAATCTCGCTTTATTCTCCATCATCTGATTATAAGCCTCTTCTGCCTTCTCTAAAGGATAGGTTTCTATCATGGCCTTGGCGCCAGTAAGCGCACTAAAGTTCAAAGTATCCTCAGAGTCCTTGGCATGTCCACTGGGCCAACCACTAATACTTTTTCGTCCCATAATCAACTGCATAGGAGATACTTCTATCGCTTCTGTACCAGCCCCTACTACCACAATTTTGCCGTCTACCCCTAAACCATCGATTAATGGAGTAATGGCATCGCCCTTGGGCACGGTTGCCAAGATCACCGAAGCTCCTCCAAGCGCTTGCAGTGCCTCCACAGGGTCTTCTGAGGAAACATTCACGTATACCGAAGCCCCCAACTCTTTGGCTAACTCTTTTTTACTGTCACTCGTAGAAATTGCCACCGTCTTGAACCCCATTTTGTTTGCAAACTGAATGGCTAAATGCCCCAAACCGCCAATACCTTGTACGGCAACTACATCTCCTGCCTTAGCCCCTGAATTTCTCAAAGCATTATAAGTGGTAATACCAGCACAAAGTAAAGGAGCTGCTTCCATCGCATCCAGTTCATCAGGGACCAAAGCTACTGCTTCCTGAGGGGCCACCATATACTCTGCATACCCTCCGTCGAAGCTGATGCCAGTAATTTTCGCATTTTGACAATTGATAAAATCTCCTTTTCTACAAGGAGTACATTGATGGCAATGTCCTCCGTGCCACCCTACGCCCACACGTTGACCTTTTCCCCATAGGTCTACTCCTTCTCCTACTTTCTCTACGAGTCCGATGACCTCATGTCCCGGTACTCTTGGAAATTCCATTCCCGGAAAGGCTCCCTCCTTGACAAACATATCACTGTGACAAACGCCACAGGCTTGTACTTTAATCAACACTTCGCCTGCCTTAGGCGAAGGAATATCCCTTTCTACAATTTCAAAGGGCCCTCCTGCTTTCGTTACTTGAACGGCTTTCATAAATGATACTTTGGGTTAAATAATAGTATTTATTAAAGGGTTAAACTACAGGAAAAGGTAAGGATTATCCTGTAAAGGGTAAAGACGGTGTATCTTTTTTAGCATTCTATTCTTTTAAGGTTTTCGTAGTTTGTACAGGAGACTTAGAGTGAAACTTAAAAAAATCATATCCGTTACAATCTATATATCATTAATAACGCCAAAATCACCCCACTTTTTCCATGACTAAAACACATAAACGAATTAGCAAAAACATCATTTCAATTGAAGGTATTGGTGAAAAACGCTTCTGGATTGGCATTGCAGCAGGCGTGATTACTGCTTTCTCCATTTCATTCACCATTAACTATTTTAGGGAGCTCTTTCGTATCTTCACGGTTCTCTCTGCTGATCTCTTGATCTTAGAAAAAGAAGAATTGCTTTTTTTCAATCTATTCTTTGCCCTATGTGCCGCTGTCCTGGGACTTTCCATCACACTATGGGTCTGGATGAGTAATCATCAACACACGCATAGAATGGATAATCTGTATAAACAACTATCCCGAACCAATATCCTGCTCATCTTTTGGAGTATACTTATGGTCATCACCCGTTTTGGTTCCATGATATTATTAGTCCTCTTCGGACATGCAGGGTATGATAATCAACTCAACTTATACGAAGAATTTTGGCTATTATTTTTACTAATACCCTTAGTGATTTTTGCTCAGAGCTGGTTTGTGATTCGATTGATCTACCGTACTGGAAAGTGGATTATCCTATCCTTTATCGCTTGTCTTGCCGTCACTTTTACGCTTTACCTAACGACCACCATTGATCAAGATAAATTCAATACGATATACGAACTTAAGTTTGAACAAGAATTCCAATATATCGAAGAAGAAATAACGAAAGCTGATATCCACTACGGTATCAAGTTCAGCCCTAAAACAATAACCACCTTAAAGAAGTGGCATACTGAAAAGGCTATGCAACAAATGGATGATATAAAATCAGCTTTTAGTCAAGAACAAAGTATTTCATTAGACACTATCATCCTTCAAAAAATTCTTATCAGAAACTTTAAAGAAAACCATAAGCATTATCATAGGTACTATGCTAGGGAAAGTTGGTATTATGCTTATCCTAAAGACCTCCTGAGACAAATCTATTTGGCTCAGAACGATCAAAATAAGATGAATGAGTTATGTCAAGTGCTGAAAGAGCAGATTGACCTAATCAATACAGATGCTATTAACTGGGAAGAATATGATCAGTACAACACAACCGAGAGGCGTAGAAGCTATAGTTATCGCTTTATTCCTGACGCTATCATCTGGGAACTCGAAGAGGTAAGGGACAGCTTGAGGTTGATCGAAGAGTATTATGATATTTTGCCTAATATCAAAAAGGAAAGAATCCCCACAGAATAATTATAAAATAGCTATATCTACCTATTTCTATGGAAAATACATCCTTAGTGGATCGATTATTAAATAAGTGTAGAGCGTAAAGCTTCAAACTTTACACTAAAAAATTAGTCAATGTGGTAAACCGCTTGGTTCAAGAGCAATTCCTTACTCGTACCTCGTTCGGAATTTGAACTCTTGAACCAGTTCAGTGCTTTCTCCTGCTTATAAGTAATTAGTCGTGATAAACTCTAACCTACCCCCAAATTGATAATGGACAAGTAAATCGGCATTCCTAGGGTAATATTGAACGGAAACGTTATCGCCAATGCCATAGGGATATAAAGACCTGGGTTTGCCTTGGGAGCTGCTAGCTTCATGGCCGCAGGGACTGCAATATAAGAGGCACTCGCAGCCAGTATGGAGAATAAAAATCGATTACCGACCTCCTCTGTGATCATAGTACTTATGGCCGCCACAATACAGCCGTTGATTAAGGGAACGATGATCGAAAACAACAAGGGAGACCAGCCCGCTTTTAGAAGTGCCCCTAGTTTTTTACCACTGACAATCCCCATATCCAATAAGAATACAGCTAAAAATCCTTTAAAAATATCCGTTGTAAAAGGCTTGATCCCCATTGCCTGCTCCTCACTGGATAAAAAGCCTATGACCAAACTACCTATAATCAGCAAGACACTACCATTGGTCAGGGCATGTCTGATCAGTCCCGATAAGGATGTTTTCTCTTCTTTGTTTGGGGTAAACCAAGAGATTAGAAGGACTCCAATAATAATGGAGGGAGCTTCCATCAAGGCCATTACTGCCACCATATGGCCGCCAAAGTAAATGTCGTGTAACTCCAGATAAGAAACGGCCGTCACAAAGGTCACTGCACTTACCGACCCATAAGCCGCAGCAATTGCCCCTGCATTAAACACTCCAAATTTCTTTTTAAGCAACAAGAATGCATAAATAGGTACTACCAGAGCCAATAACACCCCAAATAATAAAGACCAGCCTATCTCCGCATTTATATCGCTATGTGATAATTCCTGTCCCCCTTTGAAGCCTATAGAGAAAAGCAGATAGAGTGATATAAATTTTGATGAATTAGGAGGTATCTCAAGATCACTTTTTAGCTGCACGGCAATTAACCCAAGAAAGAAAAAAAGCAATGCAGGGTTGGTAAGATTGTCTATGAGTAAATTTAAATCCATCTGTACAGTTTGTTTTTATGTAGTTCTCAAAAATTTTGCGGGACAAAAGTGGGGAATTCAATTGATATATTTTTATTTATATATTTTCTAATATACATAAATATTAATTATGTATAAATAAAAAAACCATCAATGTCTCCATTGATGGCTTCCTTATTATTAATATTTCCTTAGAAACTACTTAGAGCTGTTATTAGATCAGCTCTTCCTGTCCGTCAGCAATCTCCAGGTTATGATATACTTGCTGTACATCATCATCATCTTCCAATTTGTCGATCAGCTTCATCACTTTTGTCAACGTATCATTATCCACTGTACTCGTGTTATTTGGGATACGCTTCAATCCTGCAGAAGCTACCTCGATACCCATGTCTTCCAATTTCTTGTTGACTGCACCAAAGTCTTCCATCGCAGAAGTAATTACGATCAAATCATCCATTACTTCGATATCTTCTGCACCTGCATCCGCCATCTCCAACTCAAATTCATCCATATCCAATCCACCTTCTGGCATGTTGAATTCGAAGATACCTTTACGGTCAAAAATAAACTCCAAAGAGCCGTTCTTACCCAAAGAACCGCCTACTTTAGTGAAGTAACTTCTTACAGCAGATACCGTACGGTTTTGGTTATCCGTAGAACATTCCACAAATACCGCGATTCCTCCTGGAGCGTACCCTTCGTACGTCAACTCCATATAGTCTGTCGCATCTGCTCCTGTTGCTTTCTTTACTGCTCTCTCAATGTTATCCTTAGGCATGTTCTGCCCTTTGGCGTTTTGGATTGCCAAACGCAAACGAGGGTTGGTTTCTGTGTCACCTCCACCTAGCTTAGCGGCAATTGAGATCTCTTTGATCAGCTTTGTGAATATCTTACCTCTTTTCGCGTCCTGTGCACCCTTACGGTGCTTGATATTGGCCCATTTACTATGTCCTGCCATAAAAACGTCTTTTTATAAATATTCTGTTAGTATTTCACGATGTGTGAACATGGTATTGTCTTCATGAGACCACCCCACTTCCACGATATCGCAAAAATATTAAAAAAAATAGATTTTATTTAATGCTATTCGTCTTCTGATTGCTTAAAATGCGTCCATCCCTGCGCTTGCAAAGGAACCACCTGTTTTCCTTTTGTAATTAGTTGCGTCCCTTTCTCCTTTTCCAGAATATATCCGATAAATGAGATATTCGGATTGTGCTTCACTTTTTCGTAATCCTCTTGCTTAATGGTGAAAAGGAGTTCATAATCCTCTCCTCCATTCAACACCACGGTAGAAGAAGGAATATGGAAATCCATAGCTGCCTTCAGCGTTTCTTCTGCAACAGGGAATTTCTCCTCATACAGGACCGCTCCCACCTCAGAGTTCTTACAAATATGCATCACCTCAGAAGCCAGTCCATCAGAGATATCAATCATTGATGTAGGCTTGATACCATACTCCTTGAACTCATGCACCATATCGGTACGTGCTTCGGGACGCAATTGTCTTCCTACCACATATTCCTGATCCTTTAGTTCAGGTTGCGCTTGCGGATTGGACATATACACTTGCTTCTCTCTTTCCAGCAACTGCAAGCCCATATAAGCACCTCCAAGATCCCCTGTCACACAAAGGATTTCCCCTGGTTTTGCTCCACTACGGTAGGCAAGGTTTTCTTCCTTGGCCGTACCAATTGCTGTTACCGAAATCACCAAGCCTGAACGAGAGCTAGTGGTATCTCCTCCAACTAAATCTACCTTATAGTTCTCACAAGCAATATTAATTCCTTTATATAGTTCTTCTACTGCTTCCTTAGAGAAGCGGTTGCTTAATGCAATACTTACGGTTACCTGTCTAGGAACAGCATTCATGGCTGCAATATCCGATACATTCACGGCAATAGCTTTATACCCTAAGTGCTTTAAGGGCATATAAGAAAGGTCAAAATGAATCCCTTCCACCAACATATCGGTAGATACTACGGTCTGCTCTGAAGAAGCATCTATCACGGCAGCATCATCTCCAATCCCTTTTTTGGTCGACTCTTGGTATAGTTTTACATCTTGCTGTAATACATCAATAAGACCAAACTCTCCTATATCCTTTAGTTCTGTTCGTTTTTGCTTTTCTGCTGACATAATAATCTTTTGCTTTTTAAAAAAGGTTGGCAAGTTACAAAGAAACATTCAGTGTTTCCTTGAGGTAGTCCATCATTTTTGATTCTTCCTCACTAATTCCATCGGATGCTTCGGCAAAATCCACCATAATATCTTCCAAATCATCCTTTAAATGGAGATGTAAGTCCAAATATTCTTTCAGTTTCATTAAGAAAGACTCCTTCCAGTTCCCCAAATGATTACAAAGATACTGCATCTCCTTTAAATAAATCGCTTTATATTTTTCCATCTCCTCAATATCCTCCATACCAATCTCTCTTTGGGCAATGAAACGAGCCAGGTAATTGACATAATACCATTCTTCATCATCTACCACTCCATCACTTGCCACAATCAGTAAGCAAGGAAAGTATAGAAGTAACTTTTCAAATTGCTCTTCTGTTAAGGGAGTGGCTGTTTCGGTTTTGTATGCGTTATACAGTTCTGTAAGTGCCATATTGTTGTTGATTTGTTGAGGCGGCTTGCGCCGCTGGTTGAGTAGAGCTTCACTCTGTTGAGTTTCACCTTCGGTGAGTTGAGAACGCTCACCTAACTTGTTAAGTTGAATTTTATCTCTTGGCTCAGCTTCTTAAAACTAGAAGTTTCACCTTCGGCGAGTTAAGCTTTACTCTTTGAGTTGATTATTGATATAGTTAGAAATTTATAGATTGAAGTAGAAGATTACAAAAAAATTAGTCATCCCATGTTAACAGACACCTTAGTTTTCTGAGAATTCATCACTTTACAGCTATCTCACAAGCCCTTTATAAACTTCTTCATTTTTTCCTTGATGAAAAAACGAAGCAAAAAAATCAAGGCTTTGAAGAATTTGCCTAATTTTTAATCGCAAAAGCTAAAAATTCCAAACTCGCTACGCTCAAACAATGGAATTTTATTAACGCTTTTACGATTAAAAATTTTAACGGCAATTCTTCAAGGCCATTTTTAAATATATAAAGGCACTTTTTAAACAAAAAAACATGAATCACCCCTTAAGTGTTAATATGGGGTGATTCATGTTTTGTAGTTTCAGATTGCATTACACTTTCAAGTGCCTGCTGTGCTAGCATTTATTTTTTATCCTCTTTACTAAAGAACCTCTTGAAGAGTACTGAATAGTAATCTGCATCAAATAACCTTACGTCATTCTTTGCCTGATAGAGGAAGAAAATCCCTATAATCGCGAGGAAGAAATTGGAGACCCAAGATCCAATCATTGGATCAATCAACAGCTCCTTAGCCATTTTCTCTCCTGTAATGGTTGTGACATAATAGATCACAAAAAACAGAATAGAAACAATCACTGGTACCCCTAATCCACCTTTCTTAATAATTGCTCCCAAAGGTGCCCCGATCAGGAACATCACCAAGATCGCGATGGAAGAAGTAAAACGTTTATTTATATCCACCTGATAACGAGCTTGCTGTCTCATCTGATTATTCATTCGAGAAACATTGGAATTCACAATGTTAGAAAAACTCATGGCACTGTTATAGGCACTAGACAGGATCCTTACTTTCGTGGAAAGCTTTTCAGGATCAAAGTAACGTCCTTTTAATGTGATAGGCTCTAGTCCTACTTCTTCTAAAGGCTTATATTTCCCTGTATTTAAAGCATTATTATAATAGAACTGGCTTTCAAAATTTCTTACCAACATCGTATTATATTCTTGCATCGCCCCTGCTACAGAGTCCTGCTCATGCTGCAGTTGCATTCTAGGTTTCATCAGGTTATGCCCCTTGAAAAGGTCCTCTTTAGTCTCTTTCATCCCAAAAGATTCCAGGCTAAAGAAGAATTGAGCAGTATCAAACTGATTGACCACAAACTGCAAATCATCTCCCTGATTATTATTTTTTTGCTCACTATAAGCCTTTCCATTAAAAAGGCGCATCAGCAAATAGGTGTCGTTCATCACAGACTCCATCGTACCGGACTTTGCCAATACCACTTCTTTATTCCCCTTATTCCCTTTATGCTTATAAATAATTACATCTTCCAAAGAGCGATCGTCTGCTAATTTTTTCTGCACCTTGATACTATATCCCTCCAATCCTTCATAGAAAGCTCCTTCTGTTAGCTCCAAGGCAGGCTTTTTCTGTCTTACATCATAAAGCAAACGATAACCTTTCAAATTGGACCAAGGCACCACAGTATCATTGTAAATCAAGCCAGCAATTACCACCAAGATAGTCACTACTGCAACTGGTCTCAACACTCTCAACATACTAATTCCAGACGCCTTGATCGCAGTGATCTCAGAATGTTGCCCCAGGTTCCCAAAGGTCATCAAAGATGCTAACAATACCGCCAAAGGTAGTGATACAGGCACCAAGGAAAGTGCAAAATAAAAATATAGCTCCCCATAGACATCAAGCCCTAAATCCTTTCCCACTAAATATTTCAGTTTATTAATCATAAACTGAGAGTGAAAAATGAAAAGAACAATAAAAAAGGTAAGCGTAAAAGGTCCAAAAAAAGCCTTTAAGAGGAGTTTATCCAGCTTCTTTATCATTGGTTTATAACTATTTATCTTGTCAACACGTAAATCTTCAAAAAAATCATTGAGAAATACACCTCAATAATCTATCAAATGAACGTAAATATGCGGTAGGAAACAAGTACGTTTCATTACCGGTTCCTGTTTTTAGTATTTCTTAACGGCCGTTATTTCGCCTTGATTTATACTTCTGAAGGCAATTTCATTTCTCTAACCACACACTCTTTCTCCAGGCGCATTCCTTTTTGAACACCAATATACAAAAGTGTTACGGCAAGCAATTGTATGAGGTGAAATACTCCATTATGATCGAAGTCCCAAATCAAGTGAAAGGAAATTGCCTTACTTGCTTGTACTCCAAAAGCAACCAATGTTAATGCTATCCCTACACTAACCCATAACGCTCCCTTTACCTCTTTTCTCAAATACAACATAAAATAGACCACACCTGCAAAAAGCATAGCCGTGGCAGCATAAGCCAAAAACAACAAAAATACACCCGAGAATAATACAGTAATCAAGTAAAATGCTCCTCCTATCGCCAGCAATCCTCTATCTTGCCACTCCTTGAGATATCCCCCCTGAAAATCCCACAATACCCCTAATACAAATAAGGACACTGTTATCGATAACGAAAAGAAAAAAGGTTGCTGCAAAACCTTAACCGTTGTATCATCCAATACCAATCCCGTCTTTACTCCCCCTACAATTGCTCCCAGGGCCAAGAGTAAAAAAGCAGTCCCCCAGATTCTACCTCTTCCCACATTCGATTGTTGATATAAAAAATACGAAAAAAACAACGCTACTACTCCCAATAAAAGGTCTGTAGCGGCAGTTGTAAGCGACGTTTGCAAAGTGCTTAGTTCCATGATGATGTGTTGTTAAAAAAGTTAGTATTGATTTTAATCACTATTTCCCTAAACTTCTTTAATTGGTTAAATAAGAAGTCTTGTAATTACTATTTTATGTTGTACACTAAAAGTAAGCTGTTAAAACTCATTAAAAAATAAATCTTAATGTTTTATTTTGTTACAAGCTTATTATCAAAACAGCAGTCTTCCTTTGACGCTATCATAATCATTGATTGACTCATTCAACTATCATGAAAATCTACCAGCTATTATTTATTTCTGTTCTGGGCTGTCTGTGTATAGTGACAGCCTGTAATGATGATGACGGTAATCAAATCATCTCTCCTGTCGACTTACCGGACAGTCTATTGATCTGGAATGACAGCACCTATAATGACTCAACCATCTCAGGAGACTCCTCCACTCCATTAAAAGAAGCCAACCAATGGAACTTTGTACAAGCTGCTGACTCTACCTTACCCATAGAACGACATGAAGCAGCCTTTGTTGAAGTAGAAGGTAAGTTTTACTTATTGGGGGGAAGAGGCAAGAAAAACATCAGTATTTATGATCCAGTAAAAAACATATGGAGTAAAGGGGCGACTCCCCCCATTGAAATACATCATTTTCAACCTATTGTTTACAACAATAAGATATACATCTTTGGCGCCTTTACTGGAGGCTATCCTAAAGAAAAGCCTATTGCTGATATCTATGTCTATACCCCATCGACAAACAAATGGAGTACAGAAGGTAAAATACCTGACAACCGACTAAGAGGAAGCGCGGGCTGTGTTCTGATTGGCAAGCAAGTATATCTTATTTGTGGCATTAAGAATGGTCACACAGACGATCACAAGAAGTGGTTTGATGTATATGACCTGGAAACAAAAGAATGGAAAAAACTAGCGGATGCGCCAAGAGCAAGAGACCACTTCCAAGCCATTCACTATGACAATAAACTTTATCTTATTGGAGGACGATTATCCAAAGCAGCAACAGGAGTATTTAAAAACACGATCAAAGAGGTTGATGTTTATGATTTTACTTCTAAGAAATGGAGTTCTTTAGATAAAGGTATCCCAACCAAAAGGGCCGGCACTATGGGAGTGGTCTATAAAGACGAAATCCTTATCGTTGGAGGGGAAGATAACAGCCAGGCAGAAGCCTTTAATGAAGTGGAAGCCCTCAATCCTCTAACCAATGAATGGAGAAGTCTCCCTAAGTTAAAAGAAGGGCGCCATAGCTCGGGAGTAATTAATTGGAGGGACACCCTATATGTCGCTTCAGGAAGCGGTAATCGAGGAGGTGAGCCTGAATTACAAACCATGGAATGTTTTTATAGTGAATAAAAAACATGAACCATCCTATATTAACAAATGGCTTAGTCTTCTGAAAATTCATCACTTTATAGCTATTCCACAAGCCCTTTATGAGCTTCTTCATTTTTTCCTTGATGAAAAAACGAAGCAAAAAAATCAAGGCTTTGAAGAATTTGCCTAATTTTTAATCGCAAAAGCTAAAACCATTACATGGCGTATTAAACTCGCTACGCTCAAACAATGGAATTTTCTTAACGCTTTTGCGATTAAAAATTTTAACGGCAATTCTTCAAGGCCATTTTTAGATATATAAAGGCACTTTTTAAACAAAAAATATGAGTCACCCTTTAATGTTAATATGGGATGACTCATTTTTTACTCTATTTATACATAAAGCGCTTAATACTTTTCTTTGGTGTTTTCTCAAACTCCTCTGCCCATATTTCCCACTTTGCCATCTGCATATAATTAGGAACTTCAGCATTAATATGCTTGATGTCCTGTGTCAAATGTTTTTCAATCTGTGATTGATCCCAACCTCTTCTATCAATATACTCATAGTCAGGATAAATCAAGGCTGTAAGACGATTTCCTCTTTCCACAATTAAAGACTCCTGAATATACTGTAAGTTGTTCAACTTTGCTTCCAGCTCCTCTGGATAAATATTTTGTCCTGACGGACCTAGGATCATACTTTTGCTACGCCCTTTAATATAGACATAACCGTTTTCATCCATGATTCCCAAATCTCCAGAGTGCAACCAACCATCATTCTCCAGTACAGCGGCTGTTGCTTCAGGGTTTTTATAATACCCATCCATCACATGGGAGCCTTTAATCATAATTTCCCCCACTTCATTGTAAGGGTCTTCCGAATCGATTCTCACATGTAATGCATCTACCGGCTTTCCACAAGAACCCATTGGTATAGTATCCCAAGAGGCATAAGAAACCAATGGTCCACACTCAGTCATTCCGTATCCTACAGTGAAAGGGAAATTGATTGTTTTGAAGAAACGTTCTACATCTGGATTAAATGCGGCACCTCCAATGATCAACTCTTTAAAGTTTCCACCAAAAGCTTCATATACTTGCTTACGAATCTTTCCATAAATCAAGCTGCGGACACCAGGAATGTTAGAAAGTGCCTGAATCATAGGCTTCTTCAATGTAGGAAGAATCTTATTTTTATAAATCTTCTCAATGACCAATGGAACAGCCAAAATCAAAGCAGGACGTACCTCTGCAAACGCTCTCATAATAATCTGAGGAGAAGGGGTACGTGTCAAGAAGGTAATGTGACACCCGTAAGTGAATGGGAATAAGAACTCAAAGGCACATCCATAGGCATGAGCTAAAGGTAAAAAAGATACAATTTTGTCACCCGGATTTAAAGGCATGTGCTTCTGAGCATACAACACATTGTTCGTTAAGCTTTCCTGAGACAACATTACCCCCTTAGAGAAACCTGTAGTTCCTGAAGTATAACTAATCACTGTCAGGTCATTGGCTTGTACTTCCTTTACTTTAAAATCATCAGGAGTAATTCCTCTGTTCATTATAGGTTCCAGCGCCTGTGCCGCAGCTGACCACTTAGCATCAAAGTCCTTTACTCTCTGATCCAAAACGTTAAAATCCTTCAAGGTAAACACTACCTCAAGATTAAACATCTTGTCAAACTCCAACTTGTCATAAATAACTTTATCCGCAAATAGTATTTTTGCATCTGAGTGATTGATGATATGATGAGCATCTCCCGGTTTAAAGTCAGGCAAAACAGGTACAATCACCGCTCCATAAGTTACCGTTAGGATATAAGCCATTGCCCAGTTGGCAGAGTTTTTCCCCAACAGTGCTACCTTATCTCCTTTTTTGATCCCCAGATTTTCGAAAATCTGATGAAATTTGATGGCTTGTTCTGCGACATCTTTATATGCATAACTCTCTCCTCCATAATCCTGTAATGCTTCTATATCCCAGTTATTACGGATAGAGCCCTCTATCAAATTCACTAAATGCTTCATAAGTTAGTCTGTGTTTCCTACATATTTCTTTAAATATAGCCGGCAAAAATAAAAAATTACAAAATGCTTTGAAACATGTAACATCCCCCGTTCACTTACAGAATAATTCGCTATCTAAATAAGTGAATGAATATTTATTTACTAATTAAATGTATTGCATACGCATTATTCCGCACAAGCAAACAAACACAGTAATAAATACACCTATGTAGAATTTTGTATTATTTTTTTCTAATAGATCTTTTCAATATTACCCATTAAGGTATAAAAACAAATTCTTCTACTATAAGTAGTATATTCAGCAACAGACAAAAGGACCTTCTCTCGACTAGAAAAAGGATGGGAAGGATAAAAAAAACCTCATATCACTGACATTCAAAATCAGTAACATGAGGCTTATTCTAAAATATAGATATTATTTCATGTAAAGTACGAACTTCATATCAAGCCTTAAGGGCGATTATTGGAGTTCAGTTTCCTTATCCCTTCTTTAAGAAGATAAGTCCCTCCAACGAATAATCCTGCAAATACAGCAAACTTGAGTACTCCAACTGCCATTCCAAAAGTTAGCTTTACAGCCCAATACAGTAAAAAGGCCCCTATAACAATGGTAATTAAACGGTATAGTAAAAGCTTCATCTTATTCTTGTTAATTTTGTAATTGTATATTGACACTAACATTAATTATAATCAATTATACGAATTATAAAGTTAAAAGTTATTAGAGATTACTTCAAGCTTCCATATTACTTAATCAGATTGACTTTTTCTAACTGCTTGGTTCTCCATTTTTGTTTAGCTGCCCTGCTTTTAAAGCCCGGCCTATTCATTAGTTTATCTGCTGACCGAAAGCTTCTGTCCATTCGAAAAACAATGCTCAATTCATGTTGTTGCTGATCAAAACTACCAAAGTCCCCCACACTTTTCAAAAAAGCATACCCTACCTCAAAATCACCCAAAGCAATCCCTGAAGAAACCATCCAATTATTATCCCATCTCCATCCCGTAGACAACCAAAACACCTTGCTATACATTCCTTTTAAAGAAATATCATATGTAGGAGCTGCCAATTTGTGCCACTCGGCAGCCAATATAGGTTGTAAAGTAAACTCTCTTGCGATTGGCAACAAGTATGTTGCATAAGCATTGGCTACGGTATAATAATTCTGTCCCGAAAGATCTTCTGTGGCCAAGGCGTATAGATCAGGGAAACTACCTCCTAGCATCAAGCCTCTCCAAATCATGGACATAGACAGTGAATTGGTAAATAAGAAACGTTCTTTCCCTGTATTGGCATACAGCAGGGGATCCTGTAAATCAGTTGCTTCTCCTAGATCTTCAGGGTTTAATTGCCAATTATGGTCTACCATGCCCACAGACAAGCCAAAAGCACAATAAGTCTCTTCATTAAATGCAAATTCATAGGCATAAGAAAGATTTAGTTTTGTAGTAGAAATCAACCCTTGCCTTCGATAGTTTACCCTTACTCCTACTCCCATATTTTCCCAGTTCCTACGCACTGCGCTTCCCAACTGATAGGCCGGAATCCCTTGTGTGTTCATCTGTGTTAAAGAAGAATACATGATCCCATTCAAGGAATGTTGTTCCTCAATAGCTGCATCATTAAGAATATACAAGTTAGAAGTGTAAAAAAAAGTATCTCTCAGTTCTTGTGTACGTCCATACCCTGGAAGTAGTAGCAACAGGATGATCAATAGTTTTTTCATAAGGTCAATAGTCTAAGTCATTTTTTCAAATAGAAACTCCCTTTGTAAGTCGTTTGACTACTTTTGAGTAGATAGAAATACACCCCATCAGGGAGCACACTTCCCTTCACCTCCCCCCTCCAGTTATTCTGATAATTGGGATCATAATAAATCTCTTGCCCTCTATGATTAAAGATTGTCAAGGTATATTGATGAGAAGTACTAAACGTAGCGAGTCGTAGGTAATCATTATGCCCATCATTATTGGGAGTCAAGTAACTATTGATCACATCTTCAGCGTCAGGGGTAATCGCCGATATTAATTGCACCTCAGCTTGAGAGATATCCCTATCTACATCTTGAATCTGATAGGTAAACGTATCATCTAAAAACCCCTCATAAGGCCTAAAGGTGAGCACCCTCTTGATAGAGTCTAACATAAGTTCTCCTCTTTCAGGAGGAATAAGGATATGAATGTTTAATGAACCATCCCCCAATAAATCATTTTCCAATATGTCTAAAGTGCTTGGTTCTAATGAATAAATGGTGATCGTATCTCGATTAGCTTGCAAGGTATCATTCACCCCTTCAATATGGATGATCACTGTTGCTATACTATAATCCTGATTAATATCATAAACTATATAGCTTAAGGTGTCCCATCCAAAATAATCCTTCTGTCCCCTGTAATAAAGAACTCCTTCTGTATCCAGATAAACACTATCAGCATACTTAGGCATTTTATCTAACTGGGCATGAGAGTACCCATCTCCCAGTTCATCATTTATGATGACATTAAGTCTACCTTCTCCCTCCTCTTGTATAAGCATCTCATCATCATAGGCAATCACCACATCATCGATCGGTGATATCTCTATATACACGAATGCCGTATCTCTATAACCTGAAGCATCCTCCAAGACATAATAAAGGGTATCATTTCCTACATAGTTTAAAGGCATACGATAATACCCATCCAGATCAACTTCACTTTGGCTATTACCATAAGGGGCAAATACCACTATCTTTACACCGGAAGATGGTATATGATCATTGTTGAGCACTTTTAGAAAAAGTGCCTGGTCTTCCAATAAATACTCATAATCATCTACAGCATCCAAGGTGTCACTATTGTTCTGACTAATTCCTGTATTCCACCTTACCTGCTCAGTAATATGCGCAGGGTTTCTTGAAAGCCCTCCTTCTATAGTTACAGTACTTTCTCTCTCCATAAAATAGAAATACCCTCCCCAAGCAAAAACAAAAAGCAACAAGCAGATAAAAAGCTTATCCAGAATATTAGGATATTGTCTCATACCTTTATGGTAAATTTTAACCTTATAATCATTTTAATTATCAGGGATAATTTATGAAGGCTTCACTTGTATTCTTGAAGGAAATAAGGGTATTTCAAACCTATGTAGTATTTTAGGTGTCATTACTGAACATTTCTCACATCATTTACTATTCATCTCATTATGTTTATAAAGAAACTCCTTAAAAAGCAATCTCTATTTTTAGCACTGTTCTCTCTCCTCCTATTTTCTTGTAATGGAGATAAAAAGCAGAATAAAAATAAAGATCCACACCAGGAAAACATGCAACCCTCACAACAAGTGATTATTGAGGACCCAATTACCGCTTCTGCCATTGATACAGAAAACGGGAAGGAAATTCTACAAGCCTATTTTGATATTAAGAATGCCTTAGTAGAGTCGGAACAGGAAAAAGCCAAAAAAGCCGCTCAAAAATTGATTGCTACTGCTGGAGATAATCAAGAGATTGCCAAGTCAACCGCACTATTAGTTGCTGCCACCTCTATAGAAAAACAAAGAGAAGCTTTTGAAATGGTCTCTGAGCATGTCTACCATCTAGCTGTAGAAAAAGGTCTCAGCTCCGGCACAATCTATCGACAGTTTTGTCCTATGGCCTTTAGTAATAAAGGAGCCTATTGGCTTAGCGATGAAGAAAAAATACTGAATCCCTACTTTGGGGATAAGATGCTGCATTGTGGAAGTGTAAAGGAAGTAATAGAATAAAAAAGTAGAGACTATCTATTGGATGAAGGATGAAGGATGAAGGAAAATAATTAAACTTCTCCTTTCTCCCTCAACTAACCCATACGATAGTCTCTTTGATAATTCTGATTCAAATATTAAGTCTCTACGGTATAGCCCCTCTGAGCAAACCCGTCTCTACTTCCTCTGAACGAATATTGATATACAACCCTCCCCGATTAATCCGATCAACCTCATCTGACGTAAGTGTCAGTACCCCTCTAGCGGTATCATAGGCATCAAACTCATTCGATAATATGGCTTTATCCACCAATGGTAAAAAGATAGGACCAATCTCTCCGGATTCTCCCTGATGCATATGAGACATAATCAAGCGATCTCCCTGTTGCAGCTTTTCGACTATCAATTCATAATGAAAGGTATTATCAGAGTATAAGGTTGCCAGAAACTGTCCATACTCCAGTCGGTTAGAAACGGAAGGGACAGATGCATCAGTTGTTAGCGGGATATCCCATTGTTGTACGACAAAAGGTTCATCATTAGTCTCTTCCTGACATCCTATCAGTAAACAACTCAAGCAATAGAGCAAACAGGTATAGTATACATTTTTCACTCGGTTCATCAGTACAGGTTTTTTAGGTCACAATTATCCTTGGAACAAGATTATACCTATGAGAGTTTACCATCCCTTTAGAATACCAGCTTTGCTATAAAAAGGACAAAAAAAGGGGAGCATTATAGCTCCCCTTTTTCAGAAATAATATCATTAACGATACGACTACATTCTATCTGGCACTTCTACGCCAATCAAGTTCATACCGATCTTAATTGCTCTAGCAGTTTGCTGAGACAATGCGATTCTAAACGCTCTCTTCGCTTCATCCTCTTCATTAAAGATTGGCATCTCTGCATACACCTTGCTATATAGTCTGGATACATCGTACACAAAATTAGCAATCACAGATGGTGCATAATCCTCTGCTGACTCACTGATTTTATCCCCTAGCTTTGCCAAGGCTGCTACAAGATTCGCCTCATGCTCACTCAACTCCTTCAAGCCTGCAAATTTCTCCGTAGAGAAATCAATACCATCCTTTTCAGCTCTTCTCAACAATGCCTGAATTTTGGCGTGGTTGTACTGAATATAAACCCCTGTGTCTCCTTGGAAATCAATAGACTCTTTAGGGTTAAACAACATACGCTTGCGAGGATCTACTTTCAACAGATAATACTTCAGCGCACCCAACGCCAATATACGGTACAATGCTTTTGCTTCATCCTCCGTAAAATTATCAATCTTACCTGCTTCTTTGGTTCTTTCCTCTGCTGTTTCGATCATCTCATTGATCAAATCATCCGCATCGACTACCGTACCCTCTCTGGATTTCATCTTACCTGATGGCAAGTCCACCATACCATAAGATAAATGATAAATACCATCTGCATAAGATCTACCTAGCTTCTGCATGATCAGTTTCAACACCTTGAAGTGGTAATCCTGCTCATTTCCTACCACATAAATCGACTTCTCCATGTTGAAGTCCTTATATTTAAGGTCTGCAGTACCCATATCCTGTGTCATATACACTGCTGTACCATCTCCTCTCAATACCAACTTCTCATCCAGGCCATCTTCACTAAGGTCTACCCATACAGAATTATCCTCTTTCTTAAAGAAAACTCCTTTCTCTAGCCCTTCTTCAACGATATCCTTACCTAACAAATAAGTCTCTGACTCACGATACATATGATCAAACTCTACACCCATCAGACGGTAAGACTGATCAAACCCTTCGTATACCCAGCCATTCATCTTTGACCAAAGCGCAATAGTCTCCTCATCTCCTGCTTCCCACTTACGAAGCATATCTTGTGCCTGAAGTAAGATTGGCGCTTGCTTTTCTGCATAAGTGAAGACCTCTTTCAATGCATTGATTTGTTCTTTTTCAAGATCTGTCAGCTCCTCTTTCTTTCCTTTCTTCTCGATAGACTTCTTTAGGTCAGCTAGATCCTCAACACCTTCTAGGGAAGTATAACCTGCTTGCTTCTCTTTTGCTAACTCCTCAATCTGTGCCTTATATGCCTTATCAAACTCTACATAATACTTACCTACCAAGTGATCTCCTTTCAAAGACGCAGAAGGTTGCTCTCCATTGCCGAACAACTGGTAAGCCAACATAGATTTACAAATATGAATCCCTCGGTCATTCACCAGATTTACCTTGGTTACATCATATCCTGCGGCGTCCAAGATTCTTGAAACAGAGTGTCCCAGGAAGTTATTTCTCAAGTGGCCTAAGTGCAATGGTTTATTGGTATTGGGAGAAGAGTATTCTACCATCACTCGCTCATCTCTTCGAGTCAATGCACCATACTGCTTATCCTCAACAATACTCTTCAACGTATCAACCCATACCCCATTATCGATCACCAGGTTCAAAAAACCTTTCACTACGTTAAAGTCTGCGATAGCATCTACATGCTCTTTCAGATAAACCCCTAAAGCTTCAGCCGTAGCTTCTGGCTTTGCCTTTGAAACCCTCAAGAAAGGGAAAACCACAAATGTTAGGTCTCCGTCAAAATCTTTCTTTGTCGGTTGCAGTGCAATATCGGATTCCGCTACATCAGCCTCGTATACCTTTTTAAACGCCTCTGTAATTCCTTGGACAATCTTCTTCTCTAAATCCATTGAATCTTGTTCGATTTCGTATTGATGTAAAACTATTGTTCTCTATAAAATAAGGGACAAACATAGCAAAAGTAGTTGAAATCTTGAAACGTTTCTTTGGATGAAAAAAAGAAGTAACACGTCCCTATGATAATTTTAAATGAAAAAACCTGTGATCCTAAGGTATATCACAGGTTTCTAAGACCTTTTTCACTATGGTCAGCATAGACTATGAGTGACTTGCTTCATCTAACTTTAAGAGATTTTCCAGCGTGGCCAAAATAACGGAGTAGAAAAAGCTAAACAATATAGCAGTCCATATACTGGAAATCTGAAAACCATCCACCAAGGTCCCTGCCAAATAGAAAATAAAGGAATTGATGATGATCAGAAATAGACCTAACGTAATGATTGTAATCGGTAAAGTCAGAATAATCAATAATGGCTTAACCAGTAGATTTAATAACGAAATCACCAAAGCAACAACCAAGGCCGTCCAATAAGACTCAACATAAACATTAAGTCCCAAGGCATTCATAATATAGGAGCCAAAAAAGACTGCCAAAGCTGAAACCAAAAACTTTATAATGGTATGCTTCATAATATTTACAATTGTTTCCTTTTATTGCATAACCAAAATTACTTATAATAAGTTGTCAACCAAACAGCGGACACTTAACAAACACACAATTTCAAACACATAAAATACAACCACACAATGAAAATCACTTATTATGGACACTCCTGCTTTGGCGTAGAAGTGATGGGGAAATACCTATTATTTGATCCTTTTATCACACCAAATGAACTAGCCAAAAACATTGACATTCAGAAGATTCCAGCGGATTACATTTTATTATCTCACGGACATGGAGACCATGTGGCAGATGTTGTTCCCATTGCGAACAATACTAGGGCACAAGTAATTGGTGTCTATGAAGTAGTAGGTTGGTTCCAAGAAAAACATGGCATTGAAAATATAATGGGAATGAACACCGGAGGGCATGTTACACTCTCTGAGAATATCCAAATAAAATTAATCAATGCCGTACACTCTAGCAGTATGCCAGACGGCTCCTATGGAGGTAATCCTGTGGGCTTTGTCATTTCCTCTCCTGAAGGCACCTTCTACTATGCAGGCGATACCGCTTTAAGCTTTGATATGAAGCTTATTCCTATGGAGTTTTCCATTGACTTTGCCTTTTTACCTATAGGTGATTTTTACACCATGGGAATTAACGATGCCGTACAAGCAGCCCAATACATAGAAACAAAACAAGTTATTGGAATGCATTATGATACGATGCCTGTCATTAAAATAGACCGAGGCAATGCTATAGAGGCCTTTCAACAACAAGAAATACAATTGCATCTTCCATCTATAGGAGATAGTATTCAACTATAAATGACTTCTCCTTGTATTTATTACTTATCGGTTATCGTTTCCAGGCGATAACCGATAAGTCAAATAAACTTCAAACCTCTTTCGATAATTCTATTTTTTTAACTACTGAATAGAATTACTCACTCCTTCAGACTACACACATATCCCCTGTAGCTATAACAAAGTTACTATCTTATACAAGTAAACATCAGCGAACACCTTATGTCACTGCCAGCATATATTTTGCAACTCCTCTCATTTCTTACTTGAAGCATGTATTAAAAACATGCTATTAAAAAAATTACTTTTCCCTGCCAACCCTTGAATTTCTAAGGATCCTCCTAATACATATTTCTAAACTTCAACTCTGAAAAAAAAAAGCCTTTTTTTTAAACTTATAATCTGTCATCCACGTTTTGGCGACATGTAACTCTTTACAAATATTCACCTAATAGAAAGGTACTATATTTGAATCGTAATTATATATCTTGTATTCAATTGATCTGAGCACATCAGATTTTCTATATTCTATGTTTCAATTTAATAACCTAAAGTACAACCAACCCATGAAAAACAAATTCTTATTACTTCTGTTTATGGTGTTGTCAGGATTCGCTTTTGTAAGCTGTGACGACGATGACGATGATGATGATGGTATGGATGACACAACCATAGCATCATTGCTAGAAGAAACAGACGACTTATCCATCCTTTTGGATGCCGTCACCCGTGCAGGACTTCTGGACGATCTAGATAATACAGATAATGAATTTACTGTATTTGCCCCAGACAATGACGCCTTCACTGCTTTACTTTCTGACCTAGGCATCAGCAGCTTGGATGATGTTGGTCCAGATTCTCTGGCAGACATCCTAACTTACCATGTAGTAAGTGGCAGCGTATTGTCAACAGATCTTTCTGATGGCATGACAGTTCCAACCTTATTGGAAGGAGACTCTCTTATGATTGGCGTTAGCGGTACAAGTGTAACCGTTAATGACGCTAACGTAACAGAAGCTGACATCACTGCAGACAACGGTGTCGTACACATCATCGATGCAGTATTGTTACCTCCTCCATACACACTTGTTGATGCTTTGTCTGCTGACACTTCTTACAGCCTATTAGTAGAAGCTGTAGTTGCTGCTGACCTTGTAGACGCTCTGAGCAGCACAGAAGACACTTTAACAGTATTTGCTCCTAATAATGATGCATTCAGAGCAGCCTTGGCGGTACTTGGTGTCACTAGTATTGATGAAATCCCAACAGAGACACTTACTCAGATCTTATTGTACCATGTTGTAGAAGGTGCAGTACTTTCAACTGACCTGGAAGATGGTGCTGAAGTTCCTACACTTCTAGAAGGACAAAGTGTTACTGTAAGCATTACAGATGGAACTGTAATGATCAATACTTCTACAGTTGATAATGCAGACGTTGTTACTGATAACGGTGTTATCCACGGTATCAATGCTGTATTAGTTCCTGAGGGAGTAATCACTCCTCCAGCGACAGCCAACTAAGTCACTCTTAGTCTTGGAAAAAATCACACCCTCTAAAATTTGTATCTTGGAGGGTGTTTTTTTTATGATCACTATCGAGCAACAATCTTCTTATACCTGCCCCATTGCCCTTGACACATTGTAATCCATTCTCCATCAAATATCAATAAAGTCCTCTCTAGCTCCTCCCACAGTACCTCAGCGGTTTTATCTACCTCTCGCCTCATCCAAAAGGCCATGATTTCCTCATTACTCTCCAATACGTTCTCTGAAAACTCTAAAGGAGATACATATCTTTTTGAGATATACTCATGACAATCTTCATTGCCTTGAATAGCCTCTTGAAAAGAGACTACCTCCTCTTCCCTATTATAGGTATAGCGTAAATAAAGATAGGTCTGTGCATAGGCTCTAACCCAAGGGCGAAAATATCGACGGTAAAGTTTTATAGAAGCAATTGTCGGATGCTCAGGAATTAATTCCTTAAAACACCAGCGTACAATCTTGGGATTGTAGTAATTAAAATATTGATCTTTCTCTAAAAGCAAGGACGTACCAGAAAGTTCTTCCACTATATCTTCAAAATTATGAGATTCCATATACCCACAATTCCAAAGCGTATTCTGCAGAGACCAACGAATTGTCCAGGGGGAACTCATATCATCTGAGGTCATTGCCAACAGCAAGTGTTCATATAAACGATCTCTGTTAATGCTCCCTTGCTGTATAAAATCACAGGACTGTATAGGGCTTATTGTGGCTTTGGTTTCTTGAAGCGTTTTTCTTTCTAATCGCGTGGAGTGTAGTACATAATAACACATGGCCATAGAAAGAACGAAAGAGGCTAAATAAAATATAGCCTTTGTGGTTGGGTTAGACATGATAGTTGTTGGGTTATTGCATATAAACTTATTAACAAAAATAATCATATATACGAACTCTTCTAAATAAAAGTATGTATAACCCTACACTCGCCATTCTACCTCTATTCTCAATAAAAGCTCTTCCTTCTGTATGCCTTAAAACTTTTTATATAAAAAAAACATGAATCATCTCATATTAACAAATGGCTTAGCTTTCTGAGAATTCATCCCTTTACAGCTATCTCAAAAGCACTTTTTGAGCTTCTTCATTTTTTCCTTGATGAAAAAACGAAGCAAAAAAATCAAGGCTTTGAAGAATTTGCCTAATTTCTAATCGCAAAAGCTAAAAATTCCAAACTCGCTACGCTCAAACAATGGAATTTTCTTAACGCTTTTACGATTAAAAATTTTAACGGCAATTCTTCAAGGCCATTTTTAGATATATAAAGGTACTTTTTAAAGAAAAAAATATGAGTCACCCCTTAAATGTTAATATGGGATGACTCATGTCTTTGAAAAATTACTATTTCTAAGCCTATTTACTATTTACGCAGTTTGGCTAACCGAATACTCACTGCATTTTTATGAGCATACAACTCCTCTGCTTCTGCCATTTCCTCAATGGATGGCCCCAACAGCTCCAAACCACTCTCGTCAATCTGCTGAAAAGTTACTTTTCTTACAAAGCTATCCAATGACACCCCACTATAGCTACGGGCATACCCATAAGTTGGGAGCGTATGATTGGTACCTGAGGCATAATCACCTGCAGATTCCGGAGTATAATTTCCTATAAACACAGATCCTGCATTCCATATCCTTTCAGCCATTTCAGAAGCATTCTCCAAAGCTATAATCAAGTGTTCTGCAGCATAAGCATTCACCAACTCCAAAGCTTCTGATTCACTTCTCAATACGATTGATCGACTATTCTTTAACGCTTCTTCTGCAATACTCTTCCTAGGTAATTCAGCTAGTTGAACAGCAAGAGCATTCTCTACTTCCGTCACAAATGTTTCTGATGTCGACACCAGTATCACCTGACTATCCACACCATGCTCTGCTTGCGAAAGCAGGTCTGAAGCTACAAAAGCCGGATCAGCAGTATTGTCGGCCCATACCAAAACCTCGGAAGGTCCTGCAGGCATATCAATGGCCACTCCTTCTCTTGTCGCCAATTGTTTAGCTGCAGTCACATACTGATTACCAGGACCAAACAACTTATAAACATTCGGCACACTTTCCGTTCCAAATGTCATGGCAGCTATAGCTTGCGCTCCTCCTACCTTAAAAATGCGCTTAATTCCTGCTATTTTTGCTGCATAAAGGATCGCTGGATGTACTTTACCTTCTTTATTAGGGGGAGTGCACAATACCAACTCCTTACAACCTGCAATATGCGCTGGTACGCCTAACATTAGTACGGTAGAAAACAAAGGTGCCGTACCTCCAGGAATATACAACCCTACCTTTTCGATACCTATACTCTTTCTCCAACAACGTACCCCTGGCATCGTTTCGATCACCTCTACACTCCCTTGCTGGGCTGCATGAAACTTGTAAATGTTCTGCTTCGCTATCTCAATTGCCTGTTTGAGCTTATCCGAAACAAGCTCTTCCGCTTCCTTTAGCTCCTCTTCCGATACTTCCAGAGTATCAAGTTGAACACCATCAAACTGCTTTGTGTAACGAAATAATGCCTCATCTCCCTCAGCCTTTACAGCTTCCATCACTGGCCTAACCAACGATTCGACCTGCCCTTGTTGCATGACAGGTCTTTCCAATAGGGTATTCCACTGAGAGCGATCTGGATATAAATATTTTTTCATATTGAATACCCGGATTGATTAAAGAATCATTTTTTCAATAGGAACTACCAAAATTCCTTCTGCTCCAGCCTCTTTAAGGGCTTCGATATTTTCCCAGAATGTATTCTCATTAATGACAGAATGTAAAGAAACCCATCCTGGCTCCGCCAATGGCAAAATCGAAGGACTTCTCATACCAGGGAGTACCGACTTGATACGCTCTACGGCATCTTCTGGAGCATTTAACAAGATATACTTCTTACTCTCAGCCTCCTGTAAAGCCTTGATTCTAAAAAGTAATTGGTTTAATACCGCTTGCTTGTCTTCCGCCAAATCTGGTGTCGCCACCATCACGGCCTCTGATTTATAAATCTGCTCAACCTCTTTCAGACCATTCTGAAACAAAGTACTGCCAGTACTAACCAAATCACATACGGCATCTGCCAATCCTATACTAGGAGCAATCTCTACAGAACCACTGATTTCGTGAATATCTGCAGTTACACCTTGCTCATCGAGATATTTCTTAAGCAATACAGGGTAAGAAGTAGCAATGCTCTTCCCATCTAAGTCCTGTATTCCATTATATTCTTGATCCTTGGGTACTGCAATCGACAAACGACACTTTGAAAAGCCTAGATGATGCACAACCTCCACGTGGCTATCTTTTTCCACCATAACATTTGCTCCCACTATACCAATATCGGCAATCCCATCCTGCACATAGCCAGGAATATCGTCGTCTCTCAAGAAAAGAAACTCGATTGGAAAATTCGAGGCCTCGGCTTTAAGCTTGCCAATCCCATTCTGCACCTTGATGCCGCAACGACGAATCAGGTCCATAGATCCTTCACTCAATCGCCCTTTTTTCTGTAAAGCCAGCTTGATCGTTGTCATAAAGTTGTGTTTATCAATTCAGTTTCTAATTGTAAAAAATATTGAAACGTAGTTTCATTCTCATTTGTACTTATAGAAGTTCAAACATTGTAAATGCAATATTAGACAATTCATTCTGAAACCACCTAAACAACATAAGGCCTTACATAAGGAGGAAGGAGGAAGGAGGAAGGAGGGAATTAATAAAAATAGACTTTTCCCTAAATTCGTTCTGTTCATGATGTTTAGTTGAGTTTATTGTTTTTTTGAAAGCTTTGCTTTCTGTTTGCTCTAATAGCCATTGAGCAAAGCTCAATAAAATAAAGAATTCAACTAAACATCATGAACGAGCGAAGCTCAATTAAACATCATGAACTAAAACTATGGAAGCATGGCTTTAAAATCTTCATAAGATACAGGAGCTAACAACTCCTTATCGCAACCTAGTTCATCCGCCAGCTTATTGATATCCTCTACCCTACTAGAAGAGCTTGGGTGAGTACTCAAAAACTCTGGTGGCTCTTGCCCTCCTTCATTAACAATTTTCTCGAAAAAACCTGCAGCACCATTACATTGATACTTTCCATCCGCCAGGTATTGTACAGAATATTCATCTGCCTCGGCTTCCATTGTTCGGCTGAACGTCAATGCTGTAAGGTTCGTTAATACGTCAGTAATCGCATTTTGATTTTCTCCTAATACGATATCCAACAATACCTGAAGCCCCATTTGCGTTTGCAGGTTCTGGATACTGTGGCGACGTTCCGCATGAGCAATTTCATGTCCCAACACACCTACTAAATGATCCTCCGTATTCAAATACTTGATCAACCCTGTATACACATAAATGTATCCTCCAGGTGTTGCAAACGCATTCAAAATTTCATCATCATGGATAATTTTAATCTGATCGTAAGCAAACTTATCTCTATATTTAATATCGTCAGATGCTAATACCTCATTAAGCATATTTCTTAAATAGGTATACGCCTCAGGATGTGTGTTTTCATCCAAAATTGGATACTGATCTGGATTACTCGCAATTTCATTCGCTACCTGGGCCCCCAACTCGATATCTTTACTCACTGGAAATGCTACTAATGGCTCATCCAATATATTACTATCACAAGCCCCTAATACTGCTAAAGCCACTATTGCAGCATACCGAAATACTCTTCTCATTTTTCTACTTTTTTATTAGTCTAATCTACATCACACCAATCATTCTTGGTGCTACTATTTATTTTGGTCACTAAGATATAGCTTTTTCAAAATATCCCTCTTCACTTCATGCCCTCCTTCAAAATTCACTTCCTCCACTCGGAAGCCCCATTCCATTACTTTCGTTCGCTGTTCTTCTATTGCCAAAAATGGCGCCAAAGGGTCCTCATCACCTACCACCATCCATAACTTTCCTTTCTTCTGTGCAGGAGTAAAACTATCCAAAATCAATTCTTCGGGAACCTTTCCTGCCCATAAAGCAAGAGAATCAAAACGAACGGCTCTTTGACTCACCCATCGACATACAGTAGCTACCCCTTGAGAAAAACCCAATAAATGAAGACGGTATGGCCTCCCCTGCATTTGCAAAGAGATTTGCTCCATAATCTGATCCAGATATAGGTATTGATTATGAATAGCCTGCATTCGATTTTCCTTCGTCATCCAAGAGGCGCCTACTTTTTTATATTCTTTATCCAAATAGAACATAGAAAGTCCTTGAGGTATAATCACAACATGTGCAGTACTATCCAACACATCAAAACGACGACCAAAGTGCTTCGCCAATTGCCCATACCCGTGAAAAGCTATCCATATATCTGTCACCTCCTCAGAAAAGTCCCCTCTCTGCAAATAAGGTGCTGAGTAGGAAAATATCGCTATCTTTTGCTTCATCGTAATCTACTAACAATAATACCCGTCTGCTTTTTATGCTTCTTAATATAGTCTGCCAATGGCTCCTCAGAAATCACGACCTGCCCAGTTGTTGAAGCATGCATCAAATGAATACGACCTTGCTGTTCATAGGCTACCCCTACATGAGAAACATCTAACCCTTTTATACTGGTTGTGATTGCGATCAAGTCTCCGGCTTGCATCTTTCCCTCTATAGTTTCAATATCTTCTTGTGGAATATAATACAAGGACAACTCTTTCAGTTGCTCTTCTACTTTCAGAATATGCTGATAATTCTCCTCATTGGTTTTAAGGTGCTTATAGCTTTGTCTATGTGTTCCCATAAAGTTTATTTCCTTCTCCAAAGGAACTCCTCCCAACTCTTTGGTAATATTTCTCAAGTAGCCCTTCTTCTGGTTATCAGCAATCCACTCCGAGAAATAATGCAGACGGGACACATACCCATTTAACTCTCCACCCCTATAACGTACCTTTTGCAACTGTTCAGTAAACTCCTCAAAAGTTGTTTTACGTTCCTCAAGGATCAAGGAAAACACCACCACATTTTCTAAAAAGGTCGTACAGTCCAATTCTCTGAAGTTCACTACCAATTGTTCCTTATCCCCTACCTCTAATGTGCTTGCCACATAAGGAACTCCGACAAAACTCTTTCCAACAGTAGCGGCTATATGATGAGCCGGCATTCCTGGCAAATTTTCATTTTCAAATAATTCTATTTTTTCTTGAAATAAATCTTTATCCTCCAACAAGCAATGTACTTGTGCATACAGATTTTGATAAAGTGTTAAGCTAAGCCCTATTAACAAATAAAAAATTCTTTTCATCCTATTATTCCTATTTATATTTCACCATAATAAAGAACACACAACATTTAAATCTGTCATATTTTTTTTATACTTTGCGAACAATTTACAAACAATCATCAAAATATTTCTATTTTCTATGGATACAATCCAATTGTATAACCAAGATCATGCAGAGATTATTTATAATTCTGCTCTGAGAACTATTGTGCTTACCTGGAAAGGCTTTGCGAATGAAGAAAGCTACAGAGAAACAGTCACTACTGCTTATCAGGCTATCCTAAAATATGAAGCTATCGGATGGATTTCTGACCAGACCTTGGCCAGAGCTGTTCCCAAAAGTGGCTCTGATTGGGTAAAAACCACCATGGTACCTAAAATGGCAGAGGCAGGAATTAAAGCTGCTGCATTCATCACTTCTAAGGACACTTTCAACCAGATCTATGCCAAAGGGTTGGAAAAAGTAATCTTAAATCAATCTACTGCCCTACGCTATTTTTCTGATAAAGAGGAAGCATCGGCTTGGCTGCAAGAAGAATTAACGATTGTCCAATAGTCAATTCTTGTTTGGAACTCTTTAGGGGTTCCAAACAAGTTAAAAAACTTACATGACTTTGTTCGGGTTAATACAATTTGGTATCATTCAAGTACCATAAAATAAATTTCACACAATACCCCGACAACTATGTCATCAACACTTTTCTACGACACAGAAGTAGCCAAGATTACCTATATCAAACCCCTCAACACCATCCTATTAACATGGAAAGGTTTTGTCACTACCGAGCAATATATTGCTATAGGTACCAAAGCCTACGAAGCCGTAAAGCATTTTCAAGCTACCAATTGGATTTCTGATCAACAAAACGCCAAAGCCGTTTCTAAAGAAGCTTCGGATTGGGGGAAAAACAAATTGGTCCCTATGGTCATCGGTGCCGGCATTAAAAATGCCGCCTTTATTCTCTCCAAAGATATCTTCAACCAAATGTATTCGAAAGGATTGGAATCCTCTGCCAAAAGCAAAGGGGTGGGAATACATTATTGTACTTCCATGCAAGATGCAAAGCAGTGGATACAGCAGCAACGCACAGTAGGCGTATAAAAAATGTTCATAATGTTTAATTACAACAGTTTTACTGTTGTGTTCATGATGTTTAGTTGTTTCGTTCTAAACAACTAAACATCATGAACGAGCAAAGCTCAATTAAACATCATGAACAAACGTGGTGTCTCAGTAGATTAATTAAACTGAGCAGCCACTATCAATTCCTTGGTACCATGTGACCAATCATAGAAACCATTGCCTGACTTCACTCCTAGCTGTCCTGCCGTTACCATATTCACTAATAGTGGCGCAGGTGCATATTTATCATCACCCAACCCATCTTGTAATACCCTCATAATTGAAAGGCATACATCCAAACCAATAAAATCAGCCAACTGTAATGGTCCCATTGGATGAGCCATACCCAGCTTCATGATCTGATCAATTTCCATCACACCTGCAACCCCATTTTGCAAAGACAAGATCGCTTCGTTAATCATTGGCATTAAGATACGGTTAGCTACAAACCCGGGATAATCATTGGCGGGAACTGCAATCTTACCGATCTGCTCAGAAAGTGTCAGAATTGTACTTGTCGTTTCCTTGCTCGTCAGGTAGCCATTAATCACTTCTACCAGTTTCATCACCGGCACCGGATTCATAAAATGCATGCCAATTACCTTTTCGGGACGTTGGGTCGCCGCTGCAATTTTGGTAATTGAGATAGAAGAAGTATTTGTCGCTAGAATCGTCTCTGTGTCACAAATACGATCCAAGTCTTCAAATATTTTTAGCTTTACTGACTCATTTTCAGTGGCTGCCTCTACAACAAGCTCCGTACGTTGAACTCCCTCTTCCATACTGGTGAAAGTAGTAATGTTCGCCAGTGTCTGCTCCTTATCCAACTCAGAGATCAATTCCTTTTTAATTTGTCGATCCAAGTTTTTAGCAATAGTCCCCATTGCTTTTTCCAGCGCCTGAGCTGAAATATCAATAAGGTTTACATGGAATCCACTTTGTGCAAATACGTGGGCAATACCATTTCCCATGGTACCTGACCCGATTACTGCAATTGTTTTCATGGTTAAGTTGATTGTGTTGTTTATTTATAGTTTATGCCATTACTTGGCATCAGTTATACTTATAATTGAAAGAACTGACTATTCCCTATCTTTCTCTACTTCTTTCAGTGTTTTTCCTTCATGTTTCAGGAACAATCGATGTTTACTCATTCCAATAACCTGTGAAGAGTAAATCCCTGCATGCCCGGAGAACATAAAGCTTACCACGCATCCTATTGCAATATACACGCCATAGTTAGTCCCAAATAACTCCAGTCCCATAACAGCACAAGCCAATGGCGTATTTGCCGCTCCTGCAAACACCCCTACAAAGCCCATTGCTGCCAATAACTCCATATCTAAAGGTAGAATCATAGATAAAGCATTCCCTAATGCCGCCCCTATAAAGAATAAAGGTGTCACTTCTCCTCCCTTATAGGCAGCTCCTAATGTTAAAGCTGTAAACAATAGCTTTCCAGCCCAATCATAAGGGGCTAGTTGAGTAGTAAAAGCAGCCTTAATGGTCGGTAAACCCAACCCCATATAACGGGTACCTATATCCTCTCCTACCCCAAAGTACAAGATCCCAAACAAGCCCGCAACCAAGGCTCCTCCTAAAAGTGGACGGAAAGGCGGATACTTCACGCGTTCTCTTAACACTCCTCCCCACCAATGGGTCAATCGAGCAAATAGGCGAGCTGCTAAACCAAAACATACCCCTGCAATCACTGCGTATAGGATATGATCGATTGGAATAATATGATTAGGATCTCCTGTAACATTATAAACAGAATGGTGAATATATAAATACTCATGAGAAACATAACGGCAAACAAAATCACCAAATGCAGCAGCTAAAAATGCCGGGATAATCGCATCGTAACGCATTTTACCCAATAAAAACACCTCCATTCCAAAAATCGCTCCCGCCAATGGCGTTCCAAAAACAGCTCCAAAACCTGCTGCCATTCCTGCGATCAAAACAATCCTACGATCTCTTTTTGATAACTTGAGCCACTTTGTAAACTGATCTGAAATCGATGCACCTATTTGAATCGCTGTTCCCTCTCGACCAGCTGACCCTCCAAATAAATGTGTCATCACTGTACCTAGCAGGACCATCGGAGCCATACGAAAACGAATAATTTTCTTGGGGCTATGAATCTGATCAATAATCAGGTTATTCCCTGCCTCGACTTCCTTTCCATAATAATGATAAGCCAATCCCACAAAAAAACCTCCTAAAGGTAACAAGGCTACAATCCACAAATGTCCTTCCCTCCAATCGGTAGCAAAATGCAAGGCCCACAGGAATATAGCTGCTGCTATTCCAACCAATACTCCAATCGGTAAGGAAATCAATAACCACTTTAAAAGGAAAAAAGGGAAAGGTACTTTTTGATACCAACGCTCCAAAAGAGAAGTCAAATTCATTTTCAATATTCTTTTCAAAAAATGGATAGTTATTTCTATTGAAGAAAAAAAATTTCTATAGAAATAATACCAACATTTTACCGTTTTTATCCTGTAAATAACAGGGATTCTTTTCAGAATACCTATATTTACCCGAATAACTACATCACAAATGAGAATTATTACTTTTCTATTATTATATAAATCAATTAATTAAAATGAGAAAATCTCTACTGCTATTGTTGCTTTCCATGTTGTCATGGACAGCTTTCGCTCAAGAGACTGAGACTACTGCTGATGACATGACTATTCCCGAAGACATTGATGTGGATAGTATGCTAGACAGCTTCAGCTCATTAGACAGCGTTAATCAATTCGGAGGAAAACTTGGCTACAACTTTCTTGGAGGGGAGCATTATGCGACTTTACGTCTAACGCCCGAAATCAACTTAGGCAAATGGGGTGTTGGACTGGATGTACCTTTATCTGTCAACCTACAAAACGGAAAAGTCCGTACGGAAGAATACGTAAGAGGTGTAGGTGCTTTGCGTATGGTACGTTATCTGAGATACGGTAGAAAGAAAAGAGATCCTATTCACGTCAAAGTAGGTGATATGACTGGTTCTTATATTGGATTCGGTCTTTTGATGGACAACTACTCCAATGCGACCTCCTTTGAAAGAAGAAAAGTAGGTATCACTTGGGATCTATTATTTGATAAGCGTTTCGGTATTGAAGGTTTATATAATGACCTGAACTTGACATCTATGAACTTATTGGCAGTACGTCCATACGTTAAGCCATTTGGTAAGACTCTTATTCCAATTGTACGTTCGATCGAAATCGGTGGTACGTATATCATGGACAGAGACCAAACCACTCAAGAAGGTCTTGACTTACAACAAAACTTATTGATTCGCAATGGAGGTATCACTGCTTACGGTGCTGACTTTGGTGCAACACTATTAGACTTGGGCTTTATTCGCGTAACTGCTTCTGCACAATATGGTAATATCAACAAAACAGTGACAACCTCTGATCTTACGGCCTACTATCAAGAGGAATTCAGAGCTGAGAATGCTGCTAAACCTATCGATGAACAACTTACCGGAGAAGAACTAGAGGCGGAAGTGCTAGCGATCAGCGCTGGAGAAGAAGAGGGATTCCAAACGGGAGACGGTTACGCTTTTGGTCTTCAGGCAAGAGCAAGTATCCTATTCAAGCTTCTTACGATGCAAGCGAAACTAGAGCGTGTAAAATACAATGCGCACTTTATTCCAAACTTCTTCGATATCATGTATGAGTTGAATAAGGATCAGCGACTGCTAACCCTTATGAACACTGCTCCTACATTTGGTATTTATGGAGACCTTTCGGCTACTATTCTGGGAAGTATCCGCGTAAATGGTGGTTTGATGATGCCTGATAATATTACGGAAAGCACTCCTGCTATGGTAAAAGCTGGTGTTGATGTAGTCAATGTATTGGATAAAATTGATCTTCACGCACAATATATTAAGGGAGGTCTAACAGACTGGAGTGATGCATTCACTTTGGATAACAACTCTCTGGCATACATTCGTGCAAGTTATAAAGCCTATAAGTTCCTGACAGTCGGTGTAGATTATCAGTGGACATGGCAAAAAGGTGCTGAAGGTGCTTTTGCCCCTAAGCATACAGTAATGCCTTTCTTCGGTTTCAATGTGCCTTTAATTGGCAAAAAAGACAAAGAGGTAGAAGAAGACTAAACAGGCTTGGAGTTACAGAAAGAGGCTATCTCATAACTTGTCAGTTATGAGATAGCCTCTTTTTGAATAACTATGATCATCCAACAATGGTAATAGAAATAACTCCTTGATAATAAAAAAACAATAACCTTCACAAGGCCATTTTCTCAGATTAGATTCTCTGTGGATATGACGCATATTCTCTACTAATCCCTTGGCTTTACCTATTTTTATATTTTTAATAACTTTTCATATGAAAACGGAAATTCACAAAATCGCCATGATTGCCCACGATGGCAAAAAAGCAGAGATGGTTGGTTTCTTTAAAGACCATATTGCCGTATTGCAACGCATGGACATTGTAGCTACAGGAACTACAGGAAGTCACTTACAAAAAGCAGGACTAACAGTAGACTGTAAAGCTTCTGGGCCTAGAGGAGGTGATGCACAAATCGCCGCTATGATTGTAGATGGAGAAATCGATGCTGTATTTTTCTTCAGAGATCCAATGGGTAAACATCCACACGAACCCGATGTACAGATGCTTATGCGCCTATGTGACCTATACGATGTTCCTTTGGCGACAAACCCTGCCGCAGGTCATATGTTCCTCGCTGGCATTGAAGCACAACAAGAAGCTTAATAAAAGACTGTTCATTATGTTTAATTGAGCTTCGCTCGTTCATGATGTTTAGTTGACCTGTTCAGCCTCACCTCACCTTCGGTGAGTTAAGTCTTTTATGTTTTTTGTACTTAATGAGTTTAAGGGAATCGTTCAACAACTAAACAACATGAACGTAGTTGTATAATAACTACAATTAAACCTTATGAACAAATAATTATAATACAACCATATAGCATCCTACTAACCATGAAAAATTCCACTCATCAATTACTTATGATTCGTCCAGCCTCTTTTGGCTTTAACAGTATAACTGCTCAGGACAACGCCTTTCAAAATAAAACCTCTTCACATTCTCCAGAGGGCGTTAAGCAAAGGGCACAAGCTCAATTTGATTTCTTTGTCAGCAGACTTAGAGAAGTTGGAATAAACGTCCTAGTTATAGAAGATACCAATACCCCTGAAAAACCTGATGCCATTTTCCCTAACAACTGGATCTCTACACATACAGACGGTAAAGTCATCTTATATCCTATGAAGGCAGAAAATCGCCGTTTGGAAAGAAGGGAAGATATTGTAGAGCAACTAAAAACTAAATTTCAGGTTAATTCAGTAACCGATTTAAGTACCCACGAAAAGGAAAGTATTTTTCTGGAAGGCACAGGAAGTATGATCTTTGATCGGGTCAATAAAATTTGCTATGCATGTATTTCACATAGGACTGACGCTAAACTACTAGAAGAATGGGGGGAGATGATGGGCTATGAAATTGTTTCTTTTACCTCTAAAGATGAGAACGGGCAAGATATTTATCATACCAATGTGATGCTATCCGTAGGTAGTGACCTTGCTGTCATTTGTGCAGCATCTATTCCTGATCAGGAGGAGCAAGCCTATGTACTCAACAGGTTAAAAGAAACAGGAAAGACGATTATTGATGTTTCTTTCGAACAAATGCAGCAATTATGCTGTAATGTACTGGAGGTATGTAATCAAGAAGGTGATGCCTATCTTACAATGTCCAAACGTGCTTATGATGCATTTACAAGTGAGCAAATTGAAGCCATTGAAAAGCACGTTAAAATTGTCTACTCTCCTATCCCAATCATAGAAGAGATTGGTGGTGGTGGTAGCCGTTGTATGATGGCAGAAATTTTCTTACCAAAGAAGTAATAAATCATATGGAAGAGAAAGAGTTTATCACTTATCGAACTTTTTTTTCATTGGAAGAGGCAGAAGTATTTGCCCTTCCTTTGAGAACCGAAAGTGTTCCCTATAAAATCATTGACATATCAGGCACCTATGATATTGTAGGGTATACCAATACCCGCCCGGAAATTCACTTACAATTGCACCCTGAAAACTTTGTTCAGGCTGATCGTATCATGGAAAAAGAGGCAGAGTTACATCTGGAAGAGATCGATCCCTCTTACTACCTTTTCGAGTTCAGTGATGAAGAGCTTATTGAGGTACTTCTAAAGCCTGATGAATGGGGAGCCTTGGACTATCGTCTGGCTCATAAAATACTAGCAAAGAGAGGGCAAGTCATGACTCCTCAACTCCTGGAGTACCTGAAAGAACAAAGACTCAATAAACTAAGAGCTCCAGAAGACATTACAACCTCTTGGATAGTCTCAGGTTATTTACTGACCTTCTTTGGAGGAATTATGGGAATCATTTTAGGTCAATACTGGAGATATGCCCGCAAGACTCTTCCTAATGGAGAAAGAGTCCTACTGTATAATAATCAAATCAGGAAGCACGGACTTTTTCTTATGGGAATTGGAGGCGTTATCCTAAGTATATTGCTATTACTTTTTTTACTTACTGATCAAGGCTAGCAAAAGAGGTTCCTACTCTCCTAACACAATTTTTTAGACAAAAGCCTTATATTTGCAACACACACATTAAAATAGTGCAATAATATCACAATGCGCTACAATTCGTAACACAAACATGCCAATTCCTTCTTGTAAGGTAATAGCACCAATGATTGTCTTAGAATCTCAAAAAATATCATTCATTATTTTGATTTAAAGTGAGATCCTATCAAACTAAACTAAATCTACCAAATATGAATTCAGCCAGTCTTACTCTGTTTCAGCTTATATGTGTAGCCGTCTTACCTTACACGTTAATCAAAATATCAAATTTCCTTAGAATTAGCTCAATCGCTAGTCCTGTTGTACTTTGTTACGTTACAGGTATTTTATTAGGAAACTTATTTCCTTCCTTGATTAATAAGGAGATTACCAATCTTATCACACAGGTGACGGTTGTACTGGCTATTCCTTTGATTTTATTACAATCTAATTTTAAGACCTTTTTAACTGAAGCAAGAACAACACTCCTGTCCTTTGGACTATTCAGTGGATCTGTAGTCCTTATGTCTTTCTTGGGTGCTATGGTTATGAAAAGTCAGTTACCTGAAAATTATGCTCATATTTCTGGAATGCTGACAGGAGTATATATAGGAGGTACCCCTAATATGTCTAGTATACAAATCGCAGTAGGAGCTGATGGTTCTTTATTTGGAGCACTCAACTTAGCTGATGTGATTTTGGGAGGTATTTACTTGGTATTCTTAACCAGTATTGCACCTAAGGTATTTCGATACTTTTTACCTGAAAGAAAACAAGTATTTGTAGAAAATACTGCAAAAAGTCAGCAATCTTCTACATTAAAACCTATTCCTAATTACCTATATGCTACCGGCTTTGCGATTGCAGCCGCAGGTATTTCCGCAGGCCTCAATTTTTTATTCCTAGGTACAATTAATGATGCCCTATTTATTATTCTCTTGACAGTTTTCGGTGTAGCAGCTTCTTTTATTCCTATAACCAGAAAGCTTACAAAAGCTTCAAAGCTTGGAGATTTCTTGTTACTAATGTTTTGTCTGGCTGCAGGAATGCTTTCTGATGTATCCATGATTTTAGGTAGTAGCGAACCTATCTTTATCTTTACAGGTATCGTCTTGTTTGGATCAGTCATACTACACCTTATTCTAGCTTACTTCTTTAAAATTGATGCCGATACTGTTTTAATCACGGGTGTAGCTTGCCTGTATGGCCCTCCTTTTGTTGGACAAGTAGCATCAGTGATGAATAATCGAGCTATCCTTGTTGGAGGAATGGCCATGGGCGTTGCAGGACTTGCCGTTGGAAATCTACTAGGAATTGCCGTAGCGGAAATCGTCAGTAATTTCTTTTAAATACTGGCGATATCCCTTCTTTTTCTTTTGTATGCTCGATATTTATTTGTACTTTTCGAAGTAGTGATAGAGTATTTCTCTACCCAAAAACAAGAATACTTACACAATAAATGGTCTTCTTGTTTTTTTACTACCCATAAGTGAATAAACAATCACTTATCAACCAATCAACAACAAGTTCACTACAATCGTAGTAACTTGCATTACACAACACATAAGTACAAACAACATGAACTTTCAACTTACCGAAGAGCAACTAGCCGTAAAAGAGGCTGCAAGAGACTTTGCCCAAACAGAACTACTTCCAGGCGTCATTGAGCGTGACGAGAAGCAAGTATTCCCTAGAGAGCTGATTAATAAAATGGGCGAAATGGGCTTTATGGGAATGATGGTAGACCCTAAATACAATGGAGGAGGAATGGATACGATCTCTTACGTACTAGCTATGGAAGAGATCTCCAAAGTGGATGCATCTGCCTCTGTAATGATGTCTGTAAACAATTCACTTGTATGCTGGGGATTGGAAAAATTTGGCACCGAAGAGCAAAAGCAAAAATACCTTACCCGTCTAGCAACAGGTGAAGTTATAGGAGCTTTCTGTCTTTCAGAGCCGGAAGCTGGTAGTGATGCGACTTCACAGCACACCACTGCTGAAGACCTAGGGGATTTTTACCTTCTGAATGGTAACAAAAACTGGATTACGAATGGTAAAAATGCTTATGTCTACATCGTCATGGCACAAACAGACCGTGAAAAGGGACACAAGGGAATCAATACCTTAATCGTAGAACAAGATATGGAGGGTTTTGTAGTAGGTAAAAAAGAGGACAAATTAGGGATCAGAGGCTCAGATACACATCAGCTGAACTTTAATGATGTAAAAGTCCCAAAAGAAAATCGTATTGGAGATGATGGATTTGGGTTTAAGTTTGCGATGGGTACCTTGGATGGAGGACGTATAGGTATTGCGGCTCAAGCCTTAGGCATTGCAGCCGGTGCATTAGAGTTAGCCATTCAATACTCCAAAGAGCGAAAGACTTTTGGAAAGCCAATCCACATGCATCAAGGAATTGGCTTTAAGCTTGCAGAAATGGCAACGAAAATTGAAGCTGCCAGGAATATGGTCTACAAAGCTGCCTGGATGAAAGACCAAGGAATGGACTTTTCACAGCAAGCTGCCATGGCTAAGCTTTACGCCTCTGACGTTGCTATGGAAGCTACTGTTGAAGCAGTTCAAATCCACGGAGGATATGGATACGTAAAAGAGTACCATGTAGAGCGATTAATGCGAGATGCGAAAATCACGCAGATCTACGAAGGAACTTCTGAAATTCAGAAAATTGTTATTTCAAGAGGACTTACAAGAGATTAATAAAGAAAAAGAGGCTGTCTCAGGATTTATGAGACAGCCTCTTTTTCTTTATTAATCTTTTAACTTCTATTCTACCAGTTTTCCTTGTTCTACCTTTTCTCTCAACTGCTCATTAGCATCTCCTCCTCTCTCCATCGCCTTTTTCCAATAGATTAAGGCTTTATCTTTTTGACCTAATTTAAATAATACATCACCATAGTGTTCTAGAATAACGGCTTCTTCGCTAATTGCTATAGCCTTGGCTAGAAACTTCTCTGCATTCTCATAATCCTCTGCCGCATATAATACCCAAGCATAGGTATCGATATAAGATGGATTACCTGGATATAATTCTACAAGCTTCTCAGCCATCGCTTTTGCCTTGGATAAATACTCCTTACGTAAAGACAAAAAGTAACTATAATTATTTAATACTAACGGTGCCTCAGGAGTATACCTTAAGGCTTCCTCAAAATAAGCATCTGACTTAGCGTAGTCTTTCATATGATAATATACCTCTGCCAATTGCGCATTCAACTGTCCTTTGGCTTCAGGAGTTACAGCCAAACGCTTTGCTTGTTCCAAAATCAAGGAGGCTTCCAGGTAATTTTCTTCCATCATATTCGCCTGTCCATTGAAAAGATAAAAGCTAAGGTTATTCGGAAAAATCTCCATCGCTTCTTCAGAGTGATATAGTAGCTTCTTGACATCTCGAATATTTTGGTCGATATGAAGTAGCTCACTCCAGACTTCAAAATTATCTGGATTTAGCTTAACTGATTGCTCATAATATACCTGGGCTTCTTTCCATTGTTTTTTACGAGCTAAGAAAGATCCCATGATAGCATTCAAGGAATAGCTATCAGGTGTAGCTTGAAGTGCTAACTCTGCAAAACGAAATCCCTCATCTAACTGCGCTTCAGTAGGAGAAGCTAAATACTTGGACAAAAGCGATGTTTTCTCATTAATATCCAAGTCCTCACTTTGAATTGCTTTTTCAATTGCTTCCAAAAAGCCTTCCTGATTCCCTTGTCCTCTATAGATATACCCAAGTAAAAATTGCACATTCCCATCTTCTGGGTGCTCCTGTACTAATGGCTTCAACAACTCCATTGCTTTATCATTCTGCTGATGCCCCAGTAAAATCCTTACCTGAGCTAAGCGATAAGCTGCTATATGAGGGTAAGTAGTAATTAGCTTCTCTCCCTCTTCCAATACCTTATCAAAGTCATCCAAACGAAAATAAATACGTTGTTTTTGATGAATGACCACCTCATCGACTCCAAACTTCTTTTCTACTAAATCGTATTGCTCTAATGCCTTATAGGGTTTACTCAGCATCAAGTAACAAGAAGCTTTTTCCATATACACCTCCTTATCCTCTCCTAGCTTGCGATGCTTATCTTCCAATACCTGAAGCACCTCTCCCCATTTTTCTTGTTCCTTAAAAAGCTCCTTCAAAAAATCATAATAATAAGGATTTCCCTCCTGCAGCTTTAGGGCTTGAACAACTTTATGTTCAGCTTCATCAAAAGCATTCATTTCCTTAAGACAGAGAGCTATTTGATATTTAACGACATCATTGGTGGGATCTTTCTTTTCTAAATCTTTGAATATCTTTAGTGCCTCTTCATAATCTTGAATAACATACAACCCAACCGCTCCAATAAACTCTTCTTCGTATTGGTATCGGGCTGAAATGGTAGGACCATTAGGTCCCTTGATAACTTCTGTCTTTTTTTCTTCTTTCTTCTTTTTTTTCCTGAATTGCGCCTCTACCTCTCCCGTAGGGTACAAGGTGAGCATCAGTAAAAAAAGAATACAATAAGTACTGTCTATTCTCATTATCTTGAAGGCTAATTACAAAAATTCAGGTGTCAAAAGAATGTATGTTAAATGGAAGATACAAATTCAGGGAAGCATATAAAAGAAATGCCCCTGAAGAGTTATTCTACAGGGGCATTAAAATCAAGAGAAAATCTTATTTTCTACTCTTTTACCGAAGTGAAATCTCCAATACTCAGATCCTTGGCTCTACCCACGTAGTTTACATAGTTACCTACCACTGAGTTTTCAATATTTACCTTAGCAATAACGGTATATTCTTGTACGATACTATTTTGCACGACTGCATTAGAAATCTTTGTATTCTTTCCTACAGAAACGTAAGGTCCTACTACCGCATTATTGATTTCAACACCTTCTCCAATATAAACAGGACTGATAATCACTGCATTATTTAACTTTGCAGACTCTGAGATCAAGTCTTGATCTTTAATGAAATCTAGATAATTTCTATTGGTATGCACCAACGCCTCCTTATTACCACAGTCTAACCAGTGATCAACAGTACCCGGTTTAAACTTAGTCCCTTTGGCTTTCATATTCTCCAAAGCTCCTGTCAACTGATACTCTCCACTGTTCATGATATTATTATCAATCAAGTATTTCAGTTCAGCCTTCAACTTTTCAGCTTCCTTGAAGTAGTAAATACCTATGATGGCATGATCTGAGACATACTCCTGAGGCTTCTCAATAAAGTCTGTGATTACACCTTCTTCGTCTAATTTTACCACACCAAATGCTGATGGGTCCTCTACTCTTTGAGTCCAGATAATACCATCTTGACTTCTATCGATAGTAAAGTCTGCCTTAAATAAAGTGTCTGCAAACGCTACAATCACATTTCCATCTAAAGAATCAGCAGCACAGTAAATCGCATGTGCTGTTCCTAATGGCTCATCCTGGTAGTATATTTTTCCTTTTGCCCCAAGAGATTCGGCAATTTCAATCAATTCTCTCTCTACCTCTTTTCCGAAATCACCTACTACAAAAGCAATTTCTTCTAATTTATCGTCTGACATAGCAGCCAAATCCTCCACTAAACGGTGAACAATCGGCTTACCAGCTATTTTCACAAGTGGTTTGGGTGTTGTTAGGGTATGTGGGCGAAGACGTGAACCACGTCCTGCCATAGGTACTACAATTTTCATAATGTCTTATTATTAAAAAAAGTATATTGATTGTTTAGCTACATATAAGGCTAAACATAAAATAGTAGAATTTTTGATCAACACATTATTTCTAACAAGAGTTAACCATTACCTAAAAGGTTAATGAATTAGCTCTTGCCAGTGCTTCCATAGCCTCCTGCTCCTCGATCCGTATCTGATAATACCTCAACGTTCTCCCAGGATATAGTTTCGTGTTTGGCAATCACCATCTGAGCAATGCGCTCTCCATTTACCACCTCAAAAGGCTGGTCAGATAGGTTCACTAATAGCACTTTCACCTCCCCCCTATAATCTGCATCGATCGTACCAGGGCTGTTTAAAACTGTCAGCCCGTGTTTGTAAGCTAGTCCACTACGAGGCCTCACTTGCGCCTCAAACCCGGCAGGTAGCTCCATATATATCCCAGTAGGAATTAGTTTTCTCTCCAATGGCTTCAATACGATACTTTCTTCTAAAGAAGCCCTCAAGTCCATTCCTGCAGCATGTGCTGTCTGATATTCAGGCAAGTCATGCCCAGAACGGTTAATTACTTTTATTCTCATCTATTCAGTTACTTATTAACTACCTTCCTCAACTCTTGTCGTTCTAAAAACAAAATCAACAACACAAAGGCCATTAGTATGCTATTCTTCACAAAAAATGAAGTCCAAAAATGCATTATTTCAAGGTTAAATACAACATAAGCTACTAAAACTCCCGAAAAGACATACAATAACGCATTTCCTACCTGATATGGAACAGGATAATACTTCTGTCCAAACCAATAAGAGGCTATCATCATACTCCCATAACAAGCCAAAGTAGCTATAGCACTTCCATGATACCCTAGTATAGGGATCAAGAAGTAGTTCCCTAATACGGTAATCATCGCACCTCCCAAACTTAGGAAAGCTCCAAACTTCGTGCGATCGGTTACTTTAAACCAAACCGATAAATTGTAATAAACACCGAGAAAAACATTAGCCATCAACAGTATAGGTACAACAGACAGCCCTACCAAATATTCCTCTTTACCGATCAACAAACCAGCCAACCAATCAAGGTTAGCCACTACGCCGACAACCATCATCATTAAGAATATAACGAAGTACTTCATCACTCTTGCAAAAAGCCTGGGAGAGTCCTTCTGCCCTGCCTGAGCATAGAAAAATGGCTCTGCTGCATATTTATAGGCCGTAACCCCAAGTGTTATAAAAATTGACAACTTATAACAGGCTGCATACACCCCCATAGCATAAGTACTATCCCCTTGCTCATAAAACCCTTCAGGCAACCACTTTTCCAATAAAATCTTATCCGAAGCCTCATTCACAAAAAAGGCTACTCCTATCAGTATCAATGGAAAACCATAACGATAATATTGTTGCAAACGCTTCCAATCCAGCTGAGGTCTCCATGTAATAAACTGCTTGAAGAAGGTTATGAAGATCAATACTTTCGCCAATAAATTAGCCAAAAAAGCATACCCTATCCCCAGCGATGGATCATAAATTAAATCCACAACACTTTTCCACTCCTGCAGGTATTTTCCTTCATGTATATCCCTACAAAGAATCAAGAAGAATATATTAAGCCCTACGGTAATGATCACTTCCGTAACTTTGAGGGTGGCAAAACGCAAAGCTTTTTGTTCTATCCTCAACTTAGCAAATGGCAAAACCAATAGCGTATCGACTGTAAGCAGCATCGCAAACCACTGTACATACAAAGCACTATTGTCATACCCCATCCATAACCCTATCGCTTCCGCATTAAAATACAGTAAGGAAGAAAAGAACACTGACGTAAGCATCAAAGACGTCATGATATTGTTAAAGACTCTTTCCTGCTCTTCTTTGGATGCCTTTGTGGCAAATCGGAAAAATGAGGTCTCCATACCATAGGTATACAAGGCATTGAATAATATCATATAGGCATAAAAAATAGAGATAATTCCATACCCATCTGGCGCTGCCACTCCCGTATGTATTCTTACCAACGTATAATTAATCAAACGGGCCAATACGGTACTCATCCCATAAAGCACCGTGTCTGACATTAATCTTTTCAGCATCTTTATTCTTCTCTTCAATAAAAAAAACCCGCCTAAGCGGGATATTTTCTAAAACCTTAATTGTTCGCCTCTATCGTAACGATAAAGGCGAACATATTATTATTGGCCTACAAAGTTCGGCTTTCTTTTTTCAAGGAATGCAGCCGTTCCTTCCTTAAAGTCTCCTGTTTTGCAACAACTACTAAAAGCATTCGCCTCCATATTGTAACCATCACTACTCGTTAATGAATAATGAATACAGTCAATCGCATGCGCAACTGCCAAAGGACCTTTCTTTGTGATCTTATCAATCAAATCATGACATTTCTTAAGTAATTCCTCCTGTGGCACATTGTAATTAGCCAAACCTACTCGCTCTGCTTTTTCGGCACTGATCATATCTCCTGTTGTGATCATTTCATAAGCCACTCCCTTCCCTACCAACTGAGGTAGACGCTGCGTTCCTCCGTAAGCCGGGATAATTCCCAGAGATACTTCAGGCAACCCAAACATAGCGTTATTGCTCGCCACTCTCATATGACACGCCATTGCCAACTCGCAACCGCCACCTAAGGCATATCCATTGACTGCTGCAATCACAGGTTTTGGACAATGCTCAAACTTCGCAAAGACTTCTTGTCCTCTTTCCGAAAACTTTCGGGCGTTTAGTTCGTCCAACTCTGCAATCTCAGAGATATCAGCACCGGCTACGAAAGCTTTTTGTCCTTTCCCAGTGACAATAACAGCTCTAATTTCATCTTTGTCATAAGCAATTTGAATAGCTTCCTCTAGCTCTCCAATAGTTTTTGCATTTAGGGCATTGAGTTTTTCTTCTCTGTTGATTGTGATCGTAAGTACTCCCCCGTTTTGGTCTAGTAATAGATTTTGAAAATCCATGCTACAGTGTTATTATTTTGATATGATACAGCAATCGATGCTATTTTTCCTTATTCCGTTCAACAAGGATATAATAATATTACAAAATTATCCATTATTTCGACTAAAAATACGCCTTTTTTACAGAAAACATGCTACTTATTGGCAGTAGTTTCTATCCATATCCGTAAGCATATTTTCAGACATTGACACCGATTTCTGGAGATAAGTACAAGCCTTTCTTTTATCTTTCAGGCCTTTATATAATAAATACTGATAGTAATTAAGTTTAGGGGTAAACTGATTCAAGGTTGCTGCACTATCCAAATATACTTTAGCTTGCTCCCAATTGCGCTCTTGTAAATAAGTAATCCCCATATTACGCAATGCTTCAGAGTTATCTTTTTGATAAAACAAAGAGACCTTTAAATCTTTTCTACTCTCTTCTATTTCTCCTGACAATGCCAATACATAAGCTCGGTTACTTCTGTAATAAGGATGAGCAGCATTAATATTCAATGCTTTTGTAAGGTATTTGATAGCTTTATCGTAATTTTTCTCTTCAATCGCTACCATTCCAATATTATTTAAGGCGTCTGCATGTTTTGGATCCTGCACTAAAGCCTTTTGAAAACTTTCTTCCGCCAAGTCGTATTCTTGACGACTAAAATGTACATACCCTTTATTTACCAAAGCAGACGTATTTTCTGGCTGCAACACAATCGCCTCCTCAAAATCAAGCAACGCCCCTTCTGTATCCCCCAATTGTTGTCTTGCCATTCCTCTGTTAACATATAGATTCACTGTACGCAAACCAACCTGCTCTGCCTTGTTCAGATCCTCTAAAGATTTCTGATATTTACCTACCTCAAAATAAGCTATTGCCCGGTTAAACAAGGCATCCTTAGAGGTGTCATTCAATACCAATGCTTGCTGGTAGTCTTCTAAAGCTTCTTCCAGGTTTCCTAGTTCAGCATAAGCAACTCCTCTGTTGATATACGCCTCACTAAATGTGGAATCTAAACGAATGGCTTCTGAGAAATCTCTGGCTGCTTCCTGAAAGGCCCTTTTCTCAAGCTTCGACTTCCCTTTTAAAAAGAATTGATCCCGTTCTGACTGCAATGAACAACTTACAATAAACAATCCTAGAAGGGCTATACTAAGGAGGTGAGATAATCTATTTCTCATAGTGTAATTGGTAAAATGTATATCATTTTACACAGGGCGATGCCCTGTGCTATGGTTGGCGATACCTTGTGCTATATTGACAATATTTGCGCTATACTATATATTTTTCTAGCAATCTTTGATAGGACAAGGAATTGGTTTTGTAGGATCAAATTTCTTCATTTTTCGACGACTGTGACACGAACTCATACTCGTTCCCAATACTCCTAACAGGAGCATTCCCATCATAACTTTTCTCATGTTTGTTCTCATTTTCTTCTGATTTATTTAAAGGTTTCAAATATAACTAATAATACTACAACTTTAAATAATCTATCCTGTTTGGTACAAAGAGGAGCACACAGGAAATAGCAAAAACTTTTTACCTTTACGTTTTATAGATCATCCATACTTACAGTATCACAAATGGTCATGTGCAATAGTAGTCTCCTTATTCATTTGTATAAAAATAATTCAAAATAGATCTACTTGTTATGGAAAATATCAATCGTATCCCGGTCACGATCATCACAGGTTTTTTAGGTGCAGGGAAAACCACATTACTCAATCGCATTATTGCAGAACACCCTAACAAACGCTTTGCCATTATAGAAAATGAGTTTGGAGAAACAGGGATTGACAACGACCTGGTGGTTGGCATAGAGGATGGAATCTTTGAAATGTCTAACGGTTGTATTTGTTGTACGCTCAGTGAAGAGCTGCACGAAACACTCAATAAACTGCTGCAGCAAAGTGATAAGTTTGATCACTTACTAATAGAGACCACTGGTATTGCTGAACCTTCTAGTATCGCTATGCCATTTACCACCGATCCGTTGGTGCAAAAGTATTTCTACCTTGACGGAACAATATGCCTGGCCGACGCGCAATATTTGGAGGACAGTCTGAAGGATGACGAAAATGCTGTACAACAGGTCACTTTCGCAGACCTTATACTACTTAACAAGAAAGAGTTAGTCGCAGAAGGGTATTTAAAAGAAGTCAAAGAAGTGCTTAAGAAACTTAATCCTTATGCTGATATCCTTACCACCCAAAATGCAGACTATGGTAGTAAGAAGATTTTGGATCTTAAGGCCTACTCTCCGGAAAAGGTAGAGGAAAAAAGCTCTTTTATACCTGCTCATCACCATCACCATCACCATCACATTGTCTCTCATAGCATTACGGCAACAGGAATGGTAAACCCTCAGGAGCTGGAATACTGGCTAACGGTTTTATTACAATTGCAGGGAGAGGCCTTTTATCGTATTAAGGGAATATTTCATTTCCCCAATGAAGATCGAAAAGTCATCTTTCAAGCCGTTCGTAATCAATCAGCAATCACCTTGGGATCCCCTTGGAGACCGGAAGAGGAACGTACCAACCGCATGGTCTTTATCGGAAAAGAATTAAACACTAAAGTACTGGAAAGACGCTTCAAACAATGCTTATTGAAAAGCTAATACAGTGAATTACGGAGATACATTTGTACTTTTAAGGATTAATTTCTACCTTTGCGCACTCGAAAATGAGTAATCATTTTTATTTAAATTAATGTAATACCTTATTAGGTAATTAAGTTATGAGTATGAAAAACTATGAGGCAGTCTTCATCGTAACGCCTGTGCTGAACGATGCCGAAATCAAGGAGACTGTCGAGAAGTTCGAGAACTTCTTGAAAGAAAATGGTGCTGATCTTTACCATTCTGAGACGTGGGGTATGAAAAAATTGGCTTACCCTATCAACAAAAAGACAACTGGTTACTACCAATTGTTCGAGTTCAAAGCTGAGCCTACGTTGATCGAGCGTTTCGAGATCGAATTCAAGCGTGACGAGAAAGTTCTTCGCTTCTTGACAGTACACCTAGACAAATACGGTGTAGAGTTCAACGAAAGAAGAAGAAACGGTAAATTGATTAAAGATCAACAAAAAACTGAATCAGCATCATGACATTACAGAACGAACCGATCAACAGAAAAGAGCAGACTGCAAAGTACTGCCGTTTCAAAAAGTATGGCATCAAGTACATCGATTACAAAGATGCTGACTTCTTGATGAGATTCTTGAACGAGCAAGGTAAAATCCTTCCAAGAAGAATCACTGGTACTTCATTGAAATACCAAAAGAGACTTGCGAAGGCTGTTAAGAGAGCTCGCCAAATCGCTTTGCTACCTTACCTAGCAGACGGTTTGAAGTAATTTCTATTCTATCTGACAAATACATTTAAAGTATATACAACAATGGAAATCATCCTAAAAACCGACATCAAAGGTGTTGGCTATAAGAATGACCTGGTTGATGTGAAGCCTGGATACGGTAGAAATTACCTAATCCCTCAAGGTTATGCAGTACTAGCTACAGAGCAAAACAAAAAAGTACTAGCAGAAAACATCAAGCAAGCTGCTCACAAAGTAGAGAAAATCAAGAAAGATGCTGAGGCTTTGGCTGCTAGCATTGGTGAGTTGACATTGACTATCGAAGCTAAAGCTGGTGAGTCTGGCAAGATCTTCGGTGCAGTGACTCCTCTTCAAATTTCTGACGCTTTGAAATCTAAAGGTTTCGAGGTAGACAGAAAGAAAATTGGTTTCACTTCTGAAGTTAAAGTATTGGGTACTTACACTGCAGTACTTGACCTTCACAAAGAAGTAGAGCACTCTATCACTGTTGATGTAGTAGCAGCTCAATAATTACAATACATTGTTTTCTGCCGTGAGGCAGTATGTTAAACAACCTGTATTGCTATAAGTTTTTTCCGATTGAGGCGGTGTATCTTTGAGATATATCGCCTCTTTTGGTTTTAATGCCACAAAGAGAATCAAAAAGCCCCAACTCCAAAATAGTTAGAGTTGAGGCTTTCTTTTGTACTTACACCTAACCAAACTAATATCCAGGAAGTACCGCCTTGTAATTCACTATAGAATAAGGCTTATAGGCCTCATTTTCGGCGTAAATAGGGACTTCATCTCCATTGTGTATTAATTGCACTATAATTTTATCATCTTTACTACGATGATATCTTGTAAAATAAAACTCGTACTCTTGTCCATTAATTAAAAACAATAGCTTGTAGTCGTATAGTGTTTGCTGATCTTGAAAAAATATTGAATGCTTAGTTTTTTCTACCCACCAATCATATTTTAGAGAGTCTCTCCCATCTGATCGATAGGCTCCCTCAATATAGGTAACATTACCAAGTTCGATTCCTTCCCATGGGATAAATGTGGTATCGTAAAGGCCATTGTGATCTCTTGTTACTGATAACTTAAATATTGAATCTTTTTCTATAATACCTTTCCCTATCAATGAGTTTCCATTTTGATCAGTAAACTCAATAAAATGTCTCAATGATGCATAATCACCTATCCCCTCTTGTTGACAAGCGAGGCACAGGCAGCTTACCAATATGGTATAAATAAGATACTTCTTCATGTTTCAATAGTTTTATGTTTGTTTTTTAGTTTGAGTCATTCACACCAATACGCATATAAAAAGCATACAGTATAACAAAACATTAAGCCTAACAATGACTATTCTACAAAATAAACTACTCTTATTTAAAAATTAACAACTGAGTTCAATTTTAACTATCAATACCCTAAAGTCATGATTATTATATTGGATTTTGAGTCACTACTATATTTCGTCAAACCTATTACCTTTGTAGCGGAAAGTTGATATAGAATTTATTTTTTCCACATAAACCAACTTTCTATACTTAGGTTGGCACAACTTATTAATGGCAAACTAAAACAACTTTGTTCACATGAGATCACCCCTCATTTTTTTCATTATTTCCATATTGGCACAACTCCATAGTCTTGGACAAATCCCCCTACTACATACTCGCTCTGTCAACTTCGGGAAAGTTCCAAAAGACACTACCCTAACCTATACCTTTCACTACACCAATGTAGGCACAAGCACTTACCAACTCTACGACTTATCCGTTGATTGCGGATGTACCCAAGCCCACTTAGAAGACAAACCTATCCCCCCCAAAGAAAAGGACTCATTTACCTTGAGTATCAACACCGAAGGAATGGATAGCTATATTCGAAAAGAAGCTACCCTTATAGACAACTCTGGCTTCTCCCAGACGGTAAGTATAGAAGCTACTATTACCAACGCCCCCATTACAGATTCTTCAAGAATTATAGATGAGAACAAAAAGCCTTTCTTACTCTTTGACCATACGGAAAAAGAACTTATTTACAATAAAGAAGGGCTACTGACCACCACATTTCGATATACCAATACGGGAAAAGAAACATTATTTATTGATGAGTTAAAAAGCGCTTGCTATTGCTTGAATGTACAGTGGAGTAAACAAACAGTAGAAAGTGGAGACATTGGAGAACTAACGATAACCGTTCATCCAGATGACTTCCCGGGCTTTGAGCATTACTTTACCGTAAAAAGCAACCATATAAACGGTAAACAGTTATTAAAGTTAACGATGCCGCTGTAGCAGTGAGCAGTGAAAAATATATTTTTTATAATAAGATAAACTATGGCAATCCTTGATTCTACTCCTTTCAGACCTCCAATGATGCATTTCAATGGACATATGCAAACCATCTTACCAGCTAAACTACGAAAGGTAGAAGGAGTAAACTACACCCCTCAACGTCTTGAGCTAAACGATGGGGATTTCCTAGACCTTTCCTGGTCCAAAATAGGAAGCGACAAACTATTGATCATTACCCACGGACTAGAAGGAGGTAGCGACCGACACTATTGCCACGGACTGGTAAAAATTTTCAATGAAGCTGGATGGGATGTTTTAGCATGGAACTACCGTAGCTGTAGTGGCACAATGAATAGACTGCCTCGTTTCTATCATAGTGGTGATACTGGTGATATTGACCGTGTCGTACAACATGTGGTTGCTACTTATAACTACCACAACATTTCTTTGGTGGGGATTAGTATGGGAGGTAGTGTGACCTTAAATTACTTGGGGAATAAGAAACATGATATCCCTTCTTCTATACAAGCGGGTGTTGCGATCTCTACCCCTATCCACCTAAGCAGCAGTTGTGACAAACTGGAGACTTTCGGAAGCTTGATCTACAATAAAAACTTTATGTATGACCTCAACAACAAAGTAAGAATCAAGGCCAAAATGCTTCCTGGGCAAATCGATGCCTCTCTTATCGAAAAACATAATATCAAGCGACTAAGGGAATTTGATGAGTATTATACTGCTCCCCTGCACGGATTTAAGGATGCTAATGATTATTACGAAAAAGCCAGTTCGCTATACCAACTGGAAAACATCAAGCATCCTACCTTGGTCATCAATGCCACCAATGATCCTTTCCTTGGAACTCCTTCTATTCCTTATGATCTTCTCAGAAATCATAAATATGTAGACTTGGAAGCTCCTAATAAAGGTGGACACGTCGGTTTCTGCATTGCAGGGGAGAAAGAAACTTACACGGAAAAGAGAAGTTTGACATTTTTGGGGAAGTTTTAAGGCCGCGCCACTGGCGCGGCCTTAGGGCTTAGCCACCCTCAAATACTCACCGCCGTCCCTGTAGCCACCACCATCAACATCCCTCCATTCTGTCCTACGGTCTCATAATCCAAATCAATTCCAATAATTGCATTCCCTCCCTTTTCCTTCGCTTGCAACTGCATCTCTTTCAAGGCTTCTTCCTTTGCCTCTTTCAGTACGCGTTCATAGGAAGAAGATCGCCCTCCAATAATATCACGAATACCAGCAAAAAAATCCTTCATAAAGTTCGCCCCGATAATCGCTTCTCCTGATACTAATCCATGATATTGCTGTACTGGATGTCCTTCAATGGTGTTTGTGGTGGTCATTAACATTGTCTTGGTGTTTAGGTTAAGAATTCAACTTATAGAAGTTAGCCATAATCATGCAGTCATAAAAGAAAGATCTATTGTATAGTTTTGGAAACCTTAGCATATGGTCAAAGAGCGATTTTATCTATGATACTCCAATTGCTCTCTCAAAGGATCGTAACCGATAAAATCTGAATTCTTTGACTAGGTTCTTCTTAATTATTCTTTTACCCTATCGTCGGGGCGACCACAAGGGGCGCCCTTCCTTCTTCCTTCTTCCTTCTTCCTTCTTCCTTCTTCCTTCTTCCT